>NZ_JASGDQ010000076.1:0-18070 GCF_047607185.1 Nocardioides sp. | reverse complement strand
GTGGATCCGAGTCGCTATCTGACTCGGATCCACCGCACTACGGGTTGATCAGAGGTCGAAGAGCGAGGTCGCGGCGTTGATGTCGACGTCGGTCCGTGGGGTGTGCGCCTCGCCGGAGGACTGGACCGCTGGAGCCGCCGGAGCCGCTGGAGCCGCCGGAGCTGTCGGGGCTGCGGGCGGTGCGGTGGCTGCCGGTGCGGTGGCCTCGGTCGGTTCGGCGTCGGCGGTCTCGGCGGCAGGTGCGTCCTCGAAGATCGTCGCCGTGTCGGCCACCGGCTCGGTCGCGGCAGTTGCCGGAGCGGTCTCCTCAGGAGTCGAGGCGGTGTCGAGGGCCGGCGCCACGGTCGGCTCGGTGACGGGCACCGGTGCAGCGACAACGGCACCCTCGGGCGCCGGGATGTCGAAGAGCGACCCGACGGCCTCGATGTCGACGTCGGTGTGCGGCGCCGACGCCACCCCGCCGGCCGACGGGGCTGGGGCGGCAGCCGCCGTCGGCGCCTCGGCGGGTGCTGGCTCGGAGGGTTCCGCCTCGGAGGGTTCCGCCTCGGAGGGTTCCGCCTCGGAGGGTTCCGCCTCGGCGGGTGCTGGCTCGGCGGGTGCTGGCTCGGCGGCGACCGGCTCGGGCGTGGTCGGCGTCGGGGCTGGGGTCTCCACCACAGGCTGCGTCGGGATGTCGAACAGTGAGCCCGACAGGTCCAGCGCCGGCTGCGGGGCGGCGGGCGCTGCCGGGGCGGCTGCAGGATCGGTCGGCGCAGGCGAGGCAGTTGCGGCCTCGCTGGACGCGGACTCGGCGGCCGGTGTTGCCGGGATGTCGAAGAGCGAGCCGCCCATGCCCAGGTCGGCCGCAGGTGCCGGTGACGCCGGCGACTCGGGGGGAGCCGCCGGCGCGGGCTCCGCCGGGATGTCGAACAGGGATCCGCCGCCGGCGGGAGCGGCCGGCTCGGTCGGGGTGTCGGCGGGGACGTCGAAGAGCGACCCGCCGGATTTGGCCTCCGGGGCCGGCGGCGCGGCCTCCGGGGCCGGCGTGTCGAAGAGTGACCCACCCGCGGCAGGCTCGGCCGGGGTCGGCGTGTCGAAGAGCGACCCACCAGCAGGCTCGGCCGGAGCGGGGGTGTCGAAGAGCGAGGAGCCCCCCGCGTCGGGCACAGGGTCGGGGGCGGTGACGGTCTCGGCGACCGCCTCGGCAGCGGCGGTCGCTGCGGCGGGAGCAGCCGAGCCGACCTGACCGGGCAGCAGCTTGGTCGCCTGCTCACCCTTCACCGAGGCGAGCAGCAGCTGCGCGACGTCGAGGACCTCGACCTCCTCGCGGGCGGTGCCGTCGGCCTGGGCGGCCGTGAGTCCGTCGGAGAGCATCACCCGGCAGAACGGGCAGCCCACCGCGATCTGGTCGGCGCCGGTGGCCACCGCCTCGTCGGTGCGGTTGCGGTTGATCCGCTCGCCGAGCCGCTCCTCCATCCACATCCGGGCCCCGCCGGCGCCGCAGCAGAAGGAGCGCTCGGAGTTGCGTGGCATCTCGACGTAGTCGGCTCCCGGCAGGATCTGCAGCAGCTCGCGCGGCGGGGTGTAGACGCCGTTGTGGCGACCGAGGTAGCAGGGGTCGTGGTAGGTGATCGACCGCTTGTGGGCGCCGGCTCCGGTGGCGACCGGCGTGAGGCGACCCTCGCGGACGAGCTGGTTGAGCAGCTGGGTGTGGTGGACGACCTCAAGCTCGATGCCGAACTCGCGGTACTCGTTGCGCAGCGTGTTGAAGCAGTGGGCACACGTGGTGACCGCCTTCTTCACCCGGAACTCCTTGAACGTCTCCACGTTCTGCTGGGCCAGAGCCTGGAAGACGAACTCGTTGCCGGCGCGCCGGGCGGAGTCGCCGGTGCAGGTCTCGCCGTTGCCCAGCACGCCGAAGGAGATACCGGCCAGGTCGAGCAGCTCGGCGACGGCGCGAGTGGTCTTCTTGGCGCGGTCCTCGTAGGCGCCGGCGCAGCCGACCCAGAACAGCCAGTCCACCTCGTCGAGCGACTCGATGCCCCCTTGATCAGACGGAGCGCCGACGACCTTGACCTCGAACGGCAGGTCCTTGGCCCAGTCCAGCCGGGCCCGCGAGGACATGTTCCACGGGTTGCCGTTGTTCTCCAGGCCGCGGAAGAGGCCGTTGAGCTCGGCGGGGAAGCTGGACTCGACGAGCACCTGGTAGCGGCGCATGTCGACGATGTGGTCGACGTGCTCGATGTCGACCGGGCACTGCTGCACGCAGGCGCCGCACGACGTACACGACCACAGCACGTCCTCGTCGATGACGGCCGCGCCCGACGGCGGGTTGTAGAACCACTCGCCGTCCTCGACCTTGCCGACCAGCGGCCGCTCGGCCTCCAGTGCCAGCTCCGGCGACGCGGCGGCCGCGGCCTCGGGGTCGGCGGCCTGGA
This sequence comes from Nocardioides sp., assembly GCF_047607185.1. Taxonomy (GTDB): domain Bacteria; phylum Actinomycetota; class Actinomycetes; order Propionibacteriales; family Nocardioidaceae; genus Nocardioides. The sequence goes on along the minus strand of NZ_JASGDQ010000076.1, from coordinate 15,653 downwards.
GGTACGGCGCCTTGGCGTAGGCGGCCTCCCGCATACTCATCACCAGCAGCTTGGGGGAGAGCGGCTTGTCGGTGTTCCAGGCGGGGCACTGGGACTGGCAGCGGCCGCACTCGGTGCAGGTGGTGAAGTCGAGGATGCCCTTCCAGGCGAAGTCCTCGATCGAGCCGACGCCGAGCTTGGCGTCCTCGTCGAGGTCGTCGACGTCGTCGAGAGTGATCACCTTGCCGCCGGAGACCAGCGGCTTGAGCGCGCCCAGGGCGGTGGTGGCGCCGTCGGGGCGGGCGACCGACTCGCGCTTGAACCAGATGTTGGGCCAGGCGGTGAAGCGGTGCCAGGCGATGCCCATGGTCAGGTTGAGCGCGATCACGTCGAGCCAGATCAGCGCGGAGAGCACCTTGATCGCGGCGATGACGATGACGGTGTTGCGCAGCGCGTGCTCGCTGTCGCCGTACATCCCGCCGAGGAGGTGGGAGATCGGGAAGTGGAAGTTGGTGACCTTCTCCGAGAGCGGGTCGTGGAGCAGCTCGAGCTTCTGCTCGGCGCCGCGGATGAAGAGGATGGCGGCGCCCTCCAGCAGCGCCATGAACTCGACGAAGTAGGCCTGCCAGAAGGTGGAGCCGAAGAAGCGGGACTTGCGACCCTCGCGGGCGGGCTTGTGCATCTGCCGGTAGACGATGAGGAAGACGATGCCGATCGTCGACAGCGCGCCGATGAACTCGCAGACCCACTCGAAGACGAACCAGTGGCCGATGATCGGCAGCTGCCACTCCGGCTTGAACAGCTGCACGAAGCCGGTGGCGACGGCCGAGGAGAGGATGAGGAAGCCGAAGTAGACGAACCAGTGCATGACGCCGACCCAGCGCCACTGGAACATCCGGGTGTGGCCGAAGGTCTCCTTGACCATCGTCCAGGTGCGCGCGCCGGGGTTGTCGGTGCGGCCGACGGCCGGCTGACCGAGCCGGAGCACACCGACCATCGAGCGGACGGCCCGGACCACGAGATACGCCGTCACGAGCGTGACGGCGAGGCACACAACGATCGCGATCGTCTGCAGCATCGGGAGAGGCTCCTCGTCAAGGTTCAGCGGCTCGCTTGCCACCAGCGAGCGGTTCACCACCCTAGTAGACCGTCGCGGCTAATTCGCTGCTATCGCGGCGCCCGGGCACGCACCTCGCGGCGTTGCCGACGCTCGACAGGCCACCGGCCTGCCTTCGCGCCGGCGCCTTGCGAGGCACGCACCCGGACACCGCGCTACCACGCGCTTTAGTCGCGACAGCCTACTAGGGGTGATGTCCCTCGGCCGCAGCAGGCGGTGGCGTGAAAAGCATCTTACCCGCTGGTAACTTCTAGTTCGGCGGGCGTTCCTCGCGCACCGGGACCAGTGGCGCGGCGAGCACCGGGAAGACCGCGGCCAGTGCGAACGCCGCGGGGAGGCCGAGCGCGGTGACGGCCAGGCCGCCGACAGGCGGCACGATCGAGCTGGTGAGGAACTGCGCGGTGTTCTGGATCCCCAGTGCGCGTCCCGACCAGAACGGCCCGGCTCGCTCCGCGACGGCCGTGAACGCCAGACCGTTGTCGGCGACGGTGAGCACCGTGGCCGCGATCATCAGTACGACGGCCACGGCCGAGCCGACGGACGCGGCGGCGCCGAGCAAGGCCATCACCAGCGCGGCCGCGATCGCGACCCAGCGCAGCGGCCGCATCCGGCTGGCGACCATGTCGGAGAGCTGGCCTGCGGCGATCCGGCCGAGAGCCCCGAAGACCTGCGCCACCGCGACCATCGTGCCGGCCGCCGCGGCCGACCAGCCGCGGTCCTGCTGCAGCCAGACCAGTGCAAAGGTCCACACCACGAACTGCGGCACCACCAGCAGCACCGAGACCGTGTGGATGCGAGCGAGGTAGTCGTTGCCGCGGTAGGGGTTGTCGCTGGGCAGCGCCTTCCGCTCCGGTCGCGGTGGGTCCACGACGACCAGCCCGACGACCAGGGCCGCCAATGCCGTGGCGAGGGTCGGCACCAGCACCGCGGCATGGACACCGTGATGCTCGGCGACCACGGACATGGTGATCGCGGCGACGCCGACCCCCACCGGCTGGGCCATCTGCCGGATGCCCATCGCCAGCCCGCGCCGAGCCGGCGGGAACCAGCCGACGACGACTCGCCCGCTGGCGGCGCTCGTGCTCGCGGCGCAGGCGCCGGCCAGCCCGATGAGGATCGCCAGGCCGACCAGTCCCCCGGTCGCGAACCCGAGCGCGCCGAGCACTGCCGTCCCCGCCAGCCCGGTGAGGAGCACCACGCGCTCGCCGTACCTGTCCGTCAGGGCGCCCCAGAGCACGAGCGTCGCCATCACGCCCACGGTCGGGGCGGCCGCGACCAGGCCGGCCTGCGCGTAGGAGAGGCCGTCGCGCTGGTGCAGGGTGGGGATCAGGAAGGCGGCACCGTGCATCATGATCGCTGCGCAGGCCTGTGCCAGCGTGCTCGCCGCGAGCATCGCCCAGCGCCGGCCCACGCCGATCGTGCCGGGCGAGGCGGTGACGGTCATGGCACCCTTGTACTCCTCAGAGTGTCTCAAGATTCGGGATGTCTAGTCCCGTGGAATGAGACATTCCGAGGATCAGCCCAGGGTGGCGATCGCCGCCGCGATGGCGAGGGTGCGGCGGGCGCTCTCGACGTGAAGGCTCTCGACCATCCGGCCGTTGTAGGTGACCACGCCGCCGGTGGAGGACTCCCAGGTCTCGATGAGCCCCTGGGCGTCCTCGACCGCCTCGGCCGAGGGAGCGAAGCCGGTGTTGGCGGGCTCGACCTGGGCCGGGTGGATCAGCGTCTTGCCGTCGAAGCCGAACTCGACGCCCTGGCGTACCTCGGCAGCGAAGCCGTCGAGATCCTTGACGTTGTTGTAGACGCCGTCGAGCAGGACCTTGCCGGTGGCCCGGGCCGCCAGCACCGCCAGCTGCAGGCTGGTGACCAGGTTGGTCCGCCCCGGCACGTGGTCGACGTACAACTCTTTGACCAGGTCGTTGGTGCCGAGCACCAGCACGGTCAGCCGCTCCGAGGCGGCGGCGATCTCCTCGGCATGGAGGATGGCGTACGGCGACTCGATCATCGCCCACAGCCTCGTCTTCGCGGGCGCGCCGGCCGACTCGATCGCCTCGACCAGCCGCTGCACCGCCTCGGGGCTGTTGACCTTCGGCACCAAGATGGCGTCCGGGCCGACCGCGGCCGCGGCGCGCAGGTCGTCGGCGTGCCATTCGGTGTCGGCGCCGTTGATGCGGATGGCCAGCTCCTTGGCGCCGTACTCGCCGCTGGCGACCGCGGCGACGGCGTTCTCGCGCGCTTGCGACTTGGCCTCGGGTGCGACCGCGTCCTCGAGGTCGAGGATGAGGCCGTCGGCGGGGATGGTCTTCGCCTTCTCCAGGGCCCGCTCGTTGGAGCTGGGCATGTAGAGGACGGAGCGGCGCGGGCGGAAGCTGATGTCAGTCATCGAGGGTGATCCCGTCGTAGAGGGCCTTCAGATCGGGGTCGATCGCCGCCAGCCGCTCGGCGAGCTCGACCAGGACGAGGCACTGCTTGAGGCTGGCGTCGTCCTCCATCTTGCCGTCGAGCATGACCGCGCCGGTGCCGTCGCCCATCGCGGCGACCACCCGGCGGGCGTGCCGGATGTCCTCCACGCTGGGGGAGAAGACCCGGTTGGCGATCTCGATCTGCTTGGGGTGCAGGCTCCAGGTGCCGACGCAGCCGAGCAGGAAGGCGTTGCGGAACTGGTCCTCGCAGGCCACCACGTCGGTGATGTCGCCGAACGGGCCGTAGTAGGGGTAGATGCCCGCCGTCGCGCAGGCGTCGACCATCTTGGCGATGGTGTAGTGCCACAGGTCCTGCTGGAAGATCGCCCGCGGGCCGTTGATGTCGCCATCCGCCGGGTCCTGGCGGACCAGGTAGCCGGGGTGGCCGCCGCCCACGCGGGTCGTCTTCATCTTCCGGTCGGCGGCGAGGTCCGCCGGACCCAGGCTGATGCCCTGCATCCGCGGCGAGGCCAGCGCGATGCTCTCCACCTCGGCCACGCCGCGTGCGGTCTCGAGGATGGCGTGGACCAGGATCGGCCGCGTCAGCCCGGCCTTCGCCTCCAGCTGGGCGAGCAGCCGGTCGACGTAGTGGATGTCCTCAGCGCCCTGCACCTTCGGCACCATGATCACGTCGAGCCTGTCACCGATCGCCGGCACCAGGGTGGTCAGGTCGTCGAGCGCCCACGGGCTGTCCAGGCTGTTGATGCGGGTCCACAGCTGGGTCGGGCTGCTCTGCCCGCCGAGGTTGGCGGTGCTCTGCGCGATCTTCACCAGCCCCTCGCGGGCGGCGACCTTGTTGTCGGCCTTCACCGCGTCCTCGAGGTTGCCGAGCAGCACGTCGACGGTGCCGACCATCTGCGGGACCTTCGCCGCCATCTTCTCGTTGGACGGATCGAAGAAGTGGATCGCCCGGCTCGGCCTGGCCGGGATCTCTCGGAGCGGCGCGGGGGCGCCGACGGCGAGCGGCGCGAAGAACGACTTGGGGCTACGAAGACTCACAAGCGGGCAACGTAGCAGCCGTCACACCCTCCGCAATATGACCGATCTCTCGCACTCGGGGGTTCCTGCTGCCCGCCGAGAGGTCCCTGATTGCCCCGCGAGGGGTCTCTGATTGCCCCGCGAGGGGTCTCTCTTTGACCGTCGGTCATGCCCTCCGACGCAGTCACCGTCTCCTGGGCCGCTCGGGCGCCTCGGTACGCCGGGTCGCCAACCGGGCCCCGCGTCGTACCCGCCAGGCCGCGATCGTCTCCTCGACGTCACGCGGCATGGTGATCAGCGGCGGACCCTCGGGCAGGTCGTTGAACTCGCCTCGCACCATCGCCTCTTCGGTCGTAACTACCCCGCTGAGGCGCCTGTGGCAGGGCGGCGGGCGAGCAGGGCAAGGCCGGCGACGAGGGCGGTGGCGGCGCAGACGCCCCACACCACCAGGTAGCCCGACAGTGAGGCGTGACCCTCTTCGGGACCCGAGATGCCGTGGCCGGCGAGGGCGATGGCGAAGACCGCCGAGGCGATGGCGCCGCCGAGGGTCTTGGCCGCGTTGGTCATGCCGGTGGCGAAGCCGGTCCGGTCCGGCGGCGCGGCCGCAGCGGCGGCGGCCGGCAGTGCGGCGACCAGTGCGCCGGAGCCGATGCCGGCGACCGCCATGTTCATCAGCGCCTGCCAGGTGTGGGTGTGGAACAGCAGCCACATCCCGTAGCCGGCCGTCACCAGGAAGGTTGCGAGTGCTAGGGCTCGCCGCTCGGCCTGGACGCCTGCTGCGCGGTGTCCGGCACGCACGCTGGCTTCGTTGTCGTCGGTCGCGAGCCGTCCAGGCTCGCTCCCTCCTCCGCCTCGCCATCGCACGCGCCGGACACCGCTCGCGACGGCGCCAGGCCGAGCGGCGAGCCCGAGGGCTCGCCGCTGCCCGAAGAGCCGCACCGCCAGCGGGAACGTGAACGCGCCGACCGCCAGGAAGATCACATAGACCCCGATCAGCGTCGAGACGAACCCTGCCGAGGTGCCCAGCCCGTAGCCGGCCAGGTCGGGGTCGGTGCGGGCGTAGGTCGACAGCGGGATCTGGGCGCCGAGGACCGACATGCCGAACAGGAACGCGGTCAGCTGGATCGGCCACTGGCCGGGCGAGAGCAGGAGGGGTACGTCGATCAGCGGGTCGGGTCGGGCCCGCTCGACGCGGCTGAACGGGATGACGGCCGCCAGGCCGAGCAGGATGAGGACCCAGCCGAGCAGCGACCCCGGCCCGGAGACCCGGATCGCGATGAGCCCGCCCATCACCAGGCCCAGCACCAGGGTGAGCAACGCGAGCCCGCCCCCATCGAAGCCGCCGGCCCCGGTGCCGGGCAGGTCCTCGATGCCGAGCTGGATCAGCACCAGGCAGGCGGTCACCACTACGGCCGGGATCGCCAGCAGCGCTGTCATGGACACCGAGCCGACCAGTGCCCCGGAGGTCAGCGCGGCCACGATGACCGAGAGCTCCAGGGAGGCCACCAGGATGGCCGCGGCCCGCCGGGTGAGCAGGCCCTGTCGGCCGGTGCCAGCGGTACGGCGATGGATGATGGCGACCTCGAGCGGCAGCCAGACGACGTACGCGCCCTGGATGGCCCAGCCGATCAGGAACGTCGTGAACGACGGTGCGAACGCCACCGCCCACGACCCGGCGGCGGTCACCAGCGTCGCGAGCAGCAGCACCCGCTTGTGCCCGATCAGGTCGCCGAGCTTGGCCAGCGGCGGCACCACCAGCGCCGAGAAGACCAGTTGGGCCGCCTCGAACCAGTTGACGTCGGCGTCGACGACGGACAGATGGTCGGCGATGTCGCTGTAGATAGGGGTGTAGAAGCCCTGCAACACGCCGCTGGCGACCTCGACACACGCCAGGAAGCCGACGATCGCGACGAGCCCCGGCGCCGCGATCCGCTGGCCGACCACTAGAGGCCCTCGACCAGACGTCGGTACCACCGGACGCCGTCGAGATAGTCCTCGATCATGAGGTACTCATCGGCAGCATGGATCCGCGCCCGCTGCGCCCGCGACATCCGGAACGGCGCGAACCGGTAGACCCGCTCGCAGATCGCGGTGAAGTGGCGGGAGTCGGTCGCAGCCAGCATCACGTACGGCGTCGGCACGGCGTCCGGGAACAGCTCGGTGGTGGTCCGCTCGATGAGCGCGAACGCGTCGTCGATGGGGGAGACCGGGCTGGCCTCACCCGACTCGACCACCTCGACGGCGATGTCGTCGTCCTTGACCACCTTCCGCACGTGCGCCACCACATCGGCGACGGTGTCCCCGGGCAGGATCCGGACGTTGACGCCCGCGCTCGCGGAGGCGGCGATGACGTTGAGCGCCGGCGAGCCCGACAGCGTGGTCACGGCGAAGGTGGTGCGCACCAGCGCGGCCGCCTCCGGGCCGGCGTGGGTGAGCAGCCGGGTGGCGGCGGGCGCGAGCCGGGCCGCGTTGGCGACCAGTGGCCGCAGCGGCGCCGGCGCATGGGGCGCCAGCCGACGGAACAACTCCGCGGTGGTGGGCAGCAGCCGGGGTGACATGCCGGACTCCTCGATCCGGGTGATGGCACGGGCCAGCCGCGCCACCGGGCCGTTCCGCGACGGGGTGGACGCGTGGCCACCGGCACCGGTCGCGGTCAGCCGTAGCGAGGTGACGCCCTTCTCGGCGACGCCGATGACCGCGAGCGGGGCGGTGATGCCGGGGAACGCCTCGGCAGCGACCGCGCCGCCCTCGTCGAGCACGAACCAGGGCGAGACCCCGCGCTCGCGCAGCGTCTCGACGGCCTCGGCGGCCGCGCCGCCGAAGACCTCCTCGTCGCAGCCGAAGGAGAGCCAGACGTCCTGCGCCGGGACGAAGCCGTCGGCGAGCAGCCCCTCGACCGCCTCGCAGATCGCCGCCACGCAGCCCTTGTCGTCGAGCGTGCCGCGGCCGTGGATCGCGCCGTCGTCGATGTCGCCGGAGAACGGGTCACGGGCCCAGTCCTCGGCCACCACCGGCACCACGTCGAGATGGGCCATCAGCACCACCGGCCGGTCGGCGGCCCGACCAGGCCAGCGGACCAGCAGCCCGTGCGAGCGGATCCGGGTCACCTCGAGCTCGTGCAGCCGCGGCCACTGTGTCGCCATGGTGTCCAGCAGCTCGTCGAACGCCGACGGATCGGGTTGCGCGGACACGGTGGGGATGCGGATCAGGGCGGCGAGCCGTTCGACGGCTGGCTCCACGGCGAGCATGGGGTCACCTTAGAACGTGTTTGAGAAGTCCTGGCCGCGCAGTAGGTCAGGACTTCTCAAACACGTTCTTAGGGCTTCGGCGACCCGAGGCGGCTGGCTTGAGGACTCCCGGCGCCGCGGAGATAGGGCAGCCTCCCGATGTGTGGCCCTACCTCAGCCGGCGAACGTAGTGGCATCAGATCGCACTCACCGAGGAGCACACCATGAGCAACCAGGGCTACGCCAGCATCGCCCAGGCCGAGCACGCCTATCGCGCCGCCCGCATCCGCGAGGATCTCGCCGGCCGCCGCGAGCGGGCCCGCATCCGCCGTACCCGTGAGGAGCGCAGGCACAATCCGCTCGCCTCGTGACGCCCCGTGACGCCTCGTGGCGTCGACCCACTCGCCGAGAGGTCTCTGATTGCCCCTCGAGAAGTCCCAGATCGTCCAACTCAGGGCCATCAGAGACCCCTCGAGGGGCCGAATGAGACCTCTCGGCGGGGGATCATGTCCGGTGTGGCACAGACCAGCCGGACCCTGATCGGGCGCGATGCCGAGCTCGAGGAGCTGACCTCCCTGCTTGGCATCGCCGCGCCCGGGCTGTCCGACGGCGGCCACGTGCTGCTCTCCGGTGACGCCGGCGTCGGCAAGACCCGGCTGCTGCAGGAACTGCGCAGCCGGGCCGCGGCGAGCCAGTGGGAGGTCTACGTCGGCCACTGTCTCGACTTCGGCGACAGCGCCGTCCCCTACCTGCCGTTCACCGAGATCGTCGACGGCATCGTCGACCGGTTCCCCGACGTGGTGGAGCGAGTGGCCAGCGTCTACCCGGTGCTGGCTCGGCTGCAGCCGGTACGACGGCTGCTCGGCGCCGCCGCCGAGGAGGGCGTGCTCGAGCGCAGCCAGCTCTTCGAGGCCGCCCACGCCCTGCTCGACGCCGCCTCGGAGGAGGCGCCGATGCTGCTGGTCGTCGAGGACACCCACTGGGCCGACCAGTCGACCCGCGACCTGCTGACCTTCCTCTTCACCAGGCCCCATGCCCGGCCGGTCAGGATCGTCGCCTCCTACCGCGCCGACGACCTCCACCGCCGGCACCCGCTGCGCCGGCAGGTCGCCGAGTGGGCGCGGCTGCGCGACGTCTCCCGGCAGGCGCTGGAGCCGCTCCCCGACGACGACGTACGCGCCCTGGTCACCGAGCTCGATCCGGCCGCCGACGAGACCCGGGTCCGTGACGTGATCGCCCGCGCTGACGGCAACGCCTTCTACGTCGAGGAGCTGGTCGCCGTCGGTGACTCCCCGAACGACTGGCTTCCCGACGAGCTGGCCGGGGTGCTGCTGGTCCGGCTGGACCGACTCGACGACGGCTCCCGCGAACTGGTGCGTACCGCCTCGGCCGCCGGCCGTACCGTCTCCCACGACCTGCTCGCCGCCGTCGCCGAGGTGACCGGGACCGCGCTCGACGAGGCGCTGCGCGGCGCCGTCGAGGCCAACGTGCTGGTGGCCGGCAGCGGCGACTACTGGTTCCGGCACGCGCTGCTCGGCGAGGCCGTCTACGACGACCTGCTGCCCGGCGAGCGAGTGCGGCTGCACGGCCGCTACGCCGCGGCGCTCGCGGACGAGGCGGTGTCACGTCGTACGGCGGCAGGCGACCGGGCGGTCCAGGCCCAGCTGGCCAGGCACGCCCGGCTTGCCGGTGACACCGCGACCGCCATCGCCGCCAGCATTCGGGCCGGCGACGAGGCGGCGGCGGTCGGCGGGCCCGACGAGGCGGCCCAGCACTACCAGCAGGCGCTTTCGCTGCTCTCCGCCGCCGGTCGCCCCGACGACGACGACCTCATCGCCCTGGTCGTGAAGGCGAGCGACGCGCTGATCGCCGCCGGCCAGGCGGCCCGGGCCGGCAAGCTCGCTCGCCAGCAGCTGGACCGGATCGGCTCCGACGGACCCGGGCTATGGCGGGCGCAGCTGCTGGCGCTGATCGTGGAGGCGAGCTTCGCCTACGTCGACGGCAACGACATGCTGCCGCTCGCCGAGCAGGCCGTTGCGCTGCTGCCGCCCGATGCGCCGCCGGCCGTCCGTGCCCGGGTCCTCGCCGTACATGCCCGCTGTCTCCTCATCGCTGAGCGCGCCGAGGAGGCGATGGGATTCGCACGCGAGGCGCTCGAGCTCGCCGAGGGACTCGGTCGCGCCGAGCTCGCCGCCGACCTGGCCGTCACATTGGCCAAGGGTTCGGAGCGGATGCCCTGCCAGGAGCGAGTGGCCCGGCTCAGCGCCGCCGCCACCCGCGCCGAGCAGGCTGGGGCGCTCCAGGCCGAGCTGCGAGCCAGGATGATGCTCGGCATCACCCACATCCAGTACTGGGATCTCGCCGCGGCCGCCGACGCCTTCCGGGCCGGCCACGAGCGGGCCCTGGCCATGGGCGTGCCGTGGGCGCCGTACGCCTTCGACTGCCGAGTCCAGCTGGTCTGGGTGCACTACGTGCGCGGCGAGTGGGACGAGGCGCTGAGCCTGGCCGACGCCGTCGGCGCTCCGGCGGTGCTCGCGGCCTGGCTCGACTCGCTCCGGCTGACCATCGAGCAGGCCCGGGGCGCCGAGGTCGACCCCGCCGTGCTGCGGCCCTACTGGTCGCAGGAGGTGGCGACCGCCTTCTACGGCGCCCAGCTCGAGATGACCGCCGCCGCCCGCCACGGCGACGCGGACGGCATCGCCGCCTCCTACGCTGCTGCCGCGGCCACGATCAAGGTCGCGTACGGCGAGGGGTTCGGCGCCCGGGTCCGGCTCGCCGCCGTCGCGGTCGGTCGGCTCGCCGGCCTGATCGCGCGGCAGAACGCCGGCGAGCGAGCCACCTCACTGGCTCGAGTCGAGCACTGGCTCGACGACGGCCGGCGGGCGATCGCCCACCAGACCGCCCGCGACCCGGGGGACTGGGGAGCCGAGGGCCGGGGCTGGGGCCTGCGGCTGGAGGCCGAGGCGCTCCGAGCCCGCTGGCTCGCCGGTCGGGAGGTGCCCGCGGACGAGTTGGTGACGGCTTGGCGCGCCGCCGAGGCGGCGTTCGCCGAGATGGCCGACGTGCCCGACCTCGCCGAGATCCGGGTGATCCTGGCCGGCATCCTGCGCGCCACCGGCGACGCGACAGGTGCCCGGGAGGTCGCCGACCTGGCCCGCGAGGCCGCTCGCGCGCTGGGCGCTCGGCCGCTGCTGGACGAGCTCCGCACTCCCGCTGCCTCGGCGCGCGCTGACACACTCACGCCCAGGGAGACCGAGATCCTCGCCCTGGTCGCCGAAGGCCGCTCCAACGGCGAGATCGGCAAGCGGCTCTACATCAGCACCAAGACGGTCTCGGTGCATGTCTCCAACATCCTCGCCAAGCTCGGCGCTGCCGGTCGCACCGAGGCGGCGGCCATCGCCCGCCGCCGCGGCCTGCTCTGACGCGAGTCGGCAGAAGTGCAGGTGTTGCGCCAGCACTTCTGCCGACTCGAGCGGTCTGTGAGTCACACTTCTGCCGACTCGGGCCTTCTGGAGCCAGCACTTCTGCCGACTCGCGCTACCAGGAGCTGCGGTGGAGGACATCCTCGAGCGGCCTGCGCGGTCGCCGCGCCGGGGAGCCCTGTGCGCCGCCGGCGGCGGGATGGCCCAGCGTGATCACACCGACCGGGTCCCAGTCGGCTGGGATGGCGAACTCGGCGTGGACCGCCGCCTCACGCGCCGGTGGCACGCCGATGAAGCAGGCGCCCAGCCCCTCGTCGACGGCGGTGAGCAGGATGAGCAGCGAGGCCATTGCGGTGTCCAGGTCCCAGAACGGCTTCGGCCAACGGGCCTCGTCGCGATCGGTCCAGCCCTTGTCCGGCTCGGCGTAGCGGTCCAGGTAGGCGGCCTTTGACGAGCAGGGGATGATCACGACCGGCGCGGACATCATCCCGGCCAGCCACCGGTCGGGGGAGTTGACGTCTTCGGCAGCGGCCCGCCAGAAGCGCGCCACGTCGGCGGGGGTGTCGAGCACGAGGAACGCCCAGCCCTGGGAGAAGCCGGCGGACGGGGCCCGTACGGCGTTGCGGATCGCCTTGTCGACAATCGCCGGGTCCACGGGGTCGGCCGCGTAGGCCCGCACCATCCGCCGCCGGCGTACCACCTCGGAGAACTCCATAGCCCCAGTGTCGATCACCGACCTCTCGAGGGGCATTGAGGGACTTCTCGGAGGGCAATCCGGGACTTCTCGGAGGGCAATCCGGGACCTCTCGGAGGGCAATCCGGGACCTCTCGGCGGGGAGGGGGGTCAGGGGTGGCCGGTTTCGTGGCGCCCGGCACAATAGGCTCGGAATCTCGGATGGGGGACAGGTGGACGTCGACGAGAAGCACCCGGTCGCGGCCGGGCTGACCGCGCTGGTGGCGGTCGGCCTCGCGGTCGGCCTTGCCATCGGCGCGATCGCCCTCCTCGCCAGCCACGTCCTCGGCATCGGCGACGACGACACCGCCACGGAGGCGACCGGCGGTGCCGGCGAATCGCTCTACCTGCCCGACCTCACCGACATCGAGCGCCCGAGCGGTCCGCTGATCACCCTGGCCACCGAGGCGACCTCGGTCGCGACCACCAGTTCCGAGCCCGCGGCACCGACCAGCTCCGAGGTGCCGCAGGGCATCACCCTCCAGGCCGGCTCCGACTCTGTCGGCAGCATGGACCGCATCGACCTCTCCGGCGTCTACCCCGGCGGTGAGGGAGCGGTGCTCCAGGTGCAGCGCCGCTCGGCCGGCGACAAGAAGTGGGAGACCTTCCCGGTCGATGCCACCGTCACCGGCGGCAGCTTCTCCACCTACGTCCAGACCGGCCGGTCCGGCGCGCAGGAGTGGCGGGTCAAGGACACCGCGACCGGCGAGGTCTCCAATGTCGTCACCGTGACGGTTCGATAATGGCCGGATGAGCCCTGCCGAGCTTCCGCACTACACCGACTACGACACCCGGCTGGCGGCGTACGCCGTCATCGTCGCCGACGACCGCATCCTGCTCGCGCTCTGGAACGAGGAGGAGCGCAAGCGTTGGACACTCCCCGGGGGCGGGGTGGAGTTCCACGAGACGCCCGAGCAGGGCGCGGTCCGTGAGGTGCGCGAGGAGACCGGGTACGACGTCCGGCTGACCGGCCTGCTCGGCATCGAGACCGACGTCTTCGAGCCGCACCAGCGGAGCACGCCGACCGGCCGGCGGCTCAAGGCCGTCCGGGTCTTCTACCGCGCCGAGATCATCGGCGGCGAGCTGACCCACGAGTCCGACGGCACCACCGACGAGGCCCGCTGGGTCCCGCTGGCCGAGGTGCCGGACCTGCCCCGGGTCTCGATGGTCGACACCGGCCTGGGACTGCTGGAATAGATCTCCCGCCCCTGCGTTACAGTGGATGAACGAAGTTGAGTCGAATGGACTCAACTCCCAGTCTCAACGCGGAGGTATCACACAGATGGCACGTGCGGTCGGTATCGACCTCGGCACGACGAACAGCGTCGTCGCCGTTCTGGAGGGTGGCGAGCCCACCGTCATCGCGAACGCCGAGGGCGCCCGTACGACGCCCTCCGTGGTCGCGTTCACCAAGTCCGGGGAGGTGTTGGTCGGCGAGGTCGCCAAGCGGCAGGCCGTGACCAACGTCGACCGGACCATCAGGTCGGTCAAGCGGCACATGGGCACCGACTGGACGGTGAAGATCGACGACAAGTCCTTCACCCCCCAGCAGATCAGCGCCTTCGTGCTGCAGAAGCTCAAGCGCGACGCGGAGGCCTACCTCGGCGAGACGGTGACCGACGCGGTCATCACCGTGCCGGCGTACTTCTCCGACGCCCAGCGCCAGGCCACCAAGGAGGCCGGTGAGATCGCCGGCCTCAACGTCCAGCGGATCGTCAACGAGCCCACCGCCGCCGCGCTGGCCTACGGCCTCGACAAGGGTGAGGACCAGACCATCCTCGTTTTCGACCTCGGTGGCGGCACCTTCGACGTGTCCCTGCTGGAGATCGGCGAGGGCGTCGTCGAGGTGAAGGCCACCAGCGGTGACAACCACCTCGGTGGCGACGACTGGGACGCCCGGATCGTCGACTGGATGGTCACCAAGTTCAAGAACGCCAACGGCGTCGACCTGAGCGCCGACAAGATCGCCGCGCAGCGCCTCCAGGAGGCCGCGGAGAAGGCCAAGATCGAGCTGTCCGCGTCGCAGAGCACCACCATCCACCTGCCCTACATCACCCACGGCGAGGCCGGCCCGCTGCACTTCGAGGAGACGCTGACCCGGGCCGAGTTCCAGAAGATCAGCGCTGACCTGCTGGAGCGCACCAAGGTGCCGTTCCAGAACGTCCTCAAGGACGGCGGGGTGGCGGTCAAGGACATCGACCACGTGGTCCTCGTCGGCGGCTCGACCCGGATGCCGGCCGTGACCGACCTGGTCAAGGAGCTGCTCGGCGGCAAGGAGCCCAACAAGGGCGTCAACCCTGACGAGGTCGTCGCCGTCGGCGCCGCGCTGCAGGCCGGCGTCCTCAAGGGCGAGGTCAAGGACGTGCTGCTCCTCGACGTGACCCCGCTGAGCCTGGGCATCGAGACCAAGGGCGGCGTCTTCACCACGCTGATCGAGCGCAACACCACCATCCCCACCAAGCGCTCGGAGATCTTCACCACCGCCGACGACAACCAGCCCTCGGTCGAGATCAAGGTCGCCCAGGGCGAGCGGGCGATCTGGTCGCAGAACCAGCCGCTGGGCAACTTCGAGCTCACCGGCCTTCCGCCGGCGCCGCGGGGCGTGCCGAAGATCGAGGTCACCTTCGACATCGACGCCAACGGCATCGTGCACGTCTCCGCCAAGGACCAGGCCTCCGGCCGCGAGCAGTCGATGACCATCTCCGGTGGCTCGGCGCTGTCCAAGGACGAGATCGACCGGATGGTCAAGGAGGCGGAGCAGTACGCCGAGGAGGACGCCAAGCGTCGCGAGGCCGTCGAGGTCCGCAACCAGGGCGACACCCTCGTCTACACCACCGAGAAGTTCCTGACCGACAACGCCGACAAGATCCCGTCCGACGTCAAGGACGAGGTCACCGCCGACGTCGAGGCGCTCAAGGCGGTGCTTGCCGAGGAGGGCTCCGACAAGGACGCCATCGAGGCGGCTGTCACCAAGCTCGGCGCGTCCTCGCAGAAGATGGGTGCGGCGATGTACGCCGCCGCGGAGGCCGAGTCGGCCGCCGCGGGTGGCTCCACTGGGGCGACCGGCGAGGCCGACGACGACGTGGTCGAGGCTGAGATCGTCGACGAGCCGGGTGACGAGGACGCCAAGTGACCGACGAGCGTGACCCTCGGGTCGAGCCCGAGGCGCCCGCGACCGAGCCCGCCGAGGCGGGTTCGGTCGACGGAGCCGAGGCGGCCGAGGTGACCGAGCCGGCCGAGTCGCCGGACTCGGCCGAGGCCGCCGGGGCTGACCTGCAGGGCAAGATCGATGAGCTGACCGGTGATCTCCAGCGGTTGCAGGCCGAATACCTCAACTACAAGCGCCGGGTCGACCGCGACCGCGAGCTGGTCGCCGAGAACGCGACGTACAAGGTGCTCAGCCCGATCGTGGAGGTCCTCGACACCATCGATCGGGCGCGCGAGCACGGCGAGCTCGAGGACGGCCTGAAGGCCGTCGCCGAGCAGTTGGAGCGGATCGTCACGGGTCTCGGGCTCACCAAGTTCGGTGAGCCGGGCGAGCAGTTCGACCCGACCGTGCACGAGGCGCTGTCACACCTCGGGTCCGACCCCGAGGTCAAGGAGACGACCGTCAAGGTCATCGCCAAGGCCGGCTACCGCATCGGCGACCGCGTGGTCCGCGCCGCGCAGGTGCTGGTCGTCGACCCCGAATGAGATCCCTCGGGTTGCTCAGAGTGACCGCCCGGTCACTCTGAG
>NZ_JASGDQ010000075.1:0-12989 GCF_047607185.1 Nocardioides sp. | reverse complement strand
GGGCCGAGAGTGGCGTCTGCCCACCTGGCAGTTCGACCCCGACGCCGAGCGTGGCTTCGTTCCCGGCCTGGCCGAGCTCCAGCGGGTGTTCCCGGGTGGCCCGGTGACGCTGACCGCCTGGATGACCACCCCCCATGCGGATCTCGGCGATGCGACTCCCGTGGCGCAGCTCGCCGCCGGACACATCGACGCGGTCGTGCTCGCGGCCAAGAGCCTTACCGCCGCGGCGTGGTAAGGCCCTTGCCGGTGCCGAACCGGCGGCCCACAGCAATGGCCCGGCACTGGCGCTGTGGGACACCGACGACCAGGTCGAGGTCGTACGGGACGGGTCCGGAGTCGAGCAGGACCTGGCGTTGGTCGACCCAGCGGTCTGGCACCGGGTCGTCGCCGCGGCCGTTCAATTGGGGTTACGAGCGAACGCTGTCACGGCCTGCCCGCGGTGCGAGCCCTACGACGACGGCTGGAAGACCAGGTCGGCGAAGTAGCCGGTGGACCTGAAGGAGCCGGTCGGGAAGCCGCCGCCGGTGCCGTAGCGGAACCTGCCGTTGCTGCCGGCGGGGGCGGTCAGCGTGCCGGCGGTGTAGGCCGAGTCGAAGAACCCGGAGGTGGCGGAGTAGTGCCCGTTCGGCGCGTAGTAGGAGACGACATAGGTCTCCCCCGGTGTGAGCGGCACCGGTGTGGGCAGCTCGGCGCTCTGCCAGCCGCTGCTGGTCTCGTCGGCGAAGGTGACGCTGGCGAGCAGGTCGCCGGCGCTGCTCCACAGCGACCCGACGTGGCTGCCGGTGTTGCCGGCACCCTTGTAGAACCGCACCGCCACCGCGTCGCCGGCCACGGTCGGGCTGAAGGCGGTGCCGAGCTCGACGGCGTCGGACTCGTTGACCGCCGCCGTCGCCGGGGTGGTCTGGCCGAACAGCGTCTCGCCGGTGGGCACGGCAGGCAGCGCGTCGGGCTCGAAGACGACGTCGGCGAAGTAGCCGGTGGACTGGTAGCTGTAGGTCGGGAAGCCGCCGCCGTAGAGATAGCGGCCGTTGTTGGCCGAGGGCGCGGTCAGGTCGCCGGAGGTGAGCGGGGTGGAGAGCAGCCCCGGGGTGGAGGCGTAATGCCCCTGCGGCGCCAGATAGGAGACGACGTACGTCGTGCCGGCGTCGAGGCTCACCGGGCTGGCGAGCGTGGCCTGCTGCCAGCCGCTGCTGGTCTCGTCGGTGAAGGTGACGCTGGCGAGCAGGTCGCCGGCGCTGTTCCACAGCGACCCGACGTGGCTGCCGCCGTTGCCGGTGCCCTTGTAGAACCGCAGCGCCGTCACGGTGCCGTCCACCGCCGGGGTGAAGGCGGTGCCCACCTCCACCGGGGAGGAGTCGTCGGTGGCCGGCTGGACCGGTGTCAGGCCCCCGAAGAGGGTCTGCGCGGTGTCGCTGATCGGCGGGTCCGACGGCGGATCGGTCGGGTCGGAGTCGGTGGTCTCCCCGGGCTCGAAGACGACGTCGACCAGATAGCTGCTCGGCGAGGAGGCCGACGGGAAGCCGTCGCCGTAGGCGTAGGCGCCGGCGGTGGAGGTGACCTGCAGCGGTCCCTTCGAGAGGTCGGCGCTCGCGAACGCGTTCGGGGTCGCGGAGTAGGCGCCATTGGTGTGGTACGACGCCACATAGGTCACGCCGGACTCGATCGCCACCGGCTGGTCGAGGACGAGCGTCTGCCAGCCGGTGGTGCTCTCGTCGGTGAAGGTGCCCTGGGCGAGCACCGCGCCGTCGGCGGACCAGAGCGTGCCGGTGTGCGACGGGGTGTTGCCGAGCGCCTTGTAGAACCTGATGCCGGTAACGGTGCCGTCGGTGTCGGTGCTGAACCTGACGCCGAGATTGAGCGCGGCGTGCTCCACGTCCTCCGCGATCGCCGGCACGGTGTCCTCGTCGAACAGCGAGCACGGGCACACGCCGGCGGTGGCCGGCGGCTTCGCGGTGCGGAAGGTCCAGGTGCTGCCGTCCTGCACCTGGTTGCCCTGGGTGTCGGTGCCGGTGAGCTGCACGGTGTAGTCGACGAACCCGCTCAACGACGCGGCGGGGGTGAAGGTGATGGTGCGGGTGGAGGCGGCGTAGGAGGTGGTGCCGGAGACCGGGTCGCCGAGCTCGTCGGTGACGGTGATGCCCTCGCTGCCGGACTGCAGCGGCTTGCTGAACCGGGCGCTGATCGTAGTGTCGCGGGCGACGCTGGCCGAGCCCGCGACCGGCCACTGATCGCTCGCCACCAGCGGCGAGTCGTCGGTGGTGGTGAAGAGCACGTCGACGTAGTAGTTGGAGCTGCGCCACGACAGGTTCGGGAAGGTGCCGGCGACGCCGTAGACGCCGGCCGGCGTGGCGCCGTACCCGCCGTCGACCTCCAGCGGTGGCGCAGAGCGGCCGGAGGCCCCGAAGCCGTAGGTCTGCACCGCATAGTGGCCGTTCGGCGCGGTGTAGGAGACGACATAGGTGGTGCCGGCGGCGACCGCGACGGGGCTGGCGAAGGTGGCCTGCTGCCAGCCGCTGCCGGTCTCGTCGGCGAAGGTGACGCTGGCGAGCCGCTCGCCGCTGCTGCTCCACAGCGACCCGACGTGGCTGCCGGTGTTCTCGGCACCCTGGTAGAACCGGACGCCGGTGACGAAGCCGTCGGCCAGCGGGGAGAACCGCAGGCCGAGCTCGGCGGCGCTGTCGTCGTCGGCGGCCGGCAGCGAGGGCCCGGTCGCCGAGGTCCACGTCGTGGGGATGGCCGCGTCGCCGAAGACGCTGCACGGGCAGGAGACGTCGAAGGACCGGGTCGCGGTCGCGCCGATATTGGCACTGTCGTCGACGGCCCTGACCTGGAGCGGGGTGGCGCCGAGTCCGGTCTGGACCTCGTCGATCGTCCAGGCGGTGGTGCCCTCGGCGGGGTGCCAGCTGGTGCCACCGTCGGTGGAGTACTCCACGCCGGCGACCACGCCGCCGCCGGTGTCGGCGGCGGTGCCGGTGACGCTCACCTGGGCGCCGTTGGCCAGTGACGCCCCGGCGGCCGGCGAGGTGATGGCGACGCTCGGCCCGGTGGTGTCGGTCGACTTGGTGGCGGCCACCAGTCCGCTCGCCAGGGTCGCCGGCTGGGCGCCCATGTCGGCCAGCAGGTTGACCTCCGCCTGCTGCATCCGCACGTCGGCGGGCTCCAGGTCGTCATCGCTGTCGTGCTCGCCGTCGAGTCCCCAGGTCCACTGCACACTGCCGGCGCCGAAGACCAGCGCGCCGCTGGGCGCCCGGTAGAGCGTGATGGAGTGGGTGGTGGTGCCGTCGCCGGTGGTGTTGGCGTAGTCCTGCATGTACTGGCCGCTGATCGGCCCGGTCGTCCGCGACAGCGCGATCAGACCGGGCGGCCGGGCGCCGTTGTCCTGGTCCTCGTCGGACTCGTAGCCGACGGTGTGCGGTGCCAGCGCCGTCGAATCGTCGGTCATGCTCGCCAGGCCGGTGTCGCGCCAGAGCCGGGTCTTGCCCTGCTCCTTGGTGACGGTGACCGGCAGGTCGGTGAGGTTGGACATGAAGATGGTGCCGGTCAGCGCGTTCTCGGGCAGGCCGGCGCCGACGCTCGGCGCGGCATAGCGCGGGTCCCGCCAGGTCCCGGTCCACTCCGCCGAGGTGGTGTCGATCTTCCCCCAGCCCCAGCTCTCCTTGTAGGAGACCAACGTCCGGTAGTCGGTCTGGTCCTCGGAGATCGACGGCTCGTAACGAGTGCGCCAGTAGACCTCGTTGCCGCTGAGGAACTGCAGGTTGACGCCGGCATCGCGGGCGGCCTCGACATTGGCCCGCTGGGCGCCGCTCCAGTACTCGTCGTGGCCGACCGAGAGGAAGACCTTGTGGTTGAGCAGCAGGCTGCCGTAGCGATCGCTGTCCACCCCGGCCAGGTAGCTGACGTCGTACCCGTTGCTCTCGAGGAAGCGCACCATGGGGTACTCGTTGGCGAAGAAGAAGTCGTGGTTGGTGCCGCCCGAGCGGGTGGCGAACGGCCGGTTGTAGCTCAGCTTGTAGGCCCGGCCGTGCTCCCCGCCGACATAGAAGCTCGACCCGCCATAGGTGTTGTAGGCGACCCAGGTGGGGTCGGAGGTCTGGAAGACGACGTCGGAATCGCTGGAGTCGTCGCGCACCACGAAGGTGATGTGACTGCGGGCACCGGTCGAGGGGATCTCCAGCTTGGCGATGTAGACGCCCGAGACCGCGCTCGACGGCACATCCCAGGTCGCCGAGACCGCCCAGTTGCCGCAGTCGGTCAGCTCGGTCGAGGCGTCCCACAGGCAGTTGGGCTGATCCTGCGGCAGCGTCGCCGACGGGGTCACGCTGGCGATCTCGCGGGCGCCGTCGCCGCCGTAGTAGCCGATCCGGTAGATGGTGATGGTGTACGCCGTGGCCTCGGTGTCGATCTTGAACGAGACCGGCGAGCCGGCGTTCACGCTGATGTCGGTCGCGAAGCCCTGGATCTCGGAGTCGCCGGCGCTCTCGTTGTAGATGTCCCACTCCTCGGGGTCGGTCCCCGGCAGGCTGTTCTCGCACACGATCGGGTTGCCGCCGGGCGCGCAGGGATCGTCGGCGGCGGTGGCCTTGGCCGCCACCCCGACGAGGCCGGCCAGGGTCATGACGATGCCGAGGGCCAGCACCACCAGCTGACCGGCCCGGGTGTGGGCATGTGGAACGGGCATGGCCGCCACCCTGTGTCAACGGCGGGCTCTCGGCGCGAGATGGCCGCCGGGATCCCCCGATATTGGGTAGGTGCGGCCCCGGAGCATCCGACTCGCGGCCGGCCGCGAGTCGGATGGCTGGCGTGACCGCACCGCTCCTCGACGACGACTGCTCGCTGACGGACCTGCTCGACGATGACGACCTGCCGCCGGCCGGCCCACCCCGGCGGCGGCTGCGCCGGGTCGTCGTCGTGATGGTGACGCTGCTGGCGCTGCTCGCCGGCATCCCGGTGGCGGTGGCCTGGTACGTCGAGCACCGGCTCTCCAGCCAGCTCACCCGGATGTCCGGCATCTTCGCGGCGCTGCCGGAGTCGCAGCGGCCCGCCAAGCCGGCCGCCGGGGCACCCGGTGCCGCCGCGGTCGACATCCTGCTGATCGGCACCGACCGCCGCTCGGAGGTGGCCACCACCGGCACCGACGCCGCCGCGGCCGACTGGGTCCCGGGCCAGCAGCGCTCGGACACCCTGATGCTGCTGCACATCGACGGCGACCGGCGCTCCGCCGCCGTGGTGTCGATCCCGCGCGACTCGTGGGTCGACATCCCCGGTCACGGCAAGGGCAAGATCAACGCGGCGTTCTCCTACGGCGGGCCCTCGCTCGCGGTCGCGACGGTGGAGCAGCTCACCGGCATCCGCATCGACCACGTCGCGATCGTCGACTGGACGGGCTTCGAGGAGCTGACCGACGCCGTCGGCGGGGTGGACATCGACATCCCGGAGACCGTCCACGACTCGGCCAACGACGTGACCTGGGAGGAGGGCCGTCACCATCTCGACGGCGAGCAGGCGCTGCTCTACGTGCGACAGCGCTACGGCCTGCCCGGCGGCGACTTCGACCGGGTGAAGCGGCAGCAGGCGTTCCTGCGCTCGGTGATGGAGGCCAGCCTCCACCAGGAGATGCGCAAGGACCCGCGGCTGCTCTACGACTTCCTCTCGACGCTCGCCCGCCATGTCACCGTCGACGCCGAGTGGTCCACCACCCAGATGGCCAAGCTGGCCTTCTCGCTGCGCGACTTCCGCTCGGCCAATGTCGAGTTCCTGACCGCCCCCTCGACCGGTACCGGCATGGTGGGCGACCAGAGCGTGGTCTTCCTCGACCAGGACGCCGGGCGCGAGCTCTGGCACGAGCTGCGCACCGACCGGATCGACGAGTGGTCCTCGATCCACTGGCGCGAGCTCACCGGCGACGTGGTCCGCTGACCACCCCCCATCCCCGCCGAGAGGTCCCTCATGGCCCGCCGAGAGGTCCCGGATGGCCCCTCGAAAGGTCCCGGATCGACCGCGCTGCCATCCCCAAATGAGGGGATCGCTCCCCCCCTCCGTGCCGCGGCCGTACGACGACGGCGTGGACTGGGGTCATGGCCCCTGGTGCACGTCTGCTCGCCCTGACCGGCGTGGCCGTCGTGCTCGCCGGAGTCGGGCTCCTGGGCTGGTCGCTCGGGTCGGGTGGGCCATCGGCGGGTCCGGACGCGAACGTGCCAGGGTCGATGGCACCCGCGACCGGGCCCGCCAGCACACCCGCCAGCACACCCGCCGGCGCCGCCACGACGGAGCCGACCGACCCGACCGCACCGGCGGACCCGACGGCCTCGGCAGGCTCCGCGACGCGCTCGCCCGACGACGTACCCACCACCGCGCCGCCACGCGGCGCCACCGAGGTGCTGCCCAGTCCGTCGACGACGGCCTCGGGCGGCAACCCCTATCTGCCCGACCTGCCCGCTCCGGGTGACCAGCCGGCGTCGCTGCTGACCGAGGTGCCCGAGCCCGCCACCGCCAGCGGCGTGCTCGCCACCGGCTTCCCGGCGGCGCTGGCCCCACCCGAGGGCAGCACGATCGAGTCGAGCAGTCTCACCGTCGCCGGCCGCCGAGTGCAGGCCGCCCTGGTCGCCGACCCGCGCGGCGGGGCCAAGGCGCTGCTGCTGCACTACCGCACCGTGCTCGGCCAGCGCGGCTTCGCCGAGGAGTCCGTCCAGGCGCCGGAGAACGCGCCCGCAGCCGCGTTCCGGCACGGTGAGGAGACCGTGACGGTCACGCTGCAGGACGGAGTCTGCTACCTGCTCGCCAACCTGCGGGTGGCGAGCTGATGTACCTCTCGCTGAGCGACCGTCCGACAACGGTCAAGTCCACGATGCGTGGCCGCATCCGGGTGAGCCGCCTCGTCGTCACCCTCGGCGTGGTCAGCCTGCTCACCGACATCTCCAGTGAGTCGGTGAGCGCGATCCTGCCGCTCTACCTCACCGCGGTGATCGGCCTCGGCACCGTCGCCTACGGCTTCGTCGACGGCCTCTACCAGGGCGTCAGCGCGCTGGTCCGGATCGCCGGCGGCTGGGTGGCCGATCGCTCGGGCCGACCGCAGCGGGTCGCGCTGGCCGGCTACGGCCTGTCGATGGTGGCTCGGGTCCTCCTGCTCTTCGCCGGCGGGGTCGCCTCGATCTCGGCGGTGATCTCGGCCGACCGGATCGGCAAGGGGCTGCGCACCGCCCCGCGCGACTCGATGATCACCGCCGCCAGCGACCCCGCCCATCTGGGCCGCTCGTTCGGGGTACACCGCACCCTCGACACCGTCGGCGCCGCGATCGGGCCGCTGCTCGCGTTCGGGATCCTCTGGGCGATCCCCGACGGCTACCACACCGTGCTGGTCGTCTCACTGGGCTTCGCGGTGCTCGGCGTCGTGGTCCTCGCGCTCTACGTGCCGCGCGACGCCGGCGGCGTGGTGCGCCCGCCGGAGCCGATCCACTGGCGGGCCGCGCTGACGCCCGGACTGCTGCGACTGCTCGGCGTGGCGGGAGTGCTCGGCCTGCTCACCGTGGGCGACGGCTTCGTCTACCTGGCGCTGCTGGACTCGGCCGGCTTCGCCGCCACCTGGTTCCCGATCCTGTACGTCGGCACCAACCTCGCCTATCTCGCCCTAGCGGTGCCGCTGGGCAGGCTGTCGGACCGGGTCGGCCGGCCCCGGGTACTGGTGCTGGGCCACCTGCTGCTGGCCGGCTCCTATCTGGCCAGCTGCGCCGCCGCCAGCACCGCCGGGGTGCTGGTCGCACTCGCGCTGCTCGGCGCGTTCTACGCCGCCACCGACGGCGTGCTCGCGGCCGTCGCGGCCGGCACCGTGCCGGCCGAACTGCGCACCAGCGGCATCGCCTGCGCCCAGACGGTCGTCGCCTTGGCCCGGATGGGCGCCAGCGTCGGGTTCGGGGTGCTGTGGTTCACCATCGGCCCCCACCGGGCCCTGGTGCTGGTCGCGGCGGCGGTGGCGGTGGCGGTCTGCGCCGGCGCCCCGCTGCTGTGGCGGCGCGCGTCATGACGCCGGGCTGGCGAACGGCGGTGCTGGCGACGGCGGTGCTCGTCGTCGGCACCGGCAGCGCGACGTACGCCCTCGGCGAGTTGCACCGCAGCCGCGATCTCCGATCGCGAGCACCCTCCGTGGCCACCGCCACCACGGCGCCCGACGGCTCGGTCCTGGTGTTCCGCCATACCGGCCTCGACCAGGAGTACGGCGTGGTGGCGGAGGTGTCGCTGGCCGACCCGGACGGGCCGCGCACGTTCACCGGCGTCTCCTGCGACCGGGTCTACGCGGTCGCCGCCGGCGCCTCCTGTCTGCGCACCAAGCGCGGCGTGGTCACCACCTTCGAGCAGACCGACCTCGACCCGGACTGGCGGACCGTCGCCGACCACGGCCTGCCCGGCATCCCCAGCCGCACCCGGCTCTCCGAGGACGGCTCGCTGGTCGCCAGCACGACCTTCGTCAACGGCGACTCCTATCTCACCACCGGGTTCTCCACCCGCACCGAGATCCACCACTTCGGGTCCGACGCAGGAGGAGCCCGAAGCGATCAGGACAGCGACGGCACCAGCTATGGCGACCTGGAGCAGTTCACGCTGATCCTCGACGGCAAGGAGTCGGCACCGACCGACCGCAACATCTGGGGCGTCACCTTCGCCGCCGACGACAACACGTTCTATGCCACGGTCGCGACCGGCGGCCGGACCTATCTGGCCCGCGGCGACCTGGCGAAGCACACCCTGACCACCATCGCCGACCAGGTGGAGTGCCCCTCGCTCTCTCCCGACGGCACCAGGATCGCGTTCAAGGAGCGGGTGGACCACGACAGTGGCACCTGGTGGACGCCGGCGGTGCTGGACCTGGCCACCGGGCAGCGCACCGTGCTGTCGGGAGAGAGCCGCAACGTGGACGACCAGATCGCCTGGCTCGACGACGACACCCTGCTCTACGGCCTGACCCGGGCCGACGAGGCCGGCGTCACCGACGTCTGGTCGCTGGCGACCGACCCGGCCGCGACGCCGCGGCTGTTCTTGGAGCAGGCCTGGTCGCCTGCCGTGATCCGCCAACCTCAGGGAGCCAGCCCATGACCGTCACCGACCCGCCCCGACTCCACCCCACCGCCGACGTCGACCCGAGCGCCGAGGTGGGGTCCGGCACCCTGGTCTGGCATCTCGCCCAGCTGCGTGAGCACACCCGGGTGGGCGCCGACTGCGTGATCGGCCGTGGCGCCTACCTCGGCCCCGGCGTCGTGGTCGGCGACCGCTGCAAGATCCAGAACCAGGCGCTGGTCTACGAGCCGGCGGTGCTCGCCGACGGCGTCTTCGTGGGACCGGCGGTCGTCTTCACCAACGACCTCACGCCGCGGGCGGTGACCCCCGACGGCCGGCTCAAGGGCGCCGCGGACTGGGAGATGGTCGCCGTGGTGGTCGAGGAGGGCGCCGCCATCGGCGCCCGCTCGGTCTGCATCGCGCCGGTACGGATCGGCGCCTGGGCGATGGTCGCGGCCGGCTCGGTGGTGACCCGTGACGTGCCGCCCTATGCCCTGGTCGCCGGCGTACCGGCCCGACAGATCGGCTGGGTGGACCGGGCGGGCCACCGGGTCGCCGAGCCGCCTAGATGATTGATGCACGGGGATCGTGCGGCGAGCGAGACCCGTGCATCAATCATCTAGCTGAACACCCGCTGATCGCTCGGGTCGAGCTCAAGCAGGTAGCCCAGTGCGGCGACCGCGCCCAGCTGGGAGCTGACGTCCAGCTTGCGCAGCACCGCCTTGACCTGGCTGCGCACCGTCGCCGGGGAGACCTCGAAGAGGCCGGCGATCTCGAGGACCGACTCGCCGGCGTACAGCAGCCGCAGCACCTCACGCTCGCGGGGTGTCAGGGTGTGCATCCGCTCCCCCAGCTCCCGCCGCTCCTCGCGGAGCCGGTTCCACTGTCGCAGCAGCTGCTCCTGGCTGGTCGCGGAGATCGCCCGCTCGCCCCGGGCCACCTGGCGGACCATCTCGCCCACCTCGTCCAGGCCGGTGTCGCTGGGCACCACCGCAGCCGCGCCGGCCTCGATGACAGCGCCCCACAGCGGCCCCGGCGGCGCCGAGGTGAGGACCAGCCACCGCGTGGCGACCCGGCTGAGCAGCAGCGAGGCGGACCGGATCCGCGCCCAGCGGTCGAGGTCGCTGATGAGCAGCCCGACGTCGGGGGCCATGACCGGGCCCCGGCGAGGTCGCGGCAGCGCCTGCTCGCCCGGCCAGCGCAGCGCGAAGGCCGCGAACTCACGGCTCGTCAACGCTGCCCGGACGGCCTCGGCGACAAGAGCCTGGTCCGATGCGACAGCGACTTTGAGGCGGCCTGGCACCACCGGGTGACCTCCCTCTCTCTCCCCTGGGTCGCCGCCATCTTGCTGGGCGATCCTGTGGCATCGGCTGTCAGAACCTCACGGCCACCTGTTTTGGGGATGCGCCCCCTCAACGACGCCCCGCTCTCGAACCCGCGCTGAGACCTTCGGCTGGACTAGTCCACGCGTCGATGCCGATGACACTCCCCAAATTGTGGTATAGCGTCCGCCGCGTGCGGTAAGCGCAGTTGTTGGGACGGATACGTTCGCCGCGATCGATATCTGAAAACCGGGAAATCGCAGCTCTCGGGGCAGCCACGACGGCGACGGGGGTGGGACCCTGCTGCCGACGTGTCCCTCCAGCAACAAGGGCACCAATGACTCTGCATATCTTTCCCCGCAAGATGTGGAGCCGCACCAGTTCGGTCCTGGTCATGGCGATGGTCGTAATTCCGGCCCTCGCCTTGGGTCTGTCCAGGTCCCCTGAGCGCACGCTCCGCCACATCGCCGGTTTCGACGACCTGATCATCGCGCCGGCGATCCTGATCGCCGCCGTGGGCTTCTACGCCGGCTGGCGGCTGACCAACAGCCGGTCGCTGTCCTGGGTAGCCTTCGCGGTTGCCGGGCTGGGCTGCGAGGCGCTCGCACTGATGGCCGCGGAACTGCTGCGCGGCGGTACGGCGAGCACGTGGACCCAGCTCGCCGACGGCACCGCGTTGACCACGGTCGCGCTGTGTGTCTACCTCTCGCGTCGTCGGGTCCTCCCGGTCGATCCGATCGCCGCCGGCGCCGGTCTCGGCCTCGTCCTCGCGGGCATCCGGCTGTCCGCGCTCGCGCTGCCCGACCTGCTGCCCCACATCTGGCTGTGGCGAGCAGTCGCGACCGTCGTCCTCGACGTCGTCGTCTGCGCGCTGCTGCTCTCCATGCCCGGCCGCCGGCCATGGCAGATGATCCAGCTGAGCCTGACCACAGTGCTGCTCAGCGTCGCGCACCTGATCGCCTACGTCACCGCCGGCCGTGCCTCGGAGGTCGTGGTCATCGTCGCCGACCTGGTCGCCGCCGCGGTGCTCCTCTGCGCCGCGCTGGTGACGCTGCGGTCGGCCACCGAGCAGGCCCGCACCGAGCGCGACGCGCTGCAGCAGCGGCTCGCCGCCGCCGAGGTGGACGCCCGAGTCGAGCGGGCCCGGATGCACGAGCTCAACTCGACCATCGCCGGGATCACCTCGGCGAGCCGGCTGATTCGCAACCGGCGTATCACCGAGCAGCGACGACACCTCCTCGAGAGCATGATGCAGTCCGAACTGGCTCGCCTGGAGCGCCTCGTGAGCAGCGGGCAGGGCTTCACCATCCCCGCGCCCGGCCGCACCGCCCCCAACGGCCTGGCCGAGCTCGAGGATCTCGGCGAGGTCGATCTCGACAGCGTGCTGACCACGCTGGCGCTCTCCCAACAGGCCCGCGGCCGCGAGGTGCGCTGGAACCGAAGCGGTCGTTGGGCGCGCGGCGACACCGACTCGGTCACCGAGATCCTCCAGATCCTGCTCGACAACGGCGCCCTCCACGGCGGCTCTCCGGTCCAGGTCAGCCTCACCCAGGTCGGCTACGCGATCGAGATCTGCGTGAACGACTCGGGCCCCGGCGTGGCGCCGGAGATGCGGGACCGGCTCTTCGACTGGGGGGTGCGCGGCTCCGACTCCCGCGGCCAGGGCATCGGCCTGCACATCGCCCGCAAGCTCGCCGAGCAGCAGGCGGGCTACCTCACCCTGCGCGACGTACCCGACCGGCAGGGCGCCACCTTCGTGCTCTGGCTGCCCGCCGCCGAACGATCCGGGGAGCTCCATGACATCGCTGACCATGACTCAGCCCGTCGTTTCGCGTAGCCAGGTCAAGATCCTCATCGTCGAGGATCACGTCCTCTTCGCGGAGTCGCTCGAGGTCGTCCTCTCCGTCGAGGGGTACGACGTGCGCCGCATCGGCATCCCCGACTCCGCCGGCTCCCCCGCGACGCTGCTGTCCACTGTGATCAGGCAGCGGCCCCGGATCGTGCTGCTCGACCTGGACCTGGGACAGTTCGGCGACGGCGTCCGGCTCATCGCCCCGCTGGCGAAGTCGGGCATCAACGTGGTCGTCGTGACGGCCTCGGCGGATCGGGGCAGGTGGGGCGAGGCGGTCCGCAACGGCGCCCGCACGGTGCTGTCCAAGGCCCGGCCGCTCAACGACACCTTGGCCACCGTCCGGCGGATCAACCAGGGCCTGCCGGTGATGACCCACGAGGAGCGGGAGGACCTGCTGCGCACCTGGCGGCAGACCCGCGCCGAGATCCAGGAGCTGCAGGCCCGGATCGCGCTGCTGACCGCTCGGGAGTCACAGGTGCTCGGCCATCTGATGCGCGGCGACACGGTCCACGACATCGCGACCTCCAGCGTGGTCTCCGACGCGACGGTCCGCACCCAGGTCAAGTCCATCCTGGCCAAGCTGGAGGTCTCCTCCCAGCTCGCCGCGGTGGGGCTGGCCCACCAGATCGACTGGAAGCCGCCGCCACCCCGCTGACCGCCGAGTCGGCAGAAGTGCAGGCTGTGAGAGTGCCGAGTCGGCAGAAGTGCAGGCTGTGAGAGTGCCGAGTCGGCAGAAGTGCAGGAGGCAGACCCGCACTTCTGCCGACTCG
>NZ_JASGDQ010000074.1:0-55306 GCF_047607185.1 Nocardioides sp. | reverse complement strand
GGCTCGCCACCAGCACTTCTGCCGACTCGGCACCTGAGAGACTCACACTTCTGCCGACTCGGCGCCTGGGGGACCTGCACTTCTGCCGACTCGGCGAGGTAGGGTCGCCCCGGTCCCACTAGTCGTGTCCGACAGGGGACACCGACTTCACATCCGACGTACGCCGTCCAGAGGACGTACCCCGTCCAGAGCAGGAGCCACAGTGACCGTTCGTGTAGGCATCAACGGATTCGGCCGGATCGGCCGCAACTTCTTCCGCGCCGTCCGCGCTTCAGGCCTGGACATCGAGATCGTCGGCATCAACGACCTGTCCGACAACGCTGTCCTCGCCCATCTGCTCAAGTACGACACCATCCTCGGCACGCTCGACGCCGACGTGGTCGCCGAGGGCGACCAGATCAAGGTCGGCGACCAGGTCATCAAGGCCTTCGAGGAGCGTGACCCGGCCAACCTGAAGTGGGGCGACCTGGGCGTCGACATCGTCGTGGAGTCCACCGGCTTCTTCACCGACGCCACCAAGGCCCGCGCGCACGTCGACGCCGGCGGCGCCAAGAAGGTCATCATCTCCGCGCCCGCCAGCAACGAGGACGCCACCATCGTGATGGGCGTCAACGAGGGCATCTACGACCCGGCCAACCACACCGTGGTCTCCAACGCCTCCTGCACCACCAACTGCCTCGCCCCGTTGGCCAAGGCTCTGCACGAGGGCATCGGCATCGAGAAGGGCCTGATGACGACGGTGCACGCCTACACCGCCGACCAGAACCTGCAGGACAACATCCACAAGGACCTGCGCCGCGCCCGCGCCGCCGCCCTCAACATCGTGCCGACCTCGACCGGCGCCGCCAAGGCGATCGGCCTGGTGCTGCCCGAGCTGAAGGGCAAGCTCGACGGCTACGCGCTGCGGGTGCCCACCCCGACCGGTTCGCTGACCGACCTCTCCTTCGAGGCCTCCCGCGAGACCTCCGTCGAGGAGATCAACGGGATCGTCAAGGCCGCTGCCGACGGCCGCTTCCTGGTCTACTCCACCGACCCGATCGTCTCCTCCGACATCGTGACCAACCCGGCCTCCTCGATCTTCGACGCCCCGCTCACCAAGGTGATCGGCAACCAGGTCAAGGTCGCGTCGTGGTACGACAACGAGTGGGGCTACTCCAACCGCCTCGCCGACCTGATCGACTACATGGGCAAGAGCCTCTGAGGTCATGGGGGAGTACGCCGGTCTCGCCCCGGACTTCCTGCGCAGCATTGCTGGCAAGCGGGTCCTCGTCCGATCCGATCTGAACGTTCCGCTCAAGGACGGCCCGGACGGCGGGCGCGGCAT
Organism: Nocardioides sp.; assembly: GCF_047607185.1. GTDB lineage: Bacteria > Actinomycetota > Actinomycetes > Propionibacteriales > Nocardioidaceae > Nocardioides. Next base: position 53,982 of record NZ_JASGDQ010000074.1, on the reverse strand, counting down.
CGCCGACGACGGCCGCATCCGCGCCTCGGTGCCGACCATCAAGGCGCTGGCCGACGCGGGCGCCCGGGTGATCGTCACCGCCCACCTGGGTCGCCCCGACGGTACGCCGGACCCGAAGTACAGCCTGAGGCCCGTCGCGGCCCGGCTCGGCGAGCTGCTCGGCGCCCCGGTCGCCTTCGCCACCGACACGGTCGGCGAGTCGGCGCAGGCAACGGTGTCAGGACTGGCCGACGGCCAGGTCGCGCTGCTGGAGAACGTCCGCTTCAACGCCGGCGAGACGGCCAAGGACGACGCCGTCCGCGGCGCCTTCGCCGACGAGCTTGCGGCCCTAGCCGACGCCTTCGTCTCCGACGGCTTCGGCGTGGTCCACCGCAAGCAGGCCTCGGTCTACGACGTCGCGCTGCGGCTGCCCCACGCCATGGGCGGCCTGGTCGCCACCGAGATCGGCGTGCTGCGCCGGCTCACCGACAGCCCCGAGCGGCCCTATGCCGTGGTCCTCGGCGGGTCGAAGGTCTCCGACAAGCTCGGCGTCATCGACAACCTGCTCGGCAAGGCCGACACCTTGCTCATCGGTGGCGGCATGGTGTTCACCTTCCTCAAGGCGCAAGGCCACGAGGTCGGCAAGAGCCTGCTGGAGGAGGACCAGATCCCGACCGTGCTCGGCTACCTCGAACGGGCGGCCGCCTCCGGCGTGGAGATCCTGCTCCCCACCGACATCGTCGTCGCCGACTCCTTCGGAGACGAGGCGTCGGCCCGGGTCGTGCCCGCCGACCAGATCCCGGCCGACGCGCTCGGCCTCGACATCGGCCCCGAGTCGGGCGCCGCCTTCGCCGCCGCGATCCGGCCAGCGCGCACGGTGTTCTGGAACGGTCCGATGGGCGTCTTCGAGCAGCCCGCCTTCGCTGCGGGCACTCGGGCCGTGGCCCAGGCGCTGACCGAGGTCACCACGGCCGGCGGCCTCTCGGTCGTCGGTGGCGGCGACTCCGCCGCCGCCGTACGGGCGCTCGGCTTCGCCGAGGACCAGTTCGGTCACATCTCCACCGGTGGCGGCGCGTCGCTGGAGTACCTGGAGGGCAAGGAGCTCCCCGGGATCACGGTGCTGGAGAGCTGATCATGGCGACATCGAAGCGGACCTCCCGCACCCCGCTGATGGCGGGGAACTGGAAGATGAACCTCAACCACCAAGAAGCGGTGGTGCTGGTCCAGAAGCTCGCCTGGACGCTGTCGGACAAGAAGCACGACTACGGCCTGGCCGAGGTCGTGGTGGTGCCGCCGTTCACCGACCTGCGATCGGTGCAGACGCTGGTCGACGGCGACCGGCTCTCGATCAGGTACGGCGCCCAGGACGTGTCGGTGCACGAGTCCGGCGCCTACACCGGTGAGGTCTCGGCCGGGATGCTCGCCAAGCTCGGCTGCTCTTATGTCGTGGTGGGGCACTCCGAGCGCCGGCAGTATCACGGCGAGACCGACGAGATCGTCAACGCCAAGGCCCGCGCCACCGTCAAGGCGGGCATGACGCCCATCGTCTGCGTCGGCGAGCAGCTCGACATACGGCAGGCCGGTGAGCAGGTGCCCTACTGCACCGCACAGACCGACGGCGCACTGGTCGGCCTCACCGCCGAGGAGGTCGCTGGACTGGTCATCGCCTACGAGCCGGTCTGGGCGATCGGCACCGGTGAGGTGGCGACGCCGGAGGACGCCCAGGAGGTCGCCCAGGCGATCCGGGCCCAGGTGAAGGAGTCTCACGGCGAGGCGGCCGCGGCCAGCGTGCGGATCCTCTACGGCGGCTCGGTCAAGGCGGCGAACATCGCCGGGATCATGGCCCAGCCCGACGTGGACGGCGCACTCGTGGGTGGCGCGAGCCTGCAGGCCGACGAGTTCGGCGCGATCTGCCGCCACTACGCCATGCCGGTGCTGTGATCCCGGAACCGTGACGTAGGATTCCTCCGTGCTGGAAACGCTCTTCACCGTCATCCTGATCATCGCGAGCCTGCTGATGATCCTCCTCGTGCTGCTCCACAAGGGGCGTGGCGGTGGGCTGTCCGACATGTTCGGCGGCGGTGTCTCCAGCTCACTCGGGGGATCTTCGGTTGCTGAGCGCAACCTCGACCGGATGACCATCGGCATCGGGGTCATCTGGTTCGCGTGCGTGATCGCACTCGGCTTGCTCAAGGCTTACTGAGCCGATCAACCGGTCCCGGTCCGACCGGTCCGGGACGACAACTCGAGAGGACGCGTAAGAGTCGTGGCTGGTGGTGGAAACGCGATCCGCGGCAGTCGGGTCGGAGCCGGTCCCATGGGTGAGGCCGAGCGAGGTGAGGCGGCACCGCGCAAGGCGGTGACCTACTTCTGCGCTCACGACCACCGCTCGGTGGTCACCTTCGCGGCCGAGGCCGTGGCGCCCGACTCCTGGGACTGCCCCAAGTGCGGCCTGCCGGCCTCGCTCGACTCCGACAACCCGCCGCCGGCGCCGAAGATCGAGCCCTACAAGACGCACCTCGCCTACGTGAAGGAGCGCCGCACCGACGCCGAGGCGGCCGACATCCTCGACGAGGCCATCCAGCTGCTCCGCTCGCGTCGCAAGTCCGGCGACATCATCTTCTGAGCCGATCCGGGGTCGGGCGGATCGGTGACGCCGATCCGCGCGACCGGTCATCGCAGCGGCCTCGCCTCGACGATGAGGTTCTTGCGGTAGTGGAAGGCGCCATTGGGGTAGGTCACCTTGTCGACGCAGGTGACCAGGACCAGTCGGCGCTCGACGCCCTGACGGAAGATCCCGGTCGGCAACTCCTCGCGAGAGACCGACCGCACGCCGGTGACCTGCCAGCGAAGCGTGGTGCCGTTGCCTGCGACGGTGGTGAGGACGTCGCCGCTGTGCACGTCGTGCAGCCGCTTGAAGACGCCCGGCCGGTCGTGGTTGTCGGAGACATGGCCCATCACCAGGGTCGTGCCGACCAGGGCGCTCAGCTCGGCGCCCGAGCGCCAGATCGCCCCTGAGGTCAGGCTCATCGGGGGTCGCAGGGTGTTGCCACGGAAGTCCACCTGGCCTAACGGGGCGCGCAGCCCGACGCGGGGGATGCGGACCTCCGGCAGCGTCATCCGCTGATCGGTCTGCGGCTCGGGTGACCACTCTCCGCCGGTGTCGATGCGCGGCGTGCGCGGCACCGGGGGCTGGGCGGGGGTGACCAGGACCGTCTCGGCAGGAATGCCCAGCCGAGTCCAGTCGACGGCGGTGGAGACCGGGGTGGCCGCCAGCCGCTCGCGGTAGGTGTAGCAGCCGCCCTCCGTCGGCGTGAACCCGCCGACCTGGTAGTCGCCGTCGCGGTCGACGACGAAGGCGCCGGCGGCGGCCAACGGCGCCAGGCTCCAGTCGGTGCCGTCGCAGCCGCCGGCTCCGTCCGGGGCCACCGGTCCGAACAGCTGCCACTCGCCATTCACCTGGGTCATGGCGACGCCGTCGGCCAGACCCGAGACCATGACATGGTCGAGGACCGAGGAGCCCGCAGTGGCGCGCTGCGAGCTGACCTGGGTGACCAGGCTCGGGGTCGCGACCACCAGGCTGGTCTCCTCGACGATGCCCGCAGTGGTCCAGGGGGCGGGCAGGGTGTCGCCGCTGCCGTCGAGACGCTCCTGATAGGTGTAGCAGCCGGCGCTCGCCACCTGGGTGGCGCCGACGTCGAGCCGGGAGTCGCCAACCGCGGTGAAGGCGCCGCCGGCGGCGACCGTCGCCGTGGTCCAGTCGAGACCGGCGCAGCCGGAGCCGCCGGGTGCGAGCGGACCGAGCAGCCGCCACTCGCCGGCGAGCGTGGTGCCGCCGCTGTCGGTCACCGAGACCGAGTCGACCAGGGTCGCGCCGACGGTGGCCTGCTGCTGATTGACCAAGGTGGTGAGGTGCGGCTGCCAGACCCGGGTGGTGCGCGCTGCCGCGGTGGCCGCCGTGGCCAGCGGACCCGCGGAGGCAGCGATGCGCTGCTGGTCGGGGCTGGCGTCGTAGTGCCGATAGCGATGATTGGGGACGTGACCCAGCCGCAGCCGCACTCGGACCCGGCCGGGCTCGGTCTGCCGCCAGTCGAGGGTGAGCGGCCGGCGGGTGGTGGTGCCGCGCCAGGTGGTGCTGCCGTCGGCGAACCTCGCGCCGGTGATCTTTGCGGTGATCGCCACGCCCGGCACCCAGCGTCCGGTAGCGGAGCGGAGCCCGATCCGGCCGACGCTGCCGGCGAACGAGTTGGGAGTGGGGTCGACGAGCATGGTGAGCCGGGGTCTGGCATAGCCACCCCGCGGCGGGGCGAATCGATGCGCCCGGCGCAGCATCCGGTCGTGGACCCGAGCCACCCGGCGATAGGTGAGCGGATCCTCCTCGCGCAGCTCATCGAGGTAGCCGGCCATCCGGCCCGGCTGGGAGTTGAGCCCCAGGTCGCGACCGACCGCCCACCACAGTGCTGCGGCGACGATCCCGTTGCCTCGCGCCCGGCCGAGGTAGACCGAGGTGAGATAGCCGATCCGCGGCTCGGTGAGCTGGTGCTGCAGGCCGACGAGGGTCGGCCAGGCGTAGTCCGGGCCGGTGTCGAGACAGACGCCGTAGCGGCCATCCGGCAGCCGGGCCACGCCCAGCTCGTGGCCGGCGGCGGTGACATAGCCCGAGAAGCCGGGCATCGTGGGGGTGCCGTGGCCGAGCACCGGCACGCGCTGGCGTCCGGGCGCGGCGGGTGCCGGCCGGGCGACGCCGACGACGGCGAGAGTCGCGACCAGGAGAGCGATCACGAAGAGCAGCGCGAGCAGGGGAGCGGTCCGAGAGGAGTGGTTCATGACGCCGATCGTCGGCGGCGGGCCGGCTGGCCGCCACCGCCCGGCGATCGGCTGTGGATGACCGGGGCCGAGGGCCGTCCTGTGGACGGAAATCGTCACATCTTGTGACGGATGTGGCTGTTGAGAGCTACTAGTAGCCTACTAGAGCTCCGCGGCGCTCTCCCGGTCGAGGAACCAGATCGTCTCTTCGGTGCCGGTCACGCCGGCGGCGGGCGTCTCGTGCAGGTCGGCGCCACCCAGCGCCGAGGCGACGGCCGCGGCCTTGGACCCGCCGGAGGCCACGAACCACACCGACCTGCTGCGGTTGAGAACTGCGAAGGTGAAGGTCAGCCGCTCCGGCGGCGGCTTGGGCGAGCCGGTCACGCCGACGGCGATCTCGTCGACGACGTCGAGCTGGGCGAAGCCCGGGAACAGCGAGGCGATGTGGCCGTCCGGGCCGACGCCGAGCATCAGGATGTCGAAGGCGCCGGAGCCGAACTCCCGCACGACCGGCTCGAAGGCGCGGGCCGCCTCGTCGACGGAGAGGCCGGTGTCGGTCGCCGGGAATTCGTGGATGTTGTGGGCCGGGACCCCGAGAGCGTCCAGGAACGCCTGCCGGGCCTGGAGCGCGTTGCGATCGGGGGAGTCGGCGGCGACGTACCGCTCGTCGCCCCACCAGAACACCACCGCACCCCAGTCGACGCCGGAGTCGTCGGCCAGCCGGGCGATCTCGCGGTGGATGGCATCGGCGATGGTGCCGCCGGTGAGGCAGATCTGGGGCACGTCGCCGGCTGCCTGGAGATCGGCGACGCGGCTGAGCAGCTCCCCGGCGACCGCGGTAGCGAGGTCGGCGGCGGACTCGTGGACCTCGACGCGAGCATCGGACTGCGGCGACATCAGGGCTCCCGGTGCGAGCGGTAGTAGTCGATCAGGGCCCGGGTGGAGGCGTCCTGGGCGGCAGCTGCCTCTGCATCGCCGGAGACCGCCGGACTGATCTGCAGCGCGAGCTGCTTGCCGAGCTCGACGCCCCACTGGTCGAAGGAGTCGATGCCCCACACGACGCCCTGGGTGAAGGTGATGTGCTCGTAGAGGGCGATCAGCTGGCCGAGCACCGACGGGGTCAGCGCGGGCGCCATGATCGAGGCGGTCGGCCGGTTGCCGGTGAAGACCCGGGCGGGCACGATCGCCTCCGCGGTGCCCTCGGCGCGCACCTCGTCCGCGGTCTTGCCGAAGGCCAGCGCGCGGGTCTGCGCGAAGAAGTTGGCCAGGAAGAGCTCGTGGACGTCGATGTCGCCGTCCTTGAGCGGGTACGGCGGATTGGCGAAGGCGATGAAGTCGGCCGGGAGGATCCGGGTGCCCTGGTGGATGAGCTGGTAGAAGGCGTGCTGGCCGTTGGTGCCGGGCTCGCCCCAGAACACCTCGCCGGTCTCGGTGGTGACGGGCGTGCCGTCCCAGCGCACGCCCTTGCCGTTGGACTCCATGGTGAGCTGCTGGAGGTAGGCCGGGAATCGGTGCATCAGCTGGGAGTAGGGGAGTACGGCGTGGGTGCCGGCGCCGAGGAAGTTGACGTACCAGACGTTGAGCAGGCCCATCAGGATCGGCACGTTGCTCGCCAGGGGAGCGGTGCGGAAGTGCTCGTCGAGGGCGTGGAAGCCGGCCAGGAGCTCGGCGAACCGCTCCGGCCCGATCGCGACCGCCAGGGAAGTGCCGATCGCAGAGTCGACGGAGTAGCGGCCGCCGACCCAGTCCCAGAACCCGAAGGCGTTGGCGGGGTCGATGCCGAAGGCTGCGACCTTGTCCAGCGCGGTCGAGACCGCGACGAAGTGCTTCGCGACCGCCTCGGCGGCGTCGGCCTCGGCGAGCCCGGACAACAGCCAGGCCCGGCACAGCCGGGCATTGGTGAGCGTCTCCAGGGTGCCGAAGGTCTTGCTGGAGACGATGAACAGCGTGGTCGCCGGGTCGAGGCCGGCCAGCTTCTGGGCGGCGTCGGTCGGGTCGATATTGCTGATGAACCGGCACTCGATCTCGCCCTGCCCGTCCGGCAGAGCACGGTAGGGTGCCAGCGCCTCGTAGGCCATCACCGGACCGAGGTCGGAGCCGCCGATGCCGATATTGACCACGGTCCGGATGCGCTCTCCGGTGACGCCGGTCCAGGCGCCGGAGCGGACCCGGTCGGCGAAGTCGTAGACCTTGCGCAGCGTCTCGTGGACCTCGGGCACCACGTCCTGGCCGTCGACCACCAGCGAGGCGTCGGCCGGGAGCCGCAGCGCGGTGTGCAGCACCGCGCGGTCCTCGGTCACGTTGATGTGCTCCCCGCACAGCATGGCGTCGCGACGCGTCGCGACGCCGACCTCCTCCGCCAGTTCCAGCAGGGCTGCAAGGATCTCGTCGGTCACCAGTCCCTTGGACAGGTCGACATGGAGGTCGGCCGCGTCGAAGGTGAGCCGGGTGGCCCGGGTGGGGTCGGCGTCGAACCAGCCGCGCAGATCCGGGGCGAAGTCAGCCGCGAGAGTCGTCAGCCGGGTCCAGGCCGGCGTCGTGGTGGGGTCGACCGGCGCGTCGGTCACGACTCAGCCTTCTCCTGGGCACTCCCCATCTGGCCCTGGACCGTCTCGACCAGCTCGATCCAGGACGCCTTGAACTTGTCGACGCCTTCGACTTCGAGGACCCGGAAGACGTCGTCGAGGTCGATGCCGACGGCCTCCAGCGCACCGAAGACCTCGCGGGCCTCCTCGCCCTTGCCGGTGACCTCGTCGCCGGTCACCTCGCCATGGTCGGCGAAGGCCTCCAGGGTCTTCTCCGGCATCGTGTTGACGGTGTCGGCGACGACGAGGTCGGTGACGTAGAGGGTGTCGGGGTAGGCCGGGTTCTTGACGCCGGTCGAGGCCCACAGCGGCCGCTGCTTGTTGGCGCCGACGGAGGCCAGCGCCTGCCAGCGGTCGGAGGAGAAGACCGACTCGTAGGCGGCGTACGCGATCCGGGCGTTGGCCACCGCGGCCTTGCCGCGCAGCGCGAGCGCCTCGTCGGAGCCGATCTTCTCCAGCCGGGCGTCGATCTCGGTGTCGACACGGGAGACGAAGAAGGACGCCACGGAGCGGATCGTCGAGAGGTCCAGGCCCGCCGCCTTGGCCTGCTCCAGGCCGGCCAGATAGGCGTCCATCACCTGGAGGTAGCGCTCGGTGGAGAAGATCAGCGTCACGTTGACGCTGATGCCGGAGCCGATCGCCTCCGTGATGGCGGGCAGGCCCTCCAGGGTGGCCGGGATCTTGATCAGGGCGTTGGGCCGGTCGACCGCCGCCCACAGCGCCTTCGCCGAGGCGATGGTGGCCTCGGTGTCGTTGGCGAGGGTGGGCTCGACCTCGATGGAGACCCGGCCGTCGTCCTTGGTCGCGGCGGCGACGGGGGCGAGGATGTCGCAGGCGTTGCGTACGTCGGTGGTGGTCAGCGCGAAGATGACTTCGTCGACGTCCTTGTCGGCCGCGACCAGCTCGGCGACCTGCGCGTCGTAGCGCTCGCCGTTGCTGATCGCCCCCTGGAAGATCGTCGGGTTCGTGGTGACCCCCGTGACCGAGCTGGTGGCGACGAGGTCGGCCAGGTTGCCGGTCTCGATGCGCTCGCGGGACAGGTCATCGAGCCAGATGGACACGCCAGCGTCGGCCAGCGCCTTGAGTCGGTCAGTCATCGGGTTCTCCTTAACGCAATCGGTGGTGGATGCCGAACGGGGCGCGGATCATGCTCGCGCGGCCGCGGCAATGCTGTCCTTGGCGGCCTGGGCGACCGCCTCGGGGGTGAAGCCGAACTCCTTGAACAGCAGGGCTCCGTCCGCGGAGGCGCCGTAGTGCTCCAGGCTGATCATCCGGCCGGCGTCGCCGACGTACTCCCGCCAGCCCTGCTTGATGCCCGCCTCGACGCTGACTCGGGCCTTGACGTCAGGCAGCAGGACCGAGTCGCGGTAGGCCTGGTCCTGGGCCTCGAACCACTCGATCGACGGCATCGAGACCACCCGGGCGCCGATGCCCTCGGCGGCGAGCTGCTCGCGGGCGGCGACCGCCAGCTGCACCTCGGAGCCGGTGCCGATCAGGATCACGTCGGGAGTGCCGTCGGTGTCGAGCAGGACGTAGCCGCCCTGGGCGACGCCCTCGGTCGTCGCCCAGTGCTCGCCATCGGCGTCCTCGCCACGGGGGAAGACCGGCAGGTTCTGCCGGCTGAGGATGAGGCCGGCCGGACGGTCGGAGTTCTTCAGGATCTGCAGCCACGCCGCGGCGGTCTCGTTGGCGTCGGCCGGCCGGACGATGTCGAGGCCGGGGATGGCGCGCAGCGCCCAGAGATGCTCGACCGGCTGGTGGGTCGGGCCGTCCTCGCCCAGGCCGACGGAGTCGTGGGTCCACACGTGGATGACCGGCGCCTTCTGCAGGGCACCGACGCGGACGGCGCCGCGCATGTAGTCGGCGAACTGCAGGAACGTGCCGCCGAACACGCGGGTGCCGCCGTGAACGGCGATGCCGTTCATGATTGCGCCCATGGCGTGCTCGCGGATGCCGAAGTGGAGCACCCGGCCCAGCAGCGGGTCGCCCTCCCAGTCGTGGGTGGTGCGGCTCTTCGGGACGGCCGAGGGCACGCCGGAGATGGTGGTGTTGTTGGAGCCGGCGAGGTCGGCCGAGCCGCCCCACAGCTCCGGCATGACCGGCGCGATGGCGTTGATCACCTTGCCGGACGCGGCGCGGGTAGCGATGCCCTTGGGGTCGGCCGGGAAGACCGGCAGGGCCTCCTCCAGGCCCTCGGGCAGCGCCCGCTCCTTGAGCCGGTCCAGCAGTGCGGCGCGCTCGGGCTGGGCGGCTGCCCACGCGTCGTACGCGGCGTCCCAGGCGGCACCCCAGGCCTGGCCGCGCTGGAGGAGGCCTCGGGTGTGGGCGATCACGTCCTCGGGCACCTCGAAGGTCTGCTCCGGGTCGAACCCGAGGATCGACTTGGTGGCGGCGACCTCCTCCGCGCCGAGCGCGCTGCCGTGCGCGGCCTCGGTGTTCTGCTTGGTCGGCGCGGGCCAGGCGATGATCGTCTTGAGCACGATCAGGCTGGGCTGGTCGGTGACCGCCTCGGCGGCTCGGATGGCGTCGAAGAGGGCGGGGACGTCCTCGTGGTAGCGGTCGCCGTCGGCGCGGCTGCCGTCGGTCCAGTCGACGGTCTGGATGTGCCAGCCGTAGGCCTCGTAGCGCTTGGCCACGTCCTCGGTGAACGCGATGTCGGTGTCGCCCTCGATGGAGATCTGGTTGCTGTCGTAGATCACCGTCAGATTGCCGAGCTGCTGGGTGCCGGCGAGCGAGGAGGCCTCGCCGCTGACGCCCTCCTGCAGGTCGCCGTCGCCGGCGATGACGTAGATGTTGTGGTCGAAGAGGCTCTCGCCCTCCGGCGCGGCCGGGTCCAGGAGGCCGCGCTCGCGACGGGCCGCGATCGCCATGCCGACCGCGTTGGCGACGCCCTGGCCGAGCGGGCCGGTGGTGACCTCGACACCCTTGGTGTGGCCGTACTCCGGGTGACCGGGGGTCAGGCTGCCCCAGGTGCGCAGCGCCTTGAGGTCATCCAGCTCCAGCCCGAAACCGCCGAGGTAGAGCTGGATGTAGAGCGTGATGGAGGAGTGGCCGGCGCTGAGCACGAACCGGTCGCGGCCGATCCAGTCGGGGTCGGCGGGATTGTGGCGCATCACCTTCTGGAACAGCAGGTACGCCGCTGGAGCAAGGCTCATCGCCGTGCCCGGGTGGCCGTTGCCGACCTTCTGGACGGCGTCCATGGCCAGCACCCGGACGGTGTCGACCGCCCGCTTGTCCAGGTCGGTCCACTCGAGTTCGGGGATCGTGTTCACGTGGTTCCTCTCGGTTTCCATCGCTGGTGTCCCATCCGGGGCTAACGGCCAAGTCCGAGCCTACTCATGCAGTGGCGGCACGGTCATCCACCCGGCCCCGCCTTCGCGCCGCCGGCTGGCGGAGCACTAGACTCCCGCCGTGACCTACGTCGAGGAGCCGGTGACCCTCTCGGAGGGCTCCGCGTCGGCTCAGCCGGCCCCGCCAGCGACGTGGAAGGACGTGGCGGCGGCGTACGTCGGGCTGACCAAGCCCCGCGTCATCGAGCTGCTGCTGCTGACGACCGTGCCGGTGATGTTCTTCGCGGCGCGCGGGGTGCCCGGGCTGTGGCTGGTCGTGGCGACCGTCGTGGGCGGCACGCTCTCGGCCGGCTCGGCGTCGGTGTTCAACTGCGTCTACGACCGCGACATCGACGAGCAGATGCGCCGGACCAGGCGCCGGGCGCTGCCGCGCCACATCGTCTCGCCGGCCGCGGCGCTCGTTTTCGGGACCGTGCTGGGCATCGTGTCGACGGTGGTGCTGTGGCTGTGGGTCAACCCGCTCTCGGCGGTGCTGTCGGTGACGGCGAACGCGTTCTACGTCTTCGTCTACACCATGCTGCTCAAGCGCCGTACCGCCCAGAACATCGTCTGGGGCGGCATCGCCGGCTGCTTCCCGGCGCTGATCGGCTGGACGGCCGTGACCGGCTCGCTCTCCTGGGCGCCGGTGGTCCTCTTCGCCGTGGTCTTCTTCTGGACTCCGCCGCACACCTGGGCGCTGGCGCTGCGCTACCGCGAGGACTACGCGAACGTCGACGTGCCGATGCTGCCCGTCGTCAAGCCCGCTCGCGAGGTGGCCCGGCAGATCGTCGTCTACTCCTGGGTGATGGTCGCCACCTCGCTGCTGCTGTGGCCGGTAGCCGGCACCGGCGTGTTCTACACGGCGGGTGCGGTCGTGCTCGGCGCGGTCTTCCTGGTGCAGGCGCACCGGATGCTGGCCCGGGCGCGTGACACCGAGGACCTCTCGCTGATCCGTCCGATGCACCTGTTCCACAGCAGTAACCTCTACCTCTCGCTGCTGTTCGTCGCGGTCGCCCTCGACCCGCTGATCTCGCGCTGACCGCGGCCCCGTCAGGCGGGCTGCCGCACCCGGAGCAGGACCCAGGTGACGGCCGCGGAGATGACGGCCGCGCCGAGCATGTGGAAGCCGACCAGCACGATGGGCAGGTCGGTGAAGTACTGCACGAAGCCGATCAGGCTCTGCGACGCCTCCACGACGAGGAGTACGACGCCCGCCCGAACGGTCGCGCGTGGCGCCCGGACCGCGAGGGCGAGGAAGATCAGCCCGATCGTCAGGCCGATGAAGAGGAACACCAGGTCGGCGTGGAGCTGTGACATCTGGAGCGGGGAGAGGCCGTTGCGGGGGGCGTCGGCGTCGCCGGCGTGCGGCCCGGCGCCGGTCACCACGGTGCCGGCGTAGAGCACCAGCCAGGCGGCCGCGAAGGTCGCCCAGGCCAGCCACACGGCGGGACCGGTGGCGACCGGGGCGTCGGGCACCTGGAGCCGCCACAGCAGCAGCACCGCCAGGCCGATCATCGCCATCGAGCAGAGCAGGTGGAAGGCGACCACCCAGGGGTTGAGGTCGGTCAGCACGGTGACGCCGCCGATGATCCCCTGGGCGGGGATGCCGGCCAGCAGGATCAGCGCCAGCGCCCTCAGGTCGCGCCGGACGCTCTGCCAGACCGCGATCGCGGTGAGCACGGCGATCGCCAGCAGCACATAGGTCAGCAGCCGGTTGCCGAACTCGATGGCGGCATGGACCCCCATGGCGCCGTGCGGGGTGAACGACTCGTCGGTGCACTGGGGCCAGGTCGGGCAGCCGAGGCCGGAGCCGGTCAGTCGCACCACGCCGCCGGTGACCACGATCCCGATATTGGCCGCCAGCGTCGCCCAGGCGAGGCCACGCAGGTAGCCGGAGAGATCGGGCAGCCGGCGCAGGCCGGCGGCCGCTGCCCGGGCTGGACTGGCTCCCACTGGATTCACTCCCACTTGAAGGTCCTTGCCGTGAGTCCGGCACCGAACGCTGCCCACACCGCCAGCACGAGCAGGTCGCGCCAGGCCACCGCGCCGTCCAGGAAGGCGGTCCTGACCGTCTCGCCGAGCGCGCCGGAGGGCAGCAGCCGGGCGAAGGAGCCGAAGCCGTCGTAGGCGGCGGCGGGCAGCACCACGGCGCCGCCGGCGAGCAGCAGCAGGTAGATCAGATTCGCCGCCGCGAGGGTCGCCTCGGCACGTAGCGCACCGGCCACGAAGAGGCCGAGCGAGGCGAACGCCGCGGTGCCCAGCATGATGGCGAGCAGGAAGCCGAGCAGCCCGAACCGCGGCGTCCAGCCGAGTAGCTGCCCGACGCCGCCGATGACGAAGAGCTGGACCACCTCGACGACCAGCAGCGCCAGCACCTTGCCGGCCAGCAGGCCGACGCGGGGGAGTGGCGAGGCGCCGAGCCGCTTGATGACGCCGTAGCGCCGCTCGAACCCGGTGGCAATCGCCAGCGAGGTGAACGACGTCGACATGATCGCCAGCGCGAGCACGCCGGGGGTGAGGATGTCGACCAGCGGCCGGTCGCTGATGCCGAGCTTCGTGCTGAGATCGAGGTCGAGGTCCTCGCCACCGCGAACGCCGGCGACCAGCACGATCACCGGGATGACGACGGCGAGCAGCAGTTGCTCGCCGTTGCGCAGCATCAGCCTGGCCTCCATCGACGCCTGGCTGAGCACCTGCCGAAGCAGCGGCGCGCCGCCCGGGCGCGGCGTGAAGGTCCCACTCACGACCGCCCTCCTACAAGCTCGCTCACGAATCCGTCTCCAGGCCGCGACCGGTGAGCTCCAGGAAGACGTCCTCGAGGGTACGCGAGCCGAACGTCATCGACTCGACGCCGACCCGGTGTCGCTCGCCCCAGGCGGCGACGCTGGCACGCAGGTCGGCCTCTGCCTCAGCGCCGAGCTCCTGGTCGACCACCAGCCGGACCGTCGCCGAGGAGCCGCGGGTGAGCTCCTCGGGCGTGCCCGAGGCGATCAGCCGGCCTCGGTCGATGATGTGCACCTGGTCGGCGAGGTGCTCGGCCTCCTCCAGGTAGTGCGTGGTGAGCACGACCGTGACGCCGTCCTCGCGGAGCTCGCGCAGCAGCTCCCAGGTGGTACGTCGGCCGGCCGGGTCCATCCCCGCCGTCGGCTCGTCCACGAAGACGATCTCGGGGCGCCCGACCAGCGCCATGGCCAGCCCGAGCCGCTGCTGTTGGCCGCCGGAGAGCCGCCGGTACGGCGTCCGGCCGCAGTCGGCCAGCCCGAGCCGCTCGGCGAGCAGGTCGACCGAGAGCGGGTGGGCGTGCAGCCGGGCGATGTGCCGCAGCATCTCCAGTGCGCGCACCCCGCTCCAGGCGCCCTGCCCCTGCAGCATCACCCCGATGCGGGGCAGCAGCTCGTGCCGGTCGGCGACCGGGTCGAGGCCGAGCACCCGCACCCGGCCCGCCTGCGGCCGGCGGTAGCCCTCGCAGGTCTCCAGGGTGGTCGTCTTGCCGGCGCCGTTGGGGCCCAGCACGGCGGTGATGGTCGCCGGTGCGACGGTCAGCGAGAGCCCGTCGACGGCGGTCTTGTCGCCGTAGGCCATCACCAGGCCGTCGACCTCGACGGCGAGGGGCGGGGCGTCGGGCACCCGAGCAGTCTAGGAAGCCGGCCGGGCGGGCCGGGCATCGGGTGCGCCGGCTCGGGGAGGTAAGCCTCACCTTGCTTGAACCGACCCTCTGAATAAGAGCACACTGTTGTTGTGAAAATCGACGAGGTGCCCGACCGGCGGACGCGTGAGCGTGTCGCCAGGTCCATCCTCGTCAATGGGCCGTCCACGGCGGCAGTGCTCGCCGAGCGGCTCGACCTGACCGCGGCGGCCGTGCGCCGGCATCTCGACCAGCTGGTGGCCGACGGCGTCGTCGAGCCACGCGACCAGCGCCAGGCCGGTCACCGCGGTCGCGGTCGTCCGGCCAAGGAGTTCGCGCTCACCGAGCACGGCCGGGAGACCAAGTTCGAGCAGCGGTACGACGACCTGGCCGCCTCGGCGCTGCGGTTCCTGCAGGAGACGGTGGGCGAGCAGGGCCTGGTGGCCTTCGCCGAGAAGCGTGCCGGCTTCATCCGGGAGCGGTTCGTGGCGGTCGCCGCGGCCGACCCGACGCTGAGTCCGGCCCAGGTGCTGGCCCGGGTCTTCACCGAGGAGGGCTACGCCGCCTCGGTCCGCGAGCTGCCGCTGGCGGGCGGCGCCGTCGGCGAGCAGCTGTGCCAGCAGCACTGTCCGGTCTCCCATGTCGCCAGCGAGTTCCCGCAGCTGTGCGAGGCGGAGACCGCCGCCATCGGCGAGGTGCTGGGCACCCACGTGCAGCGGCTCGCCACCATCGCGCACGGCGACGGCGTGTGCACCACCTGCATTCCCAACCCCGAGACAAGAGAGAAGGTCACTCGATGACATCCATCGAGGAGCTCAACCCGGAGCTGAAGGGCATCGGCCGCTACGAGTTCGGCTGGGCCGACAAGGACCTCGCGGGGGCCGAGGCGAAGCGCGGCCTCAACGAGGCCGTGGTGCGCGACATCAGCGCCAAGAAGTCCGAGCCCGCGTGGATGCTCGACCTGCGGCTGAAGGGGCTCAAGCTCTTCGGTCGCAAGCCGATGCCGACCTGGGGCTCGGACCTGTCCGGGATCGACTTCGACAACATCAAGTACTTCGTCCGCTCCACCGAGAAGCAGGCGGCCAGCTGGGACGAGCTGCCCGAGGACATCAAGAACACCTACGACAAGCTCGGCATCCCGGAGGCGGAGAAGCAGCGCCTGGTGGCCGGCGTCGCCGCACAGTACGAGTCGGAGGTCGTCTACCACCAGATCCGCGAGGACCTGGAGCAGCAGGGCGTGATCTTCCTCGACACCGACACCGCGCTCAAGGAGCACGAGGACATCTTCAAGGAGCACTTCGCCACGGTGATCCCGGTCGGCGACAACAAGTTCTCCGCGCTCAACTCCGCGGTGTGGTCGGGCGGCTCGTTCATCTACGTGCCCAAGGGCGTCCACGTGGACATCCCGCTGCAGGCCTACTTCCGGATCAACACCGAGAACATGGGTCAGTTCGAGCGGACCCTGATCATCGCCGACGAGGACTCCTACGTTCACTACGTCGAGGGCTGCACCGCGCCGATCTACTCCTCGGACTCGCTGCACTCCGCCGTCGTCGAGATCATCGTCAAGAAGAACGCTCGGGTCCGCTACACGACCATCCAGAACTGGTCCAACAACGTCTACAACCTGGTGACCAAGCGCGCCGTCTGCGAGGCCGGCGCCACCATGGAGTGGGTCGACGGCAATATCGGCTCCAAGGTCACCATGAAGTACCCCGCGGTCTACCTGATGGGCGAGCACGCCAAGGGCGAGACGCTCTCCATCGCGTTCGCCGGCGAGGGCCAGCACCAGGACGCCGGCGCCAAGATGGTGCACGCGGCGCCGCACACCTCCAGCTCCATCCTGTCCAAGTCCGTCGCCCGTGGCGGTGGCCGGACGTCGTACCGCGGGCTGATCCAGGTCAACGAGGGCGCCTACGGCAGCAAGTCCAATGTGCTGTGCGACGCGCTGCTGGTCGACCAGATCAGCCGCTCCGACACCTACCCCTACGTCGACATCCGCGAGGACGACGTCTCCATGGGCCACGAGGCGTCGGTCTCCAAGGTGAGCGACGACCAGCTCTTCTATCTCATGCAGCGCGGCCTGTCCGAGGACGAGGCGATGGCGATGATCGTGCGCGGCTTCGTCGAGCCGATCGCCAAGGAGCTGCCGATGGAGTACGCCCTGGAGCTCAACCGGCTCATCGAGCTGCAGATGGAAGGAGCCGTCGGGTGACGGTGCTGGACAGCATCAAGGACAGTCTCGAGCTGGACAAGGTCGACTCCCACCTCCACCCGGAGGGCTCCTTCTCGGTCGAGGACCACCCGGTCCCGACCGGTCGCGAGGAGATCTGGCGCTTCACCCCGCTGCGCCGGCTGCGCGGACTGCACGACGGCGCGCCGCTGGACGGTGACGGCGTCGAGACCAAGGCCGAGCTGCCCGCCGGGGTGACGATCGAGCGGATCGGTGCCGCCGACGCCCGCCGGGGCAGCAGCGGCTTCGTGCCGACCGACCGCATCGCCGCCCGCGTCTGGAACGACGCCTCGACGATCTGGGCGATCGACGTGGCCGCCGAGGCGGTGCTCGACGCGCCGACATACCTCACCGTGACCGGCACCGAGGCCGGCGTCGCGACGGCGACCCATGTCGTGCTGAGCGTCGGCGCCCACGCTCGCGCGACGGTCGTCTTCCGGTTCGAGGGCTCCGCCACGCTGGCCGACGA
Organism: Nocardioides sp.; assembly: GCF_047607185.1. GTDB lineage: Bacteria > Actinomycetota > Actinomycetes > Propionibacteriales > Nocardioidaceae > Nocardioides. The sequence goes on along the minus strand of NZ_JASGDQ010000074.1, from coordinate 36,956 downwards.
CGTCGAGATCGTGGTCGGCGACGGCGCCCAGCTCACCGTCGTCTCCATCGACGACTGGGCCGACGACGCCGTCCACATCGGTCACCGGCACATCCGCGTCGGCCGCGACGCGACCTTCAAGCACGTCGACATCACCTTCGGCGGCGACCTGGTCCGCAACGACACCACGGCCGAGTACGCCGGCCCCGGCGGCGAGGTCGAGATGCTCGGCCTCTACTTCGCCGACGCAGGCCAGCACATCGAGCACCGGCTCTTCGTCGACCACACCGCGCCGCGGACGAAGTCCCACGTCGTCTACAAGGGAGCGTTGCAGGGCGACGGCGCCCACGCGGTCTGGATCGGCAACGTGCTGATCCGCAAGGTGGCCGAGGGCATCGAGACCTACGAGGAGAACCGCAACCTGATCCTCACCGACGGCGCCTTCGCCGACTCGGTCCCCAACCTGGAGATCGAGACCGGCGAGATCGAGGGCGCCGGCCACGCCTCGGCGACCGGCCGGTTCGACGACGAGCAGCTGTTCTACCTGCGCTCGCGCGGCATCGCCGAGGCCGACGCCCGGCGCCTGGTCGTGCACGGCTTCTTCAACGACCTGATCCGGCAGATCGACATCCCCGAGCTCGAGGAGAGGCTGGCCGCCACGGTCGAGGCCGAACTCGACAAGAACGTTTCGCAGACTGGAGAGAGCGCATGACCACCCTGGAGATCAAGGACCTGCACGTCTCGGTGGAGACCGAAGACGGTCCGAAGGCGATCCTCAAGGGGGTGACGCTGACCATCGGCAGCGGCGAGACTCACGCCATCATGGGGCCCAACGGCTCCGGCAAGTCGACGACCGCCTACTCCATCGCCGGACACCCGAAGTACGTCGTGACCGGTGGCGAGGTGCTCCTCGACGGGGAGAACGTCCTGGAGATGTCCGTCGACGAGCGCGCTCGCGCCGGTCTCTTCCTCGCCATGCAGTACCCCGTCGAGGTCCCGGGCGTCTCGATGGCCAACTTCCTGCGCACCGCCAAGACCGCGCTCGACGGCGAGGCGCCGAAGCTGCGCACCTGGGTCAAGGACGTCAACGGCGCGCTGGACCGGATGCACCTCGACCCGGCGTTCTCGCAGCGCTCGGTCAACGAGGGCTTCTCCGGTGGTGAGAAGAAGCGTGCCGAGATCGCTCAGCTGGACCTGCTCGACCCGAAGGTCGCGATCCTCGACGAGATCGACTCCGGTCTCGACATCGACGCGCTCAAGGTGGTCTCCGACGGCATCAACCGGTTCTCCGGCCGCGAGGACAGGGGCCTGCTGCTGATCACCCACTACACCCGGATCCTGCGCTACGTGAAGCCGGACTTCGTCCACGTCTTCGTCGACGGCCGGATCGCCGAGTCGGGCGGCCCCGAGCTGGCCGAGGAGCTCGAGGCCAACGGCTACGTCAAGTACGCCGGGGCGCCGGCCTGATGACTCTCGAGGGCCTGCTGCCCGAGCTCGAGGTGGTCCGCAAGGACTTCCCGATCCTGGAGCGCACCGTCCACGACGGGCTCCCGCTGGTCTACCTGGACTCGGCGAACACCTCGCAGAAGCCGCAGATCGTCATCGACACCATGGTCGATCACCTGGAGCACCACAACGCCAACGTGGCCCGGGCGATGCACACCCTCGGGGCGGAGTCGACCGAGGCGTTCGAGACGGCGCGCGACAAGGTGGCCGCATTCATCGGTGCTCCCGAGCGCAGCGAGGTGATCTTCACCAAGAACGCCTCCGAGGCGCTCAACCTGATCGCCAACACGATGGCGTGGCGGGGCGAGCACCAGGTCGGCGAGGGCGACGAGGTGGTCATCACCGAGATGGAGCACCACTCCAATATCGTGCCGTGGCAGCTCCTCACCGACCGGACCGGCGCGACGCTGCGCTGGTTCGGGCTGACCGACGAGGGCCAGCTCGACCTGAGCAACGCCGACGAGCTGATCAACGAGCGCACCGCGGTCGTGGCCTTCACCTGGGTGTCGAACATGCTGGGCACCATCAACCCGGTGGCCGAGCTCACCCGCCGCGCGCACGCCGTGGGCGCCCTGGCGATCGTCGACGCCTCACAGGCGGCGCCGCAACTGCCGATCGACCTGGCCGCGATGCCGGAGACGGACCGCCCCGACGCCGTGGTCTTCACCGGCCACAAGGTCGTCGGCCCTACCGGCATCGGCGTGCTGTGGGGCCGCCGTGGCCTCCTGGAGGGCCTGCCGCCCTTCCTCGGCGGCGGCGAGATGATCGAGACGGTCACCATGGAGCTGTCGACCTACGCCGGGATCCCGCACAAGTTCGAGGCCGGCACCCCGCCCATCGCGGAGGCGATCGGCCTCGGCGCCGCGGTGGAGTACCTCGGCCACATCGGGCTCGACGCCATCCACACCCACGAGCAGGCGATCACCGGCTACGCCCTCGACGGGCTGCGCACGGTCAAGGGCCTGAGGATCCTCGGGCCGCTCGACGCCGCCCAGCGCGGCGGCGCCATCTCCTTCGAGCTCGAGGGCGTCCACCCGCACGACATCGCGCAGATCGTCGACTCCCGTGGCGTCGCCGTACGGGCCGGCCACCACTGTGCCAAGCCGGCGCACGCGCGGTTCGGCGTCCAGGCCTCGACCCGGATGTCGTCCTACCTCTACACGACGCCGGAGGAGATCGACGCCCTCGTCGAGGCGCTGGAATACACCCGCTCCTACTTCCGGTTGGACTGAGGCCATGACGACTCAAGCCGACCTCGACGGGATGTATCAGGAGATCATCCTCGACCACTACAAGCACCCGCACGGCAAGGGCCTGCGCGCGGACTACGAGGCCGAGGTCCATCACGTCAACCCGACCTGCGGCGACGAGATCACGCTGCGCGTGCACCTCGATCACGGCGTCGTCGCGGACGTGTCGTACGACGCGCTCGGCTGCTCGATCTCGCAGGCCGCCGCGTCGGTGCTCTACGACCTCGTCGTCGGTAAGCCGGTCGAGGAGGCCCTGGCGATCCAGGAGGAGTTCCTCCGCCTGATGCAGGGCAAGGGCGCCGTCGAGCCCGACGAGGACGTGTTGGAGGACGGCATCGCGTTCGCCGGGGTGGCGAAGTTCCCCGCCCGGGTGAAGTGCGCGCTGCTGTCCTGGATGGCCTGGAAGGACGCCACCAGTCAGGTGCTGGCGAAGGAGAGCCGATGACCGAGCACACCCACGACCACTCGCATGATCACGCTCATGACCATGGGCACGGCGTCGGCATGGCCGTCACCGTGGCCGACGGCGCCAGCCTGAGCGTCGAGGACGTCACCGAGGCGATGAAGGACGTCGTCGACCCCGAGCTCGGCATCAACGTCGTCGACCTCGGTCTGGTCTACGGCGTACACATCTCGGAGTCCTCCGACGTGGTCCTCGACATGACGCTCACCTCGGCGGCCTGCCCGCTGACGGACATGATCCAGGACCAGACCAACGCCGCCCTGGAGGGCATGGCCGCCGACATCGCGATCAACTGGGTCTGGATGCCGCCGTGGGGCCCCGACAAGATCACCCCCGATGGCCGCGACCAGCTCCGGGCGCTCGGCTTCAACGTGTGACCTTGAGCCGCGAAGTCGCATCTCCATAGGCGGTAGCCGGTGCCGGTTCCGCGCCGTCTCTGCGCTATCGCCGCCGATGATGGCGCCGTGGCCGAGGTCGTGGCGTAGGGAGTCCAGGGAGATGGTGATGGTGATGGTGGTGGCGTCGCCGCCGTGGAGGGGGAGCCGGGTGGGGTCGAGTGTCTCCAGGAGTTGGCAGAGGGCCTGGCCGAGTCGGCGGGGATAGGGCAGCCGACCGGCGTGACTCTCGCCGGCCTGGTCGGTCTCACCGGCTCGATCGCCGGTCTGGCCGAATCCCTGGCGGGGGTTGGTGTAGGCGTGGAGGTAGGTCACGAGTCGGTGGGCGATGGGGTCGGGGAGCAGGCCGGTGGGCGGATCGCGGCGGCTACGGCGTGGTGGTCGCGGTCGAGGGCTATCGCGAGGGCGAGGTCGGCCCGGGCGTCCTCGGGCCGGCCGTGGGTGTGGGCGTGCAGCCAGGCGGTGACATCTCGGGCGGCGGTGGTCTCGGCGACATCGGCCGCGGCGGCGAGGACCCGCAGCTCGAGCTCGGCCATCTGGGACTTGAGTGCCGCCAGCCGGGTCAGCGCGGTGGCCTTCTCACTGGTGGTCATGAAGGTCGGGTTCACGTCAGCGACGTCCTTCAAAGCGGCGCCCACCGCGCCGACACACTCCAAGATCGGATGGGACACGAGCAGACACCTCCTCCAAGCACGCAGCAACAACACCTCTGCATCGCTCCTGGAGGCCCGGCACCCGGACTATTACCTACCCTCGCGACTGACGGACGTCTTTCGACGGGCCCGCAGGTCCCGCCACCTCAGATGAACCACCTACCGATAACCGTACGCCAGTTCGAACAATATGCCAACTAGATTGTGCCGAGCCGCCGGTCACGAGCTTGGCGTCAGCCGTCGAACGCCGGGAACCAGCAGGACGGCGAGCTCGCTCACCAGCATCACAGCGGCGACGACGAGCAGCCAGGTGTGAGTGCCGGCCAGGCCCGCGACCGGGCCGGTGAGGGCCAGGCCAAGCGGGCGGCAGACGAAGGAGCCGACGATGTCGATGGAGTAGACCCGTGACAGCTTCGCCGGATCGACGTGCTGTTGGATCGAGAGGTCCCACAGATAGTCGGAGATCTGCAGTCCGAAGCCGTGCAGCAGACCGGCAACGACGATCGGCCACAGTGAGTCGGAGAGGGCCATCGCGGCCGGGAACAGCGGTGTCAGGCAGAGGAAGCAGATCGAGACCAGCATCGGCCGTCGTACCGAGGTGAGCCGCAGGCAGGCCAGGCTGCCCACCATGAAGCCGGCCATCAGCGCGCCCATGGCAATGCCCCAGGCGGCGCGGCCGATGCCCTCGCCGACGACGATCGGGCCGAGGACCGACTGGGCGCCGCCGTACACGAGGTGATAGACGAGCGCCATCAGGATGTAGGACCACATCCAGGAGCGGTGCAGCACCTCGCGGAAGCCGTCGCCGATGTCGGCGATCATCGCCCCCCGGCGCTCGGGAGCCTGCTGCTCGACCCGGAGCAGGCCGTAACTGAGCGCCGCGACCAGGAAGGTCGCGGCGTCGATCGCGATCGACCAGCCGGGGCCGATCAGGCTGACGAGTACGCCGGCAACGGCATAGCCGAGTACGCCGGCCGCGGTCTGCAGGAACTGCCGGATGGCGACCGCGCCCGGCATTTGCCCCGGCGGGACCGTCAGCCGGGTCATCGCCTGGGAGCTGGGCTGGCTCAGTGCGCCGAGGCAGGCGGTGAGCGTGCCGCCCACGGTCAGTACGGCGATGCTGCCATGACCCGTCACCAGGATGGCGACGACGGCGACCTGCACGCCCGAGCAGGCGAGCGCCGAGCCCGCCATCATCAGCTTCCGGGCGATGCGGTCGCCGAGGACACCGCCGAAAAGCGAGGTGACCACCTGGGCGAGTGCGAACACGGCGACGACCAGACCCAGCTCGGTCGCCGAGCCGCCCAGGTCGAGGACCGCGAAGGCGAGCGCGATCGGCGTGATCGCATTGCCGAACTGGCTGGCGGTCGCTCCCGTCACCAGCAGCCGGAAGTCGCGGTGCCGCAGCGGTGAAAAGGCTCCGATCGGCACTCGCGGCATCCTGCACGGTCGACCCCACCTGGGCAACCGGGCGCCGTACTCCCACGCGCCGCAACTGCCCGCCGAGAACTGGTCCTGGCCACCTGAGCTGGGGCTCACCGCCGTTGCCGCGGTGATCCTCGCGCTCGCGTGGTTCCGCTTCTCGCGGCGCGATATCGGCTAGTTTGCCGTTCATGTGGCAGCCCGAGCCGGGGTGGTTGGCGTTCCCTGGAGGCACCGGCGCGTCGACCGTAGGCGTCTGGCGCGCCGCGGTCGGCGACCGCGCGGTCGTGGTCAAGCGGCTCGCGGCACCTGCCGAGCACGACCCGCCGGAGCTCTCCGACCCCCGACACTTCGCCTACTGGCGGCGGGAGGCCGACGTGGCGACGTACGGCCTCGTCGCCGCCACGCCCGGCCTGCGCGCACCGCTGACCGGCGTCGAGGAGGACGGCGACGGCATCACCATCACCCAGGACTGGGTCGAGGACGCCGCCAACAGCGGTCTCTTCGTCGCTCTGGCGATGGGTCGGTTCGCCGCGGCCGACCTCGGCCATGTCCGCTGGCTGGCCCGGGGCCAGCTCCGCGACCGGCTCGCCCGGGTCGAGCGGCGCGGCGGCTGGGAGACCATCGGGCGTACGACGGCCTCCGACATCGCCGACGCGCTGTGGCGCAAGCGCCGGCGGCTGCTCGACGCGCTCGACGAGCTGCCTCAGGTCGCCCAGCACGGTGACCCGGTGCCCGGCAATCTGCCCGGTCGCGCCGGCGACGACCTGATCGCCGTCGACTGGGGCTCGCTCGGCTACGGACCGGTCGGCGCCGACCTCGGCTACTACCTGCTGATGGCGCGCGAGGAGTTCGAGCCGCTGCTGGACGCCTACCTCCTCGGCCTCCCCGACGGGCTCGCGACCCGGGAGCAGGTCGTCCTCGGCGCCCAGATCACGGCCGTCTACACGGTCTTCACCCGCGCCGACTGGGCGCTGGCCCGGGTCGCCGGCGGCGAGGGCGCGCTGGCCGGCAAGTTCCGCCACCCGTCGGTGGCGCCGCACCTGCGGGCGCTGCAGCGGCAGCAGGCCGCGGTCGAGGCCCTGCTCGAACTATAACAGATCTGTTATGATATCCGTGTGAGCAGTTACGGTGGCGACCTGGTCCGGGAGGCGCGGCGACGCGCCTCCCTCTCGCAGACCACGCTGGCCGAGCGGGCGGGCACCACCCAGCCGGGCATCGCCCGGTGGGAGTCGGGGAGGACGGCGATCAGCTTCGACGACGTGATGCGGCTCATTCGCTTGTGCGGGTTCGACCTCGACGTGATGCTGGTGCCTGCCGACGACAGCGACCGGGCGCAGGCCGGCCGGCTCGCATCGCTGTCACCGCAGCAGCGGCTCGAGCGCCACGATCGGGTCGCGCGACAGCTGAGGGAGTTGCGAGGTGCCCGGAGAGCTTGATCTCGCCCGCCTGCTCGGGGTGCTGGAGTCGCACGGGGTGGACTACGTGCTGATCGGCGGCCTGGCGGCCGTCGTACACGGGTCTCCGTTTCCCACCGAGGACGCCGACATCACGCCGGCGGTGGTGCCGGACAACCTGTCCCGGCTCTCCGAGGCGCTGCGGGAGCTGGCAGCGCGCATCCGCACCGACGCGGCCCCGGACGGTCTGCCCTTCGACCACGACGGGGAGTCGCTGGTCGCCGCGCGCGTCTGGAACCTCACCACCGACGCGGGCGACCTCGACATCAGCTTCGTGCCTGACGGAACGACCGGGTTCGACGACCTCAAGCGTGACGCCGAATCGATGACCCTCTACGGCGCGACGGTCCGGATCGCCTCGCTCGCCGACGTCATCCGGTCCAAACAGGCGGCGAACCGGCCGAAGGACCAGCGCGCCCTCCCGACGCTGCGCGACCTGCTCGCGCTGAGCCGCTCGCAGCCGGGTCGGGAGTGAGTCTCACAGCGAGGTGGCGCTGAAGGTGTCGCACTCGTCCAGCGACTGCGCGCTCATCCCGGTCTTGAACCACTTCACCCGTTGTTCGGAGGAGCCGTGGGTCCAGCCCTCGGGGTTGGTGGCGCCGCCCATCCGCTGCTGGATGTAGTCGTCGCCGACCGTCGTCGCCGCGCCGATCGCCTCGGTGATGTCCTCGTCGGTGATGTCCTCGATGAGGGTGTTGCCGTCCTCGTCCGGGGTGGACTCGGCTGCGGCCGCCCAGACGCCGGCGAAGCAGTCGGCCTGCAGCTCGAGCCGCACCGAGTCGCTGGTCGGGCCCTGCTGGGTCTTCACCTGGCTCATGTAGCCGAGCAGGTTCTGGATGTGGTGGCCGTACTCGTGCGCGATGACATAGGCCCGCACGAACGGTGCGTCCTCGCCGCCGAGCTGGCCCTCGAAGATGTCGGTGTAGAACTGGGTGTCGAGGTAGATCGTCTGGTCGACCGGGCAGTAGAACGGGCCCATGTCCGAGGAGGCGCTGCCGCAGCCCTGTGTCTGCACGCCGCCGGTGAAGGTCACCACGCCCTGCTCGGCCTGGAACTTGCTGCCCAGCTTCTCGGACCAGAAGTCGTAGAGCGAGTTCTCGACCGCCACCAGCGCACAGTCGGAGCTGTTGTTGGCGTCCTCGCCGGTCGTGCAGCTGGCGTAGCGGTCGTCGCCGGCACTGGCGTCGGTCTGGAACCGGCTGGCGTTGAGCGAGGCGCCCGAGGTGGAGCCGCCCAGCACGCTGCCGAGGTCGACGGTGCCGGTGCACTGGCCGAGGAGCACCAGCACCAGCAGCACGACGACGCCGCCCGCGCCCATCTTGCCGGTCGGCAGCGGGATGCCGCCGCCGAGGCCACCGCCTCCGCTGCCGCTGCCCGCGTCGCTGGTGCGGCTGGTGTCGAGCCGCGCCTTCGGATTGAACCGCATCCGGACTACCCCCTGCCCGGCGCTCCGGGCCTTGATCGAAGATTCGGGGGTGGGGACCCCGAGCCATAGACTAGTGACCCTGATGATCACCGCCCACAACCTGGAAGTTCGCGTCGGTGCCAGGCTCCTCATGGAGAGCGTCAGCTTCCGGGTCGGACCGGGCGACAAGGTCGGCCTGGTCGGCCGCAACGGAGCCGGCAAGACCACACTCACCAAGGTGCTCGCCGGGGACCTGCTGCCCGCCTCCGGCTCCGTCAACCGCACCGGCGACATCGGCTACCTGCCGCAGGACCCGCGCGTCGGCGACCCCTCGATCCTGGTCAAGGACAGGATCCTGTCCGCGCGCGGCCTTGACGACGCCGTACGACGGATGCGGGCCGCCGAGGTCGAGATGGCCTCCGACGACCCGGCCGTCCGCGACCGCGCGATGAGGCGCTACCAGCGTGCCCACGACGAGCTCGACGCCGGTGGCGGCTACGCGGCCGAGGCCGAGGCGCTGCAGATGGCGCACGCGCTCGGCATCCCCGACCGGCTGATGGAGCAGCAGCTCGGCACCCTCTCCGGCGGCCAGCGCCGACGGGTGGAGCTGGTGCGCATCCTCTTCTCCGGTGCCGAGGTACTCATCCTCGACGAGCCCACCAACCACCTCGACGCCGACTCGATCATCTGGCTGCGCGACTGGATGAAGTCCTACAAGGGCGGCTTCATCGTCATCAGCCACGACAACGAGCTGCTCAAGGAGACCGTCAACAAGGTCTTCCACCTCGACGCCAACCGCGCGGTCATCGACGTCTACAACATGGGCTGGCGCAACTACCTCACCCAGCGCGAGACCGACGAGGCCCGCCGCAAGCGCGAGCTGATGAACGCCCAGAACAAGGCCAAGACCCTCACCGACCAGGCCAACAAGATGCGCGCCAAGGCCACCAAGGCGACCGCCGCGCAGAACATGCTCAAGCGCGCCGAGCGGCTGCTCGAGGGCGTGGAGGGGGAGCGCGCGGTCGACAAGGTGGCCGCGATCAAGTTCCCGACCCCGGCCGCCTCCGGCAAGACCCCGCTGACCGCGAAGGACCTGTCGAAGTCCTATGGCGCACTGGAGGTCTTCACCGCCGTCGACCTGGCCATCGACCGCGGCTCGCGGGTGGTGATCCTGGGTCTCAACGGTGCCGGCAAGACCACCATGCTGCGGATCCTGGCGGGTGTCGACAAGCCCGACACCGGTGAGGTGGTCCCCGGCCACGGCCTCAAGATCGGCTACTACGCCCAGGAGCACGAGACCCTCGACATCGGCCGCTCCGTGCTGGAGAACATGCAGTCGGCGGCGCCGGAGCTGACCGACACCGAGGCGCGCACCGTGCTCGGCGCGTTCCTGTTCAGCGGCGACGACGTGCACAAGCCGGCCGGGGTGCTCTCCGGCGGGGAGAAGACCCGGCTCGCGCTCGCCTCGCTGGTGGTCAGCGCGGCCAACGTGCTGCTGCTCGACGAGCCGACCAACAACCTCGACCCGGCCTCCCGCGAGGAGGTGCTCAACGCGATCCGCCGCTACGAGGGCGCGATCGTGCTGGTCACCCACGACGAGGGCGCGGTGCAGGCATTGGAGCCGGACCGGGTGCTGATCCTCCCCGACGGCGTCGAGGACCTCTGGAACGACTCCTACGCCGACCTAGTCTCGTTGGCCTGAGCGCTCGGCGCGCTCCTTCTCAGCGCGCTCCTTCTCGTAGGCTCCCCGGTAGGCCGCCTTCACCGCCCGCTTGCGGCTCGCCTTGGCGGTGCGGACGTCGTCTCGGTCCTGCCGGGCCCGATCGGTGGCGATCTGGTCGCCACGGCCGGTGCGCCACTCGTCGTAGAGCAGATAGCCGAAGCCGAAGATCGCCAGCAGCCCGAAGAACCACCACTGGAGCCCGTAGAAGAAGTGCGGACCGTTGCTCAGGTCGGGCAGTTCGGCGGCCACCAGCGGCTGATCGGCCGGCGGGTCCTCGGAGTGCAGATGCACCCAGCCGCCGTACGTCGGACGGCCGATCGCCGGCCCGGCGGTGACCGAGGAGAGCGCCCGGGTGGAGAGGTCGTCGACGCGAGTGCTGCCGCCGCTGCCGTCGGTCCGGACGTAGCCGGTGATGGTGACCGTGCCGCTCGGCGGTGCCGGCACCTCGGGCCGCTCGTCGTCGCCCTCGGTGTGCAGCCAGCCCCGGTCGACCAGCAGCGCCGAGCCGTCGGCGGTCACCAGCGGCACCACGACGTCGACGCCGGCGTCGCCATGGTCGGAGGTCCGGTAGCGCCAGATGATGGTGTGCTCGGTGTCGTAGACGCCGGTGGCGGTCACCAGCCGCCACTCGTCGGCCTTCGCGGCCGGCTGCCCCACACCCAGCACCTCGGCGACGGGCTCGGGGGTCTGGTGCTCGTTGGCCACGACGATCGCGTTGCTCTCCTTGCGATCCTCCAGCCGGTGGAACTGCCACCTGCCCAGCCACCAGGTCGCCCAGGCCACCAGCACGATGGCCAGTGCGAAGAGCACCCAGCGGCGGCTGAGCAGAAACCGGAACGACCGCACCACACGAGGCTAACCGTCTGCTGAGGAAGGCCCGCCGTCGGCCCGCCGCCCGCCTAGGGAAGCGCTGATCAATGGCGCCGTGGCGCGCAGCAGGCGGGATTGATCAGCGATTCCCTAGACTGGAGCGATGCAGGTGACGCCGCTGTCCGACGGCTTCGGCCGGGTCGCGACCGATCTCCGGGTCTCGCTGACCGACCGGTGCAACCTACGGTGCAGCTACTGTATGCCGGCCGAGGGGCTCGACTGGCTCCCGGGCGAGACCGTGCTGACCGACGACGAGGTCGTCCGGCTGATCACTATCGGCGTGGAGCGACTCGGCATCACCGAGGTCCGCTTCACCGGCGGCGAGCCGCTGGTCCGGCGTGGCCTGGTCGACATCGTCGCCCGCACTCACGCGCTCGGCGTCGAGACCATGCTGACCACCAACGGCCTCGGTCTGGCCCGTACCGCGGGCGCGCTCGCCGAGGCCGGACTCGACCGGATCAACGTGAGCATCGACAGCATCCGACCCGAGACGTTCGCCGCGGTGACCCGGCGCGACCGGCTGCACGACGTGGTCGACGGCCTGGAGGCGGCCAAGGCGGCCGGGCTCGGCCCGGTCAAGCTCAACGCCGTACTGCTGCGCGGCGTCAACGACGACCAGGCGCCCGAGCTGCTGGACTGGGCGATCGCCGCCGGCTATCAGCTGCGCTTCATCGAGCAGATGCCGCTCGACGCCCAGCATGGCTGGTCACGGGCGGAGATGATCACCGCCGAGGAGATCCAGGTGCGGCTCGAGAAGGAGTTCAGCCTCGAGCCGGCCGGGGAGCCGCGGGGGAGCGCGCCGGCGGAGCTGTTCCTGGTCGACGGCGGCCCGGCCACCGTCGGCATCATCGCCTCGGTGACCCGGCCGTTCTGCGGCGACTGCGACCGGGTGCGGCTCACCGCCGACGGTCAGGTCCGCAACTGCCTGTTCGCCCGCGAGGAGTCCGATCTGCGCACCGCGATGCGGGCCGGCGCCTCCGACGAGGAGCTCGCCGAGCGCTGGGTCGTCGCGATGGCCGGCAAGCGAGCCGGCCACGGCATCGACGACCCGACCTTCCTGCAGCCCTCCCGGCCGATGAGCGCCATCGGCGGTTGACAGGCCGGCCGAAAGGTCCCTGATGGCCCCTCGAAAGGTCCCAGATCGCCCTAGGACCCCTGGCTGTTCAATCCGGGGGCGGGGCAATCCGCGACGTCTCGCGGGGCAGTTTGCGACCTCTCGAGGGGCAATCAGGGACCTCTCGGCGGAGGGGGGATCAGTGGGGCTCGACTTCCTTGAGGAAGCCGCGCGAGCCCAGGAAGTCAGATAGTGACTGCTTGTGCGCCTCGCACGCCAGCCAGATCTTGCGGCGGTCAGGGTTGTGGATCTTGGGGTTGCTCCACCGCAGCTCCCAGGCGGCGACGGCCTGACAGCCCTTCGCCGAGCACAGGTCGAGCTCGGTCTTGTCGTCGAGGCTCACTCGTGGCGCCCGGGCGGGAGCTGCGGCCGGCCGTAGGGGCTGTCCATCAGCGTGAAGCCGTCGCCCTTGGTGTGGGCGGCGTTGGCCATCACGACGGCGACATAGGGGAGCACCAGCGCCAGCAGGATGAGCACCGGCCAGAGCCAGTGCAGCCCCGCGACGCCGGCGATCACCGCGCCGGCGAAGCAGACGACGCGGACCAGCATCGCGGTCAGGTAGCGGCGCTGCCGGGTCCTGATGTCGTCCTCGAGGCTCGACGAGGCGGTGGTGATCCGGATCGCCTCGTCCTTCCTGGTCATGGTCTCCATTCTAGTCGCGGCCCGGTGGGCCTGGTCGGCCGGTCGCGACTCGCCGGACGCTGCGCCATTCGGCCTACCTGCAAGTAATCACTACGGTCACAGACGTGACAACAGACTCACCTCGCTCGGTCCTGGTCACCGGCGGCAACCGGGGCATCGGTCGTGCCATCGCGGAGGCGTTCGTCGCCCGCGGCGACAAGGTGGCGGTCACCACCCGCAGCGGTGGGGCCCCGGCGGGTGCGCTGGACGTGCGCTGCGACATCACCGACCCGGCTCAGGTCGAGGCGGCCTACGCCGAGGTGGAGGCCGCCCACGGGCCCGTCGAGGTCCTGGTGGCGAACGCCGGCATCACCCACGACACGCTGCTGCTGCGGATGAGCGAGAGCGACTGGGACGAGGTCATCTCGACCAACCTGACCGGCTCCTTCCGGCTGGCGAAGCGGGCGGCGAAGGGGATGCTGCGGCTCCGCCGAGGCCGGATCATCTTCATCTCCAGCGTGGTGGGCCTGCTGGGCAGCGCCGGGCAGGTCAACTATGCCGCCTCGAAGGCGGGTCTGGTGGGCATGGCCAGATCGCTGGCCCGCGAGCTCGGCAGCCGGGGCATCACCGCCAACGTGGTGGCGCCGGGCTTCGTGGAGACCGACATGACCGACGTGCTGACCGACGAGCAGAAGGACGGCATCAGGAGCCAGGTGCCGTTGGGGCGCTACGCCCAGCCGGCGGAGATCGCCGACGCGGTGGTCTGGCTGGCGGACGCGGGCTATGTCACCGGGGCGGTCATCCCGGTCGACGGCGGACTAGGAATGGGGCACTGACATGGCTGGACTTCTCGAGGGCAAGCGCATCCTGGTCGCGGGGGTCACGATGGACTCCTCGATCGGCTTCGCGGCGGCCAAGGTCGCCCAGGAGCAGGGCGCCACGGTGCTCATCTCCAACTTCGGCCGGGCGCTGTCGATCACCCGGCGGATCGCCAAGCGGCTTCCCGTCGAGCCGCCGGTGCTGGAGCTCGACGTGACCGACCCGGAGCACCTGGCCGGCCTGGCCGACCAGGTGCGCGAGCATGTCGACGGCCTCGACGGGGTGGTGCACTCGATCGCCTACGGCAACCCCGAGACGCTGCTCGGCGGCAAGTTCCTCGACGGCCCCTGGGAGGACGTCGCCACGGCGATGCAGGTCTCGGTCTATTCCCTGAAGAGCCTCACTCAGGCATGCCGGCCGCTGCTCGCGCCCGGCGCCAGCGTGGTCGGGCTGACCTTCGACGCGACGGTGGCCTGGCCGGCGTACGACTGGATGGGCGTGGCGAAGGCCGGCCTGGAGTCCTGCGCCCGCTATCTGGCCCGCGATCTGGGCCCCGAGGGCATCAGGGTCAACCTGGTCTCGGCGGGCCCATTGCGCACCCTCGCGGCGAAGGCGATTCCCGGCTTCTCCGACCTCGAGGACATGTGGACCACCCGCGCGCCGCTGGGCTGGGACAACACCGACCAGGAGCCGACCGCGAAGGCGATCTGCGCGCTGTTGAGCGACTTCTTCCCGGCGACGACCGGCGAGATCGTCCACGTCGACGGCGGCTTCCACGCGATGGGCGCGTAGCGAGTCTGCCGCGTGCCGCGTCTCGCTACGCTGGACGGATGAGCACGCTCGTCGTCGTCCGCCACGCCAAGGCCGAGCAGTTCGGCCCCGCCGACCACGAGCGGGCACTGACCGAGCGGGGGCTCGCCGACGCGGCCGCGGCCGGCCGCTGGCTGGCCGGGCAGGGCATCGCGCCCGCCACCGCGCTGGTGTCCACGGCGCTACGGACCAGGCAGACCTGGTCGCAGCTGGCGCAGGCGGCGGGCTGGGACCTCGAGCCGTGGCTCGACAGCAGCCTGTACGCCGCCGACCCCGACACCGTGCTCGACCTGCTGCGCGCGCTCCCCGACGAGCCGGCGACGGTGGTCCTCGTCGGTCACAACCCGACGATGGCCTACCTCGCCCAGCTGCTCGACGACGGTACGTCGGGCCGGCTGATGGGGGAGTTCGCCACCAGCGCCATCGCCGTCCTCTCCTACGACGGCGGCTGGGCCGACCTCGACGCGGGCTCCTGCCGGCTGGCGGACTTCCACCTCGCGCGCGGCTGAGGACGCCGGCTCACAGCGGCGCGACGGCCCCCATTGCCTCGTCGAGCAGCGCTGCCAGATCCGCACCGGGATGCTCGGCCCACTCCTGCTGGGCGACCTCCAAGCAGCCCAGTGCGCTGATGGTCACGGCAAGCGCGGCGATCTCCGAGGCGCCCTCCGGCAGCCGCTGGGCGACGTGCGGGAGGAGCTGCTGGGTCCAGCGGCGCCGCCACTCCTCGACGATGGCCCGCACCGGGTCCTCGGCGTACAGCATGAGCTGCAGCCGTCGTGACACCGCCGCATGGGAGGACTGGCGGCGCGCCAGCACGTCGAAGGCGGCCCGCAGCGCCGGCCAGGCCGGCTCGTCGGCCGGCCGCGCCGCGAGCACGCGCTCCAGCTCACTGGTCGACTCCAGCATCCGCTTGAGGACGAGGTCGTCCTTGCTCGCGAAATAGCGGAAGAACGTGCGCCGCGACATCCCGGCCGCGGCCGCGATCTGGTCGACGGTGGTGGCCGCGAAGCCATGCTCGGAGAAGAGCCGCCAGGCGTGACGCTGCACCTCCGCCCGGACCGCCTCACGGGCGGTCTCGCGCAGGGAGGTCGGGCTGTCGCGGATCGTCGTCATCGGGACCGACATTAACATCATGTGACATAGAGCGCCATGACTGGCACGTGGTGACATGTATGGCCTACAGTGCAGGTCATACCCATTCAGGACTCATGAAGGAGACCCATGTCTCACGAGCAGCTCGGCATCACCGACGAGGAGATCGCCGCGCACACCAGCCCCGGCCGCGCCCGGCTGCAACTCCTCGTCGTCGGCCTCGGCGCCCTCGTCGTATCGCTGGCCCAGTCGATGCTGATTCCGGTCCTGGGCGAACTGCCCGAGGTTCTGGACACCTCCACCAGCGCGGTGGGCTGGCTGTTGACCTCCACCCTGCTGGTCGCGGCGGTGTCGGTGCCGATCATGGGCCGACTCGGCGACATGTTCGGCAAGCGACTGCTGCTACTCGTGGCGATCGGCTCGTTGCTGGCCGGTTCGCTGGTGGCCGCGGTGACCAGCAATGTCGCCCTGCTCATCGCCGCCCGCGCGATCCAGGGCGCCTCGGCGGCGGCCATCCCGCTCGGCATCAGCCTGCTGGCGGGCCTGCTTCCCCGGGAGCGGGTCGGCTCGGGTGTCGCGCTGATCAGCGCGATGCTCGGCGTCGGTGGTGCCCTCGGCCTGCCGCTGGCCGGCTTCGTGGCCGAGCACGCGGACTTCCACGCGCTGTTCTGGATCATGGCCGGCGCCAGCTTCGTCGCCTTCGTCGGCATCCTGATGCTCGTGCCGGAGTCTCCGGACCGCAGCGGTGGTCGCGTCGACGTGCTCGGTGGAGTGCTGCTGGGCGCCGGCCTGGTGTGCCTGATGCTGCCGCTGAGCCAGAGCTCGGACTGGGGCTGGGGCTCGGCCAAGGTGTGGATCCTGCTGGCGGGCGCCGCGGTGCTGCTGGTCGTCTTCGGCTGGACCCAGACCCGGGTGCGCGAGCCGCTGGTCGACCTGAGCGCGCTGAGCCGCCGCCCGATCGTGCTCGCCAACCTCGCCTCGATCCTGTTCGGCTTCGCCCTGTTCGCCTCGTTCATCGGAACCGCGGCGTACGTCGAGGCGCCGGAGGCCACCGGCTACGGCTTCGGCTCCAGCCTGCTGGTCGGCGGCCTGGCGATGCTGCCCAGCGGCCTGATGATGCTGGTGCTGGCCCCGGTGGCCGCGCGGCTGATCAGCTCGCGTGGTGGCCCGCAGACGCTGGCGCTCGGCGCGGTCGTCGTCGCTCTCGGGTTCCTCGCCCGGATCACCGTCCACGAGCACCTGTGGCAGGTCATCGTGGGCTCCACGATCATCGGCATGGGCACCGGCATCGGCTACGCGGCGCTGCCCTCGATCATCAACGCGCACACGCCGCCGCACGAGCTGGCCGCGGCCAACGGCCTCAACGCGCTCTTCCGCAGCCTGGGCAGCTCCCTGGCCTCCGCGATCGGCACCAGTCTGCTGGCCGGCAGCGTGGTGGTCCTGGGCGAGGTCGCGTTGCCGTCCCTGACCGCCTACCGGGAGCTGTTCGCGCTGTGCGGCGGCGCCTCCGTGCTGGCCGCGCTGGTGGCGCTGACGATCCCGCATCGGGCCGCGGCCTGAGAGCGCGTTTGAGAACTCGGCCTGGGCCTCGCTCCGGCCACGACCGTCACGGTGACGGCCGTGGCCGGAGGTGTCAGACCGGGGGCGCGGGGGTGATGTAGCCCGCCTCGGCGTCGGCCGCCTCGATCTCCTCGCGGGTGATGCCCAGCAGATACATGATCGTGTCGAGATAGGGGACGTTGACCGAGGTGTGCGCACGCGCCCGTACGACGGGCCGGGCGTTGTAGGCGATGCCGAGGCCGGCCGCGGAGAGCATGTCGAGGTCGTTGGCGCCGTCGCCGATCGCGACGGTGGCCGACTCGGGGATGCCGATCTCGGCGGCGAATTCCCGCAGCGCCCGGGCCTTCCCGGCCCGGTCCACGACCTGGCCGACGATGCCGCCGGTGAGCACCCCGTCGACGATCTCGAGCTCGTTGGCGCGGGAGTAGTGGATGCCCAGCTCCTCGGCGAGCCGGCTGGTGATCTGGCTGAAGCCGCCCGAGACGATCGCGAACCGGTAGCCGAGCCGGCGCAGCGTGCGGACCAGGGTGCGCG
Source organism: Nocardioides sp. (assembly GCF_047607185.1). Classification (GTDB taxonomy): domain Bacteria; phylum Actinomycetota; class Actinomycetes; order Propionibacteriales; family Nocardioidaceae; genus Nocardioides. The sequence goes on along the minus strand of NZ_JASGDQ010000074.1, from coordinate 19,283 downwards.
CCCCGGGGTTGAGCTGGATGGCGTCGTACACCTCGTCGAGGGCGGTGGCGGGCACCCCCTTGAGCAGCGCTACCCGTGCCCGCAGCGACTCCTCGAAGTCGAGCTCGCCGCGCATGGCGCGCTCGGTGACCTCCGCGACCTCGGCCTCGCAGCCGGCGTGGGCGGCGAGCATCTCGATGACCTCGCCCTGGATCAGCGTGGAGTCGACGTCCATGACGATGAGCCGCATACCGTGCCGCAGGATGTTGGCCGGCTGCACCGCGACGTCGACGCCCTGGGCGGCGGCCTCGGTGGCGAGCAGGGCCCGCAGTCGGCCCAGGTCGCCGGCATCGGTGCCGGAGAGCTGCAGCTCGATGGCGGTCACGGGATAGCGGGCCATCCGCTGGATCCGGTCGATATTGGCGCCACTGTCGGCGATCCGGCCGGCGATGGCGGCCATCGCCGAGGCGCGCAGCGGACTGCCGATGACGGTCACGTGGGCCCGGCCCCTCGGCCGGGAGCCGGAGTCGCCCTCGCCGCGCTCGATCTCGACGCTCATGCCGAGGTCGTCGGCGGTGGCAGTCACCGCGTCACGCAGCCGGCGCTCGTCGCGAGGCACGGTCACCAGCAGGCCCAGGATCAGCCGGCCCCGGAGCACGATCTGCTCGATGTCGACGACCTCGACCCCGGCGAGGGAGAGCGTCGAGAACAGCGAGGACGTCACGCCGGGCCGGTCGCGCCCGGTGAGCGTGATGAGCAGGGTGTCGGGGCGCTGGTCCATGTCGGGACGTAGGTTACTCGGGCCAGGCCTCGGGAGAGCCGGCCGCGACCAGGGCATGGCGGGCGGCCCGCTCCAGCGGGAGCAGCAGGTCACGGCGGCGGTCGATCTCGTGGGCGGAGACCGCGCCGCCGTCGTCCTCCAGGGCCAGCGCCACGATCTCGGCGGCCTGGACCGCCCGGGCGGCCAGGTCGACGGCGCGCTCGGGGATGCCGTCCGGAGCCTTGGGCACGGGCCGGTGACGCAGGTTGAGCAGCCGGTCGGCCACCTCGGGGCGCCATTTGGCCACGTCGAGGTCGGCCAGGGCGTCGGCCACCTGGGGGAGGGTACGGCGCAACTCCCGGTCGGCCTCGCCGAGGTCGGTGACCTGGCGACGGTCGACGGGCAGACTGGTCCAGACCACCGCGGCGCCGGTGCGATGGGGGACCAGGCCGAGGCCGGCCCCCAGCACCACCAGCGCCTGACCCTCCTCCAGCGCGGCGCCGTTGAAGGCCGGCGGGCCGCCGAGCCCGGCCGGGTCGCCCTCGACGGGAAGCGCGACCCCGAAGGCGGTCGCGCCGGCAGCACGCAGCCGGCCCAGGCCGACCGCCAGCGGGTCGGTGTCGATCAGATGGGTCGCATCGGTGGCCACGATCGCGTCGACCACCAGATCGGTGGCCGCCAGCCCGCGTGCCCATGCCGTCAGCCACCAGGCGACGCGCAGGGCCAGCGGCAGGCCGTCCTCGCCGGTCTCGATCACGGCGAGGGAGTCTACGCAGGGCGCGCAGCGGCCCTCGATAGGGTGTGCGTCATGGCTGCCGTCCTGGAGTTCCGCGATCTCACGGTCCGCCGAGGAGAGGCCGTCCTGCTGGACCGGGTCGGCTGGGTGGTCGAGGAGGACGAGCGCTGGGTGATCCTCGGTCCGAACGGCGCCGGGAAGACCACGCTGATGCAGATCGCCTCCGCCCAGTGGCACCCCACGACCGGCACCGCCCACGTGCTGGGTGAGCAGTTGGGCAAGGTCGACGTCTTCGAGCTGCGGCCCCGCATCGGGCTGACCAGCGCGGCGCTGGCCGAGCGGATCCCGCGCGGCGAATCGGTGCACGACGTCGTCGTGAGCGCGGCGTACGGCGTGCTGGGCCGGTGGCGGGAGACCTACGACGACCTCGACCACGACCGCGCCGAGGAACTGCTGCAGGAGCTGCGCATCGGCCATCTCGCGGCCCGCACCTTCGGCACCCTCTCGGAGGGGGAGAAGAAGCGGGTCCAGATCGCTCGGGCGCTGATGGTCGACCCCGAGCTGCTGATCCTCGACGAGCCGGCCGCCGGCCTCGACCTCGGTGGCCGGGAGGACCTGGTCTCGGCGCTCTCGGCGCTCGCCCTCGACGCCGCCGCGCCGGCGATGGTGCTGGTCTCGCACCACGTGGAGGAGATCCCGCCGGGCTTCACTCACGTGCTGATGCTGCGCCAGGGCGGCGTGGTCGCGGCGGGGCTGGTCGACGACGAGCTCAACGAGGCCAACCTGTCCGCCACCTTCGGGATGCCGCTTACGCTGCGGTACGACGAGGGCCGCTGGTCGGCACGTCGCCGCACCCGGCGGGCCGAGCCGCAGCCGCCAGCACCCGCCGCCAGCACCGGCTAGGCTCACAGCCATGCACTGGCTGGGCGACAATCCGTGGGCCGTCTGGCTCGCGATCGCGGTCCTCCTCGGCATTGCCGAGATCGCGAGTCTCGACCTGGTCCTGGCGATGCTCGCGACCGGGGCGCTGGGCGGCGTGGTGACCTCGCTGGTCACCGACTCGCTGCCGGTGCAGGTGATCGTCGCGGTCGTGGTCGCGGTGGCGATGCTGGGCGTCGTACGCCCTGGCCTGGCACGGCGGCTGCACGCCGGTCCGGAGCTCGTCCTCGGGACCGACTCGCTCATCGGGGTGCGCGCCGTGGCCATCGGCCGGCTGAGCGCCGACAAGCCCGGCCAGGTTCGTCTCGAGGGCGTGCTCTGGTCGGCCCGGCCCTATGACGACACTCTGATCATCGAGGACGACACCGTCGTCGAGGTGCTGCAGGTCCGCGGTGCCACCGTCTACGTCCATCCCACACCGACATTGGAGGCTTGACATGGGAGTCCTGATCGTCCTCGCCCTCCTGGTGATCTTCGCGGTGGTGCTGCTGGCGAAGACCGTCAAGATCATCCCGCAGGCACGCACCGGCATCGTGGAGCGCTTCGGGAGGTACAAGGGCACGCTGACCCCGGGCCTCAACGTGGTGGTGCCGTTCATCGACAAGCTCCGCTACATCATCGACATGCGCGAGCAGGTGGTCACCTTCCCGCCGCAGCCGGTGATCACCGAGGACAACCTGACGGTCTCCATCGACACCGTCATCTACTTCCAGGTCAACGACCCGGTCGCCGCGACCTACGAGATCGCCAACTACATCCAGGCCGTCGAGCAGCTCACCATGACCACGCTGCGCAATATCGCCGGCGGCATGGACCTGGAGGAGACGCTGACCAGCCGCGAGGCGATCAACTCCGGGCTCTCGGCGGTGCTCGACGAGGCGACCGGTCGCTGGGGCATCAAGGTGAAGCGGGTCGAGGTCAAGAGCATCGACCCGCCGGGCTCCATCAAGGACGCCATGGAGAAGCAGATGCGCGCCGACCGCGACAAGCGGGCGATGATCCTCTCCGCCGAGGGCGAGCGACAGTCGGCCATCCTGACCGCCGAGGGCAACAAGCAGTCCGCGATCCTCAACGCCGAGGGCGAGCGGGAGTCGCGCATCCTGCGGGCCCAGGCCGACCGGGAGGCCTCGATCCTGCGGGCGCAGGGTGAGGGGCAGGCGATCCAGACCGTCTTCCAGGCGATCCACGACGGCGCGCCGGACCAGTCGCTGCTGGCCTACCAGTACCTCCAGATGCTGCCCAAGATCGCGGAGGGCGACGCCAACAAGGTGTGGATCGTGCCCAGCGAGATCGGCAAGGCGCTGGAGGGTCTCGGCTCGACGCTGTCCGACCTCAAGGGCATCCCGGCCGACGCCACCCCGACCAAGCGGGTCTCCTTCGAGTCGACGCCGCTGCCCAGCGCCGTCGACGAGTCCCGCAAGGCCGCCGACGAGGCGGTCGCCGCGGCCATCGCCGAGGCGCAGCAGACCGCACCGGTGAGCCACACCGCCGACCCGCTCACCTCGCCGGAGTCGCCGACGGACGAGCCGCCCGCCGAGGAGTAGCCGCCTACGAGGGGATCGGGACATCTTGATGCCATACCCTTCTCGCATCATGATGTAGGTATGCGCACGACTCTTTCTCTCGACGACGACGTCGCCGCACTGGTGGATCGCGCCGTCCACGACCAGCGCAGCACCATGAAGCAGGTCGTCAATGACGCCTTGCGCAAGGCGCTGTCGACGAAGGACTCCGAGCCGTTCCGGACAGTGCCGCATCACGGCGGCCCGACGCCAGGCGTCGATTCCGGCCACATCAACGGACTTGCCGACGAACTGCTCGATGAGGAGCTCGTGACGAGGCTTCGGCGCCGGTGATCGTTCCCGACGTCAACCTGCTCGTCTACTCGGTATTCGACGGGTTCGCGCAGCATGACACGGCACGAACCTGGTGGGACGGTGTCCTGACGGACGGTTCGCCCGTGGGCGTGCCGGACGTCGTCTTGTTCGGATTTGTCCGAGTGGCGACGAACCGCCGCGTCATCACCAGCCCGCTCGCCGTCGGTGAACCGGCAGCGCGCGTCGAGGCTTGGCTGGCGCGACCCGGCGTACGCGTGCTTGTCTCCGGCGTGAGGCATGTCGCGACCACGCTGGAACTGCTTGAGATGGTCGGAGCAGGGGGCAACCTCACGACCGATGCTCAGATCGCCGCCCACGCCCGATTGACTCAGGGCACGGTCTATTCCAACGACACCGACTTCGCCAGGTTCGTCGGCGTCTCGTGGCGTAACCCGTTGGCCTGATCGCTGTCAGTCGACCCAGGCATCCAGCCAGCGGCTGATCACGTCGTAGGCCCGCGCCCGGACGTCGGGCAGCGAGAGCACCACGTCGTGGCGCGCGTCCGGGATGGCGATATAGCTGACGTGCCGGCCGATGGCGATCGACCAGCGCCGGATCTGGTCGACGTCGAGCACCAGATCGGCGGTGTGGGCGTGCTGGCTCATGTGCGCGGTCCAGCGGGTCTTGTCCGAGGACATCACCAGCACCGGCACCGGCACCTCCAGGCCGGCCTGCAGCTTGGCGTGGCCCTCGCGGATGGCGCTCAGCCAGGCGGCGTACACCGGGAAGGACGAGAGCGGCTTGAGGTTGAGGTCGAAGTCCCACTCGCCGGCGTGGTCCTGGTGCAGGCTGCGGCCGTAGACCCCGCTGACGTGGCGCTTGATGTGGAACTTGGGCCGGCGTGCGCCGAGCTGCTTGACCAGCGGGGTGCCGACGAGGCGCAGCAGGGTCGAGCCCTGCATGTCGAGCCATGGCGAGTTGAGCACCATGCCGGTCAGCTCGGCGGGCCGGCGCTCGTTCACCCACAGCGGCGTGGTCAGGCCGCCGGTCGAGTGCGCGGCGATGAGCACCTTGGTGTGGCCGTCGCGGTCGGTGACCCGCGCCCAGGCGGCGTCCAGCTCCTCGAAGTAGGTGGTCAGGTCGGTGACGTAGTTGGGCGTCTGGTGAGGGAGCAGGGAGCGGCCGTACTTCCGCAGGTCGAGTGCGTAGAAGTCGTAGCCGCGCTCGTTCCACCACTCGGCGAGCTCGGTCTGGAAGAAGTAGTCGCAGAAGCCGTGCACGTAGAGCACCGCCCGGTCGACCACCGCGGCGGCCGACCGCTTGACCAGGGTGGCGACGACCCGGCCCTCCTCGTCGTCGGCCAGCGCGATCGTCTCCGCGGTGTACGGCGTGCCGAGGACGTCCTCGACCGGGCCGGTGGTCGCTTCGGTGGTCGTCATGGCCCCAGTGTGCCAGCCGCCGCCGACACCGCGGGCTCAGAACGAGTGCGCCCCGGAGAGGTGCCGCATCGCCGGGTCCTCGAAGTCCTCGCTGAGCCCGTGCGGGGTCTTCTCCCACCGGTGCGGGTCGAAGAGCAGCTGGTAGACGGCTCGCCAGGCGGCCAGGGAGTGCAGCAGCCAGTAGATCGGGTTGAAGACCGCGTAGGCGGCCACCCGCCAGTTGTAACGCCGCCAGGCGGCGATGCCGGAGGCCAGGATCATGACGCTGTTGCCGAGCAGCAGCATCAGCACGCCGCCCTGCAGGATCGCCGGCGGGAAGCCGACCGCGCCGGTCCGCACACCGACATAGGTGGCCGCGGTGAACAGCAGCGCCAGCGGGTAGGACATGAAGGCCAGCGGCGTGCCGAGCACCAGGCCGCCCATCGAGATGACCCCGCCGACGCCGTTGAGCCGGAGCCAGCGGATCGGGTGCCGGGTGTTGACCGCGGCGGTGACCATATAGCCCTTGATCCAGCGGGTGCGCTGCCGGATCCAGGCGAAGGTCTCCGAGCACGCCTCCTCCCCGGTCGCCGAGGCGATGGTGCCGACCGCGTAGCCCTGGGAGGCGATCCGCAGGCCGAGATCGGCGTCCTCGGTGACGTTGTAAGGGTCCCAGCCGCCCAGCCGGCGCAGGATGTCGGTCCGGAAGTGGTTGGAGGTGCCGCCCAGCGGCAGCGGCAGCCCGGAGTCGTCCATGCCCGGCAGCATCGCGTCGAACCAGTGGGCGTACTCGATCGAGAACATCCGGGTCAGCAGGTTGTACTCCGAGTTGAAGTACATCAGCGAGGCCTGCACGCAGGCCAGCAGCGGCGTGGTGGGGTCGAGCCGCCGGCGGATCAGCCGGTTCATCTCGAAGGCGGCCAGCGCCTCCCGCAGCTGGTCGGGCTCGGGCCGGTCCTCGGCGTCGTAGATGACGACGTACTCGCCCTTGGCGAACTCCAGACCGTAGTTGCAGGCGCGGGGCTTGGTCTGCGGCTGGCCCTCCGGCACCACCACGATCCGGACGTACTCCGGCGGCCGGGACGCCTTGGCCGCCTCGATGGTCTTGGCGTCCTTCTCCTCCAGCAGGATCATCACGTCGAGCTTCGACTTGGGATAGTCCAGCCGGTCCATATTGGCGATCACCTTCTGGACCACGGCGACCTCGTCGAAGACCGGCACCAGGATCGTGTACGTCGGCAGCAGCTGGTCGGGGACCCGGCCCGGCCACTCCTCGGGGTGCCCCCGGCGGGCCCGCTCGGCGCGGACCGCCCGCCTCCAGCGCTCCTTCTCGCCGTTGCGCAGCGGCGCGCGCAGGCCGAAGTAGACCTTGAAGACGATATTGCCCAGGAAGAGCGCATTGGCCACGCAGAACGCGGCCACCACCGTCTGGCTCGGCCAGCGCCACACCGCCGGGACCAGTGCCAGCAGCGCCAGCAGCGGCACCACCTTCTGCCAGGTCGCCATCGAGATCCGTGCCGACAGGTCGGGCCGGGTGTCGGCCATCAGCTCGGCGATGCCGTAGAGCAGCCGGGAGCGGCCCAGCTCCTGCACGGTGCGGAAGACGTCCCAGTCGGTCGTGGTGCGCACGCTGACCTCGCGCACCCCGGGCAGCGCCCGGGCGGTGGCCAGGACCCGCTCGGTGGGCGCCACCGAGGTGGCGATGGTCAGCACCCCGTCGTGGTAACGCCAGGGCAGCCAGCCCAGGTCGGCGTAGCGCCGCGGGTCGCCGATCTCCAGCAGCTCCTGGGCGGTCGGCGGCTCGGCGACGAGGTCGACCAGCGGCGCGCCCCATTGCTCGGCGAGCGCCTGGTAGAGCGCGCGCCGGTCCACGACGCCGCCCAGGATCAGGTGGCGTCCCAGCGGCCCGCCCTCGGCGGCCTGCCGGGCCAGCGCCTGGTCGAGCTGCGGTGGCGTGACCAGGCCGGCGTCGAGCAGGATCTCGCCGATCCGCCTGCCGTCACCGATCGGGGCGATCACGAGTCGCTCCTGCGGTAGATGGCGTGGCCCTCGCCCTCGTAGACGGGGGCGTAGGCGGTGAACAGCTCGGGATGTTCCAGCATCTGGGCGTAGACCTGGTCGGCGGTGTCGAGGCTGAGACCGCCGCGATCGGTGGCGACCAGGATCCACCGGGCGTACTTGGCGGGCTGCTCCAGGGCGGCGGTGTAATAGTCGCCGGAGGCGCGGAGGTACCACTCCTTCACCGGCACCCGGACCAGCGGGATGATGCCATTGCTGGCGACCGACTCGTCCATCAGGATGCCGCCGCCGTCGTAGTGGTCGCGCAGGTAGGCCGCCGCCTGGTTGGGGCGGCCGGCGTCGAGCGAGCGGCCCTCGACGAGCATCGGGGAGCGCTCCGTCGGATCGGCCAGCACCCACAGCGGCCTGGCGAGAAGGAGCACCGGCACCAGCGCGGCCACCGTCAACGGGCCCCGGCGCACCTGCCGGAGGGTCTCGAAGACGACGGCGGTGCCGAGCGCGAAGAACGGGAAGGCGGCCAGCCCGTAGCGGACGTTGAACAGCCCCGGCGGCAGCGAGTGCGGCGTGAGCATGATGGTCTGGCCGAGGTAGAGGCTGGCGATCTCGAAGCAGTAGGTGCCGAAGAGCAGCCCCAGGGTGAGGGTGATCAGGCCGAGGCCGTGGCGGGCGATGCAGACGAGCAGGCCGAGCACCCCGCCGAGCGTCACCACCGGTCCGAGCAGGTCCCAGACCGCCCGGTTGTAGACGTAGAGGCTCAGCCCGAAGTGGTCGGCCGTGGTCAGCGTGCCCTGCTCGACGGCGACCTGCTGCTGGGCGTAGGCGGAATAGGGGCCGAACATGAAATCCAGCGGGTCGCCGAACATGTTGTAGTTGTAGGCCAGCCACCAGCTGCCCGCGGCGATCGGCGCGGCGAGCGCCGGCAGCACCCGGCGCAGTACGACGAACCGCCACAGCCGGGTCACTCGGCCGCGGCTGCGACGCGATTCCACGACGGTCACGAAGATCACCATGCCGATCGTCAGCACCCAGCCCTCGTAGCGGGTCAGGATCCCGGCGGCCGCCGGGATGCCGGCGAAGACCGCTAGCTCGCCACCGCTGAGCGGCCGCGCCGCCGTCGCCCAGTGGACCAGGCCGGCCACGGTGCCCAGGATCGAGACGAACAACACCGGTTCGGTCAGGGCGGTGGTGTGCAGGTAGACGAAGTCGGGGCAGCAGGCCAGCACCAGCAGCGCCGTCAGCCGGCCACCCCGGGAGAGGCCGAGCCGGGCGCAGATCCGGTAGAGCGCGGCGCAGGACCCGCCGAAGCAGAGGATGCCGAGGATCGCGCCGGCCCAGCCGGTCGACCAGAGCCACATGGTCTGCACGAACGGCATCAGCAGCAGGTGCGGGACCGGCAGCCAGACCGTGCCGAGCTGCTGGAAGCCCGGCAGCATGGAGTCGGCGAGCCGGCGAGCCACCGTCAGGTGGGAGAGCGCGTCGGCGTACCACAGGTTCGCCCCCGTCGGTACGACGACCAGGCAGACGACGGTCATGAACGCCATCGCCGCCAGGGCGACCGGGACGGTGCCGGGCACCCGGCGCCCCAGCGGCGGTGATCCGAGCGCGTGCCACAGCCCGGTCGGCGTCCGGGCCGCGCCGACCGGGACGGTGCCGTGGTAGGTCGTCGACATGCGGGTCAGTCCCGGAGGTCCTCCTGCTCCTGGGCGTCGACCAGTCTCGCGGCCCGCCGGTGCAGCCGCCGGCGCGAGTAGAGCTGACCCAGGAACAGCAGCACGCAGAGCACCAGGAAGCCGAGGACCCACCAGCCGTAGCTGGAGAAGCCCTTCAGCCGCTCCTCCTGCGGCACGATGGCGTTGGTGGAGAACAGCACGGGCTCCTTGGTCAGCGACTGCTGGACGAACAGGTCGCCGACCAGGTCGTACCAGCCGTTCTCCTGGGTGGCCAGCGCGTCGCTCAGGCGGTCCTGCAGCTGGTTGCCGACCTCGGCGGAGCCCCACGAGGACAGCAGCAGCACGTCGCGGCCGTCCTGGGAGAAGGCCTGCAGGGCGGCGTACGGGTCGGTGACGCCGGCGCCGAAGTCGGCGTCCTCGCTGTCGATGGCGCGGATCTCGCCCATCCGCAGTGGCGCGTCCAGGGCGTCGACCTGCTCGGCGGAGGCGCCGACGACCAGGCCGGAGCGGGAGGAGTCGACGAACTCGTCGGCGGTGACCACGTGGACGGTCAGCGGCGCCGCGTTGAGCAGCTGCAGCGAGCGGATCACCGTGGCGGCGTTGGTGACCGCCTGGTCGGCCTCGGCGTCGTCGCCGAAGGCGACGCTGACGACATTGCCCAGCACCTGCGGGAAGCGGGCGAAGCCGGGGTCGAGCGCGTCGCCCGGAGTGGCGGTGAGGGTCGAGGCCGCGCCGTCGAAGGTCACCTCGATCGGCAGCAGCGCGAGCGGCCCGCCGCAGTCGATGCCTTGCCGGGAGCCGGAGCCGACCGGCACCGCGTCCAGCCGGAGCCGCAGCGCGTTGGCCGCCCGCAGCAGGGTGTGGGGGATCTCGATGGTCCGGTCGATGTGGGTGTCACCGGACTCCTCGCCGGAGCCGAGCACCTGGGAGTCGACCAGGTTGTCGTTCCAGTAGTAGGACACCACCGCGGTGAGCTGGTCCGGCAGCGCGGCGTAGTCGCCGACGAGGTGGACCTTCAGGCTGCTGGCCGACATCCCGAAGTCGGACTGCGTGACGTTGACGACCAGCTCGGACTGACCGATGCCCTTCAGGGTGGGGGTCTGCTGGCCTAGGTCGGCCAGGCTCAGCTCGGGGGTCGCGGCACTAGTGCCGGTGGCGCTCAGCGAGGTGGTCGAGGTGCTGTCGGCGACGCCGAGCAGGTCCGACCCGAGCGCGGCGGTCGCCTCGGTGAGCCGGTCCGGGTCGCCGGTGATGGTCAGGACGTGGACGCCGTCGCGGTCGCCGATCTCGGTGCGCGGCGCACCCTCGCCGGGCACCAGCTCGACCAGCCGGCCGGCGGCGCCGGTGACGTCGGCGGCGCGGTCGGCGCCGCTCGGGGTGGTGACGGTGACGGCGGTGTCGGCGTCGTAGCGGTGGGTCAGCGCCGCCTCGGCGGTCAGCGCGGCCTCCTGGACGCCGGCCGCGGCGTCGGCCGGGACGACGATGGAGATGGCGCGCACACCGGGGCCGAAGAAGTCGGCGAGCGTCGTTGGCGGGGTCTCCTCGCCGCTGACCACGACCTGGACGTCGCGCAGCTGGACGGTGCCGTCGTCACTGACCACGCAGACCAGCGCCGGGTCGGTGACGTCGTCGGTGAGGAAGCGCCAGGAGAAGACCAGGTAGCCGTCGTCGAGATCGGCCGCGGTGACCGGGAACTCGACCGGCAGCGTCGCCTCGTCGGCGGCCCGGGTCACCGTAGCGGCGACCCCGGCCGCGGTCAGCACCTCCACCCGGCCGCTGACCTCGGCGTCGAAGAGCAGGTCGCCGGAGACCTTGGTCGGGGTCATCCCGCTCGGGATCGGCACCTGCAGCTGCTGGGCCGCCGAGTTCGCGGCGGTGGTGTACGTCGTCTGGAGATCGAGGCGCTGCTCGCCGTCGGCCTCGGCGGCCCCGGCCGGCTGGCCGAGCGAGGCCAGCAGACCGGCCAGCACGAAGACGACGAGCAGCAACCGCGCAGGCGGCATAGATGACATGTTGGATTTCCCCCGACCGAGACATTGGCGCGTGACAAGGGTAGCGGCGGGAGCACCGTCCCGCGGCCAGTCGGCCGAACTCGCGTCGTACTCTCAGCTCGCGGCCCGGGGCAGGTCGACCCCGTGCGCGGAGACCATGGCGAGCATCTGCTCGGCCAGCACCGGCCGGCAGAAGAAGAAGCCCTGCACCAGCGAGATGCCGAACCGCTGCGCCAGCCGCGCCTGTGCGGCGGTCTCGATGCCTTCCAGCACGGTGGTGAGGCCGAGGCCGTGCAGCATCTGGACGGTGTGGTGCAGCATCACCTCGCCGCGCTCGCCCAACAGCAGGAACTCCCGGTCGAGCTTGACCGCCTCCCAATGGCGGCGGGCCAGCAGCGAGGTGCGGTAGTTGCCCGAGCCCAGGTCGTCGAGCACCAGCCCGATGCCGGCGCTCTCCAGCTTCGCCGCGGCCAGATCGTGGGCCGCCGTCCACCGGTCGCTGTCGGTATTCTCGGTGACCTCCAGCAGCAGGTGCACCGGCTCGGTGCGGGCCTGCTCGACGAGCCAGTCGACGAGCTCGCCGTCGTGCACCTGGTCGAGTTCGACGTTGACGCTGACGGTCATCCGGCTGCCGAGCCGGCGGGAGGCCTCCGCGACGGTGGCGATGGCCTGGTCGGCGACCCGGTGGGTCACCACGTCGAGGGCCCCGGTGCGGGTGGCGGAGTCGATGACGACGCCGGGGTTCAGCGCGCCGATCTCGGGCAGGCTGCCACGCACCAGCGCCTCCCAGCCGAGGACCTGCCAGGTGTGGGCGTCGATGAGCGGCTGGTAGGCGACGTCGAGCCCCTCCCGGAGCAGGCCCTGGACCAGTTCCTCGGTGCTGATCGCCTGCCGGATGTCGCGAGAGCGCTTGCGCTCCCGCAGGTCCTGTTCGGCGTGGGCGAGGACCAGCTCGGGGTTGTCGGTGACGCTCTCGGAGAGGGCGCGACCTACGGAGGTCTCCACGGAGATGGTCTGCCCGTCGGTCTGGATCGGCTCGGCGATGGCGGCCGCCAGCGCCCGGCAGAGCGTGTCCAGGTGCTCGCGGTTGTGGACATGGCGCACGATCCCGACGAACTCGTCGCCGCCGAACCGGCCGAACTGCCAGGTGGGCGCCTGGCCGAGCAGTCGCAGCCCGACCGTGGCGAGCACGTTGTCGGCCTGCAGGTGGCCGTAGTCGCTGTTGACCTGCTTGAACCGGTCGAGGTCGAGGAAGACCACGCCGATGCGCTCGCCGCCCTGACGCCCCAGGCACTGGTCGCGCAGTTCGGCGCGCCAGTGGTTGTAGGACCAGAGCCCGGTGAGCTGGTCGGTGACGGTCTCGGTCCACAGTGCGTGCTCCCGCGCCTGCTGGATGTGCGAGGCGCGGGCCATCGCGGCCAGGCCCGCGACCAGCCGGGCGTCATGATGACTGAAGCCGAAGTCGCCCGGCTCCCGCCGGGCCACCAGATAGCTGCCCGGCGTGATCTGCTCGGAGATGGTGCCGGCCGGGCCAGGCCCCTGCTCGATCGTCAGGCTGTCGGCACGGACGTTGCCGCTGACCAGGCGCTGCAGCACCTCGTCGATCTGCTGCCTCGGCCACGGGGTCGTCGCGGCAGCCTCGGTGAGGGCGTTGGCCACCCGCCGCAGTGTCCGGATCCGGGCTGCGAGCACCACCGCGAGCCCGCCCAGCACGACCCCGGTGCTGATGGTCGCGGCCCGCCAGGGCCGGGTGCTGGCCTCGTCGAGCGAGACCACCATGGCGTCCAAGCCGGCGGTGTAGAGCTGGCCGAGGACCATCAGCAGGGCCACCCGGCGGGTCAGCGCGGCACTGGTGCCGCCCAGCAGGAAGCGCAGCCGCTCGAGCAGCCGGAACGCCACGAAGTAGGCGGCCAAACCGCCCATCAGCCGGTCGTAGGGCGGCAGGCCCAGGTCCAGCAGCGGCGCGACCAGCATCATCACCTGGCCGGCCACGACCACGACCGCGCCACGCGGCACACCGGCGCCGGGGCTGCGCAGCAGCGCTGTGTAGGCGGCCAGCACGCCCAGCGCCCAGAGCGGGAAGACGCCGACCTTCTCCTCGACGTGCCCGGTGGAGAGCACCGCCAGGGCCACCCCGGCGATGACCGGCGCCGCCCCGCGCACCGACGTGGCCTGCAGGAAGATGCCGGCCATCAGGGCGACCGCCGCCACCAGGCACAGCGTCATCACCGCGTACCCCTCGACCTCGGGGCCACCGTGGCGCCAGCCGAGGAGGCCGAGGGCCACCATGACCAGCGCAGCGACAGTCATGGCGGCGTCGAACAGACGCCTCCGGGCGGCTTGAGGCATGGTCAGGAGCCTATCCGCCGCGGCCGCGGCTCATGCCCGGAATCGCCTCAGTGCTGGTAGGTGCCCACCAGGATGCCGCGGGCCGCCGTCTTGAAGGCCAGGTTGAAGCCGACCACCGCCGGGGTGGCGTCGGCCTCGACACCGAGCTGATCCTCGGTGACCGCGTGGACGACGAAGTAGTAGCGGTGCACCTGATCGCCCTCCGGCGGGGCCGCGCCAGCGAAGTCGCGGGTGCCGAGATCGTTGCGGACATGGAACGCGCCCTCGGGAAGGGCGTCGTCGCTCGCACCGGCGCCGGTCGGCAGCGAGGTGACGTCGGCGGGGATGTCCACGGCCACCCAGTGCCAGAAGCCGCTCACGATCGGGGCATCGGGGTCGAAGCAGGTGACCACATAGGACCTGGTGCCCTCCGGGCCGGGCTCCCAGGAGAGCTGGGGGGAGGTGTTGCCGCCGGAGAGCACCTGAGCCTCGGACAGCGGCTGGCCGTCGCTGACGTCGGTGCTGGTCACCGCGAACGACGGCACGGCCGGCAACAGCTCGTAGGGATCGGGGGCGACGGGGCGGTCGAGCGACATGCGGTCTCCTGGGGGTCGTGGTCGTGGGCTGTCGAGGCCAACCTAGTGGCTCGTCCTCGCTGCCACCCCGGGAGGCCGTCGCCCGGCTGCCCCCCATTCCGCCGAGAGGTCCCTGATGGCCCCTCGAGAGGTCTCCAATCGCCCCGCGAAGGGTCCCTGATGGCCCCTCGAGAGGTCTCCAATCGTCCGGGTGCTGGGCGTCGTACCCGGCCCGAGGACGTCGCGGGAGAATGTCCCGGTGACTCCCTATCCCTCGGGCCTGATCCTCACCGGCCGCCGGGTGGTGGTCGTCGGTGGCGGCCAGGTGGCGCAGCGCCGCGTCCCGGCGCTGCTCGCGGCCGGTGCCGACGTGACCGTGGTCTCGCCGCATCTCACCCCGGCCCTCGAGGGACTCCTCGGTGCCGGCGAGATCGCCTGGGAGGCCCGCGGCTTCCAGGAGAGCGACCTCGACCAGGCGTGGTACGTCGTGGCGGCGACCCGTGACCGGGCGGTCAACGAGGCGGTATCGGCAGCGGCGGAGCAGCGGCGGATCTTCTGCGTGCGCTCCGACGACGCGCTCGCCGCCACCGCATGGACGCCGGCGGTCGGCCGGGAGGCCGGCGTGACCGTCGCAGTGCTCGGCAACCGCGACCCGCGCCGCTCCGCCGCCGTGCGCGATGCGATCCTCGCCGAGCTGCGCGACGGGTCGCTGGTCGCCCGCCACCATCGCGACCGGGTGGCCGGCGTGACCCTGGTCGGCGGCGGCCCGGGCGACCCCTCGCTGGTGACGGTCGCCGGCCGCCGAGCACTGATGGAGGCCGACGTCGTCGTCGCCGACCGGCTGGCGCCGCGTGAGCTGCTCTCGGAGCTGTCGGCGGACGTGGAGCTCATCGACGTGGCGAAGCTGCCGCGTGGCTCGGCGGCCTCCCAGGAGGCGATCAACTCGCTGATCGTCGCCCGAGCGCTCGAGGGCAAGTCGGTGGTCCGCTTCAAGGGCGGCGACTCGTTCGTCTTCGGCCGCGGCTACGAGGAGGTGCTCGCCTGCCGGGCGGCGGGCGTTCCGGTGACGGTGGTCCCCGGGCTCACCTCGCCGGTCAGCGTCCCCGGGCTGGCGGGGATCCCGGTCACCCACCGCGGCATCGCCCACGAGTTCACCGTCATCTCCGGCCACCTGCCGCCGGGCCACCCCGACTCGCTCACCAGCTGGCCGGCCGTCGCCGGGCTGGCCGGCACGCTGGTGCTGCTGATGGCCGTCGAGAACGCCCCGGCGATCGCCGCAGCGCTGCTGACCGGCGGCCGTCCGCCCGCCACTCCGGTCGCCGTGGTCCGCGACGGCTCGATGCCCACGCAGCAGACCGTGCTCGCCACCCTCGGCACGCTCGCCGACCGGCTGGCCGAGGAGGCGGTGCGTCCGCCGGCGATCATCGTCGTCGGCGAGGTGGTCCGGATCGCCTTCCCCGAGGCGTTCTGATGGCGCGGATCGTCCCGGTCGATGATGCCGCGGACCCGCGGCTGGCCGACTACCGCGACCTGCGCGATGTGCAGCTGCGTAGCCACCTGGAGGTCGAACACGGGCTCTTCCTGGCCGAGGGCGAGAAGGTGGTACGACGTGCGGCCGAGGCCGGCTTCGCGGCCAGGTCGTTCCTGATGGCGCCGAGGTGGCTCGACGGTCTGACCGACGTGCTCGCCGACTCCGACGCGCCCTGCTACATCCTGGCCGAGCCGTTGCTCGAGAGCGTCACCGGCTTCCACCTGCACCGCGGCGCGCTCGCCTCGATGCAGCGCCGGCCGCTGCCCTCGCTGGCCGCGGTGCTGGACGCGGTGACCACCGGCCGGGTCGTCGTACTGGAGGACCTGGTCGACCACGGCAATGTGGGCAGCGTCTTCCGCAACGCCGCCGCGCTCGGCGTCGACGCCGTGCTGGTGACCCCGCGCTGCGCCGACCCGCTGTACCGCCGGGCGATCAAGACCAGCATGGGCAATGTCTTCTCGGTGCCCTGGACCCGTACTCCCCGGATACCGGACACGCTGGCGGTGCTGCGCGAGCGCGGGTTCACGACCGTGGCACTGACCCTCTCGGCGGACTCCGTCAGCCTCGAGGAGCTGGTGGCGCACGACCTGCCCAGGATGGCGCTGGTCTTCGGGACGGAGGGCGCCGGCGTCGACCCCAGGACCGCCGCCGCGGCTGACCTGCGGGTCAAGATCCCGATGTCGCCCGGGGTGGACTCCCTCAACGTCGCCGCCGCGACCGCCGTCGCCTTCTATGCCACCCGCCGCCCGCCGAGAGGTCCCTGATGGCCCACCGAGAGGTCTCTGATGGCCCACCGAGGCGTCTCGAATTCACCACCGCCGCGTCGAGTACGGCGCCACGAGGGCCAAGCGAAGCTCGCGCAGCCAGGCATCGAGGCGGTCGCCGGTGAAGTCACCGCGCCTGACGACGATCACCGTCCAGCCGAGGTCACGCAGCCGGTGTCGACGTCGCCGATCCCGTGCCTTCTGGGCCGACGTCTTCTCGTGCGCCTCGATGCCGTCGTACTCCACGCAGACTCGACGCTGGGGATAGGCGAAGTCCAGCCGGTACGTCGCCACGCCGCCGAGGACGATCCAGAACTGTGGCTCCGGCACCGGCAGCCCGGCCTCGACGATGGCCAGCAGCGTCCACGCCTCCCGCGCAGACTCGACCCGCGGCTCGACGAGAGGAGCCAGCTCCCTGAGCTGAACGACGCCGCGGCGTCCCTTGAACCGGGGCAGCTGCCGAGTCAACAGGTCAGCGGTGACGTGGTGGTCCCGCGCGAACTGGCACATCGCGGCGAACGCCTCGCGCCGCCGGAGCTGGCAGCCGAGGTCGAGCGAGGTCCGCAGCGGCGTGGTCACCCGGACCCGGTCGATCCGCATGACGTCGGTCGGCCGCAGATCTCGGGTGTGTCCGTCGACGGCTTCGGCACGTGGCCTGGCGTTGCCGCGTAGCGCGCAGCTCTCGACGGCCGGCGTGCCGACCTGTTCGCCGATGGCATAGGTGTCGATGCCGTGGAGCATGGCGGCGGTGCGGTCGATGACGACGTGGTGTCGTGGCACCACCAGGCCGAGCGCGGCGGCTCTGGTCGCGGTCGTGTCGGGCAGTGAGGCGGGCACGAAGGCACCGGCTGCCACGCGGCGGACGGCGCCCTCGGCGACGAGCAGCCGCAGCCTCTTCCGGGTGAGTCCAAGTGTCGCGAGCTCGGCCAGGCAGAAGGGCCGGGTGGGGAGGTCTGTCACGGTCATGCCCACAGGCTGGACGCAATCGACCCCTGGCCGCTCCTATCGCCCGGTCGGCTGTGGAAAACACGCGTCTCAGAGCCGCCTGTGGATGGAAATTGGCACATTTCGGGAGGACCGAGACGTCTCGGCGGGCCATCAGAGACCCTTCGAGGGGCAGATAGGGACCTCTCGGCGGGCTAGGCGGGCCAGTCGGGCGGATAGCCCGGGGCCAGCTTGTCGTGCTGCTTCTGGAGCCTCTTGTAGGCGCGGGCGGAGATGCGGTCGCCGAAGACGGTGCCATAGGTGTGGTCGGTCTCGTGCTGCAAGCAGCGGGCGAGCAGGCCACCGCCCTCGAAGGTGACCGGCTCGCCGGACAGGCCGACGCCGTCGACGCGAGCCCAGTCGGGCCGGGCGCACTCCACGAACGCGCCGGGGAAGGACAGGCAGCCCTCGTCGTCGTCATCGAGATGGCGGTCGCGGCCCTCCGGCAGGGTCACCACCGGGTTGCAGACCACCCCGACCCAGCGCTCGCCGGACTCGTCGGGGCAGTCGAAGACGAATATCGCCAGATCCTCGCCGATCTGGCAGGCGGCCAGGCCGACGCCCTCGGCGGCGTACATGGTGGCGGTCATGTCCGCCGCGAGCGACCGCAGCGCCTCGTCGAAGACCGTCACCTGCTGCTGCGCATGATGCATCACCGGCGTGCCCCAACGGGTGATCGGGCGGACCGTGCCGCCCTCCGGGAGGGGGCCGTACGGCGCGTGCTCGGGTGCCTTCGTGGGTGCTGCCATGGCCGGAGCCTACCGGCCCGGCAGGCTGTGACCCGCCACACCGGGAGCCCTGTAGCGCGGTGTGTAACTCAGAGTTACAGTTGCCTCATGTCCCTCCTGAACAGCCTCAAGGGCGGCGGCCGGTTCGGCGTGGCCTCGACCGAGTCGCGCGACCCGCTCGGCGTGCTGGTCGCCGGGCTCAGCCAGCTCGCGCAGAGTCCGCTGCTCGACCGGCTCGGCGTGCGCCGGCAGACCGAGCAGACCGTCTTCACCGTGACCCGCGGCGGCTTCAAGGTCGCCACCCGGGCGGGCCGCACCTTCGCCCGGGCGGGCAACCGCGGCAAGGCCGGCACCCGGCCACCGGCGGCCAGCCGGAGCGGGGTCTTCGACCTGACCCCGACCGAGGACGAGCAGATGCTCGTCGACGTCGTCGGCGAGTTCGCCGAGGAGATCGTCCGCCCGGCCGCCGCCGAGGCCAACGAGAGCTGTCTCGCCCCCGAGAGCGTGCTGAAGGCGTCACTGGAGATCGGCCTGCCCATCCTCGGCGTGCCGGAGTCGCTCGGCGGGGTCTACGAGGAGCGCTCCGCGATGGCCGGCACCCTCGTCGCCGAGGCGCTCGCGAAGGGCGACCTGGGCCTGGCCGTCGCCACCCTGGCGCCCGGCGCGGTCGCGACCGCGCTCGGGCTGTGGGGCACCGACGAGCAGCAGCAGACCTACCTGCCGGCCCTCGCCGAGGGCGTCGCCGCGGCGCTGGCGCTCAACGAGCCGACGGTCCTCTTCGACGTGCTGAGCCCGGCCACCACCGCAACCCGGAAGGGGAGTGGCTACGTCCTGTCCGGCACCAAGTCGCTGGTCGCCCGCGGCGCCGACGCCGAGCTGTTCGTCGTCGGCGCCAGCCTCGACGGCCGACCGGCGCTCTTCCTCGTGGAGTCGGCCACGCCAGGGCTGAGCATCGAGGGCGACCCCGCCATGGGGGTGCGGGCGGCCGGCCTCACGACGCTGACCCTGACCGACGTCGAGGTCGCCGAGGACGCCGTCCTCGGC
>NZ_JASGDQ010000073.1:0-11981 GCF_047607185.1 Nocardioides sp. | reverse complement strand
GGTGGCCTGCCTGCACTTGTGCCGACTCGGGCCGTTATGGACCTGCACTTGTGCCGACTCGGCACTCTCACGACCCGCACTTCTGCCGACTCGGCGGCTTTGGGACCTGCACTTCTGCCGACTCGGCGTCAGGCCTTGCCACCCATGGTGTTGTTGGCCAGGTCGAACCAGGTGTCGGCGTAGCCCGGGCCCGTTGGCAGGTCGACGGCGGGGCCGGCGGCCAGGTCTGGGGCGCCGGTGTCGTCGACGCCCAGCAGCCGGGGGGTGATCGGCTTGTCGGGGTGCTTGCCGAGCTCGCCCGGGAAGTGGCAGGCGACCTTGTGCTGCTTGCCGATCTGGAGCAGCGGCGGCTCGACCCGGGCGCAGATCTCCGCCGCGATGGGGCAACGAGTGCGGAACCGGCAGCCCGAGGGCGGGTTGATCGGCGAGGGTACGTCGCCCTCGAGCCGGATCCGCTCGCGGCGGCCGCCGACCTGCGCCTGTTTCACGTCGGGGACCGCGGAGAGCAGCGCCTGGGTGTAGGGGTGGTGCGGCCGGTTGTAGAGGGTCTCGCGGTCGGCGATCTCGACGATCTTGCCGAGGTACATGACCGCGATCTCCGGGGAGAAGTGCCGCACGATCGCCAGATCGTGGGCGATGAAGAGGAAGGCGATGCCGAACTCCGCCTGCAGGTCCTGGAGCAGGTTGATGACCTGCGCCTGGATCGAGACGTCGAGCGCGGAGACCGGCTCGTCGGCGACGAGCAGCTTGGGCTGCAGGGTGAGCGCCCGGGCGATGCCGATACGCTGCCGCTGGCCGCCGGAGAACTCGTGCGGATAGCGGTTGTAGTGCTCGGGGTTGAGGCCGACGATCTCCAGCAGCTCCTGGACCCGGGCGAGCACCTTGCCCTTCGGGACGATCTTGTGGATCTCCAGCGGCGCCCCGATGATCGCGCCGACCGTGTGCCTCGGGTTGAGCGAGGTGTAAGGGTCCTGGAAGATCATCTGGATGTCGCGCCGGAGCGGGTGGAGGTCCTTCTCCGAGGTCTTGGCGATGTCGCGGCCGTCGAAGTTGATCTTGCCGGCGGTCGGCTTGTAGAGCCGGGTGACCAGTCGGCCGGTGGTCGACTTGCCGCAGCCGGACTCGCCGACCAGGCCCAGGGTGGAGCCGGCCTTCACCTCGAAGGAGACGCCGTCGACGGCCTGCACGTGGCCGATGGTCCGGCGTACGATGCCGGCGCTCTTGACCGGGAAGTACATCTTCAGGTCCTCGACCTGGAGGATGGGCTTCGCGTCGGCGGGCGCCTCGACGGCGCCGTGCGGGGCGAGCTCTTCGGTGGTCACTCGGCTTCCTCCTCGGTCGCGGTCTCGCCGAGGATCTCCGGCACCAGCTCCTCGACCAGGTCGGGGGCGATCTCGGGCAGGATCTCCTGGGCGTAGACGACCTCGGGGTCGGGGAGATGGCAGCGCTTGAGGTGGCCCATGCCCTGCTTGCCGGGCGCCAGGTCGGGCAGCACCGTCGCACACAGGTCGCCGGGCACCTTGTCGACATAGGGGCAGCGCGGGTGGAAGGCGCAGCCCGAGGGCGGGTTGAGCAGGCTGGGCGGGTTGCCGGGAATCGGGATCAGCTTGGCGTCGGTGTCGGCGGTGACGTCGGGGACGCTGGAGAGCAGGCCCCAGGTGTAGGGCATCTCCGGGCGGACCAGCAGGTTCTTGGTCTCGCCGTACTCGACGGCACGGCCGGCGTACATCACCAGGACGTCGTCGGCCATCTCCGCCACCACGCCGAGGTCGTGGGTGATGATCATGATGGCCGACTCGAACTCCTTCTGGAGATCCTGCAGCAGGTCGAGGATCTGGGCCTGCACCGTCACGTCGAGCGCGGTGGTCGGCTCGTCGGCGATGAGCAGGCTGGGATTGTTGACCAGGCCCATCGCGATCATCGCGCGCTGCCGCATACCGCCGGAGAACTGGTGCGGGTAGTCGTCGACGCGTCGGTCGGGCTGCGGGATGCCGACCCGGTCGAGCATCTCGATGGCCCGGGCCCGGGCGGCCTTCTTGGAGACGTTGTGGTGCACCCGGTAGGCCTCGACGATCTGGTTGCCCACGGTGTAGTAGGGGTGCATCGCCGAGAGCGGGTCCTGGAAGATCATCGACACGTCGAGGCCGCGGCGCTTGCGCATCTCCTCGTCGGAGAGGGTCAGCAGGTCGACCCCGTCGAGCAGGATCTGGCCGCTGACGCGGGCGCTGGTGCCCCGGTGCAGGCCGAGGATGGTCGAGGTCGAGACCGACTTGCCGGAGCCCGACTCGCCCACGATACCGAGGGTCTTGCCCTTGGCCAGGTCGAAGGAGAGCCCGTCGGTCGCCTTCACCACCCCGTCAGGGGTCGGGAAGTGCACCTTCAGGTCACGCACCGAGAGGTACGGCGAGGCGCTGGCCCGCGTCGCGGCGACGACGTCGATGGGAGCGGTGGTCATGGGGACGCCCTTCTAGACGACCCGCACGCGGGGGTCGATGAACGCGTAGAGGATGTCGACGACGATATTCGCGATGATGAAGAACGCGCCCAGCAGCAGCACCAGGCCGATCAGCGTCGGCAGGTCGAGGGTGGTGTAGGCGGTCACCGCGAGCTTGCCGAGTCCGTTGTAGTTGAAGACGCTCTCGGCGATGATCGCACCGCCCACCACTTGGGCGATGTCGAGGCCGGCCATGGTGACCAGCGGCGTCAGCGCCGCCCGCAGGCTGTGCTTGAAGAGCACCGTGCGTCCCTTGAGGCCCTTCGCCCGAGCGGTGCGGACGTAGTCCTCGCTCATCGACTCCAGCACGAAGGCGCGCGTCATCCGAACATAGGCGGCCATGTAGAAGACCGCGAGCGTGATGGCCGGCAGCAGCAGCTGCCGCAGCCAGACGAGCACGCCGGCGTCCTCGATCCTGGCGTAGGCGGGGAAGGGGAAGAGCCCCCACTTGATCGACACATATCTGATCAGCAGGGTGCCGATGAAGAAGGTGGGGAAGGCGTAGAGGACCAGGGACAGGGCGACGATGCCCCTGTCGATGAGTGATCCCTTGGTCACCGCCGCCAAGACCCCGAAGAGGATCCCGCCCAGCAGCCACAGGATGATCGCCACCAGCGCGATCGAGGCCGAGACTGGCAAGGTGTCGGCGATCTCCTGGTTGACGCTCTTGTTGTTGAAGACCGAGTAGCCGAAGCAGGGGGCCGCGCAGTGGGTCACCAGCTGCGGTGCCGCCTCACGCAGCTTCGGGTCGTCGGGGTAGTCCCGACCAACCGCGACGCCCTTGAGGAAATCGGCCCACTGTACGACGGTCGGCTTGTCGTAGCCGAGTGCCTTGCGGGTCTGCTCGATCCGCTCCGGGGAGCAGTTCTTGCCGCAGGCGTACCGGGCGGGGTCGATCGGCATCGCGAAGAACAGCAGGAAGGTCACCAGGCTCATCACGATGAGCATGATGAGGCCGACGAACACCCGCCGGACGATATACGCGAACAAGGCCGCTCCCCAGGAGTCTGTGGTGGATCAGTGGAAACCCGGGGGCGGGGCCGGCGCGGCCCCGCCCCCGGGCGGTCGACCTCAGGTCAGCAGGTCACTGGTTGACCCCGATGGCGCCGAGGTCGGGGAACCCGTTGGACGACGGGGTGGTCGTGAAGCCGGCGACCTTGGAGCCGTAGAGGAAGTTGAACACCGCGATCTCGAGCGGGATGTAGGCCACGTCCTCGCCCAGGATCGTGTCGGCGTCCTGCAGCGCCGCCGTCTGCTCGTCGAGCGTGGTGGCGTTGTAGGCCTTGTCGAAGGCCGCATTGGCCGCGTCGGACTCGTAGGCGCCGTAGTCGTTGCCGTTGCTGCCCTTGGACAGGTTCGGACGGCTGTCGAACAGCGGTGCCGTCACCGTGATCGCCGAAGGCCAGTCGGCACCCCAGCCAGCCCAGTAGATGTCGGAGTCCTCGTTGGGCTTCATGATGACGTCGTAGTAGGTGTCACCCAGCGGGTCGAGGGTGACCTCGAAGCCGGCCTCGTCCCAGGTCTGCTTCAGCGCGGCGGCCTGCTTGTCGGCGGTCTCGCTCTGCGGGTAGGTGAACTTGATCTTGTACGGCGTGGTGACCCCCGCCTCGGCCAGCAGCTGCTTGGCCGCGTCCACGTCACCGTCGTTGGAGCCGGAGAACGCCGGGTTGTCCTGGTAGCCGACGACCGCGGGGTTGACGATCGACTCGGCGGGCTTGTAGGCCTTCTCGCCACCGCCGGCGGTGATCCAGGCGTTGATATTGGTCGCCGCGGCCAGCGCCTGGCGCACCTTCACGTCGGCCATCCGCGGCGACTTGAAGTTGGGCACCAAGTAGTCGACGTAGGGCGACTCGATCGTGTAGTAGCGGTCCAGGACCGCGCCCTGCAGCTGGGAGTAGTCCGCCGGTGGCACCCGGTTGCCGGTGATGGCCGTCTGGTCGCTGTCGCTGATCAGCTGGTCGTAGATCGTCTCGACCGGCTGGCCGATCTTGAAGACGATCTCGTCCGGCAGCGCCGCACGGGAGTTGGTCTCGTCGGTCGAGGCGTCGTACTGGTCGTTGCGGACCAGGGTGCCGCCGGTCTCCTTGGTCCACTCGCCGTCGAGCTTGTAGGGACCGCTGGAGAGGATCTTGAGGTTGTTGCCGTCACCGGTGTCGAAGGACTGCTTGTAGGGGTCCATCATGTGCAGCGCGGCGATGGCGAGCGGGAAGTCCGGCCACGGCTTGCTGAAGTGGTAGGTGATGGTCTTGCCGTCGCAGGTGATCGCGTTGTCGAAGGCGGTCTGCTGCGCCTCCGTCGCCGTGTACGGGCCGGGGTAGTCCGGGTTGCCGTCGGCGTCGGTGGGCAGGTCGAGGTAGGTGGTGATGTAGTTCGGGCCACCGGTGATCACGTCGGCCGCGTAGACCCGGGAGGCGCCATAGCGGAAGTCCTCGCAGGTGATGTCCGAGCCGTCCTCCCACTTGATGCCGTCACGCAGGGTGAACTGCCACACCTTGCCGCCCTCGGTGGAGGTGCCGGTGTCGGTGGCCAGGTCGGCGACCGGAGTGTTGCCCTCGGTGGCGTCCTCGGACATCGGGAAGGTCACCAGGCTGCGGTAGACGGTGCGCGAGAGGTTGCTGATGTCGCGGCCGACATAGACGCGCTGCGGGTCGAGGTGCTCGAGCGGCTTGTCCATGTAGTAGTTGAGGGTGCCGCCCTGCTGGGCCGCCCCCGACGCGTCGCCGGAGCTGGTGTTATCGCTGCTCGGCGAGCTCCCGTCGCTGTCGCTCCCGCCGCCGCAGGCCGCGAGAACAGCGGTCATGGCTGCCACGGTGGTGACACCGAGGAGCCGCTTCCGATAGTTGGCCATTACTTCTCCTTGGATGTGTGACGCGCCGGAACCGGCGGCACATTCGACGACGCGGTGTCGCCGAAGACTGTGGGGACGGGCAGGATCGGGACGATCACCGGTTGCCCTTGGGGTCGAGAGCGTCCCGCAGGCCGTCGCCGAGCAGGTTGAACGAGACCACGATGATGCAGATCAGCAGCGCCGGCGCGAAGAAGTAGACCGGGTCGGAGTCGGCGTATTGGAGGGAGGCGCGCAGCACGTTGCCCAACGTCGGGGTCGGCGGCTTGATGGAGACCTGCAGGTAGGACAGCGCCGCCTCGGCCGAGATGTAGGTCGGCATGATCAGCGTGAACTGCACCAGGATCGGCGCCCAGACGTTGGGCAGGATCTCCTTGAAGTAGATCCGGCGGCGCGAGGCGCCCAGCAGCAGCGCGGCGTCGACGAACTCTCGCTCCCGGATGGAGAGCACCTGGCCGCGCACGACGCGGGCGACGGTGGGCCAGCCGAAGACGGAGAGCACCACCACGACGAAGACGCCCTGGGCCATCACCCCGGCAGGCACGTGGAGCTTGTTGGTGAGCAGGTCGAGGACCATGTCGTGCAGCGCCAGCAACATCAGCGTGGACGGGAAGCACAGGATCAGGTCGATGACGCGGCCGATCACCGGGTCGGCCCAGCTGCGGCTGAATCCGGCGATGATGCCGAGGACGACGCCGACCAGCATCGTCAGCACCGAGGCGACCAGCGCCACGACGAGCGAGAAGGTCACGCCGTACCACAGCCGGGACATCGCGTCGCGGCCGGTGCCCGGCTCGACGCCGAGCCAGTGGTCACCGCTGATGCCGCCCAACTTGCCCAGCGGGAGCGTGTTGGGGTCGAGGAGCTTCTGGTTGAGCGTGTAGGGGTCGAGGAAGCCGGACTTCACCAGCAGCGGCGCCGCCAGCGCCAGCATGATGTAGACCACGACGACGACCAGCGAGACCATCGACAGCCTGTCCTTGCGGAACCGTGCCATCGCCAGTTGCGTGGGCGACTTGCCCGCGATCTCGCTGGCCTGGCTCTCGGGGGCAGCCGCCTGGTCGGGGAGCTGCTCGCTCTCCGGGTTGGTCACGCCGACAGACATGTCACCTCAGCGTCCATACTCGGTCCCTCTCCTCGGCAGGCCGCCAATGCTTGTTGGGCACCGCGCTTGTTGGGCATCGCCCGCCGGACGCCAGGGTTAAGGCGCCGCGTGCGACTCTATGTGACGACCGAGCCGGGCACGATCACCTGCGCGTAACGATCTGGTCAAGACATCTTGCCCAGATGTACGGCGGATCAGCCCTCGGAAGGGAGATCCTTCGGCGGTACGGCGTCCACGCCAGCTTCCTTGCGCTGCTGCGCCGTGATCGGCGCAGGGGCAGCCGTCAGCGGGTCGTAGCCGTTGCCCGTCTTCGGGAACGCGATCACCTCGCGGATCGAGTCGGTCCCGGCGAGCAGGGCGACGATCCGGTCCCAGCCGAAGGCGATGCCGCCGTGCGGCGGGGCGCCGTACTTGAAGGCGTCGAGGAGGAAGCCGAACTTCTCCGCCGCCTCCTCCTCGCCGATGCCCATCAGCGCGAAGACCCGCTTCTGGACCTCCTCGGAGTGGATACGGATCGAGCCGCCGCCGATCTCGTTACCGTTGCAGACGATGTCGTAGGCCCAGGCCAGCGCGTTGCCGGGGTCACGGTCGAAGCCCGCGACGTCCTGCGGGCTGGTGAAGGCGTGGTGGACGGCCGTCCACTCCCCGGCGCCGACGGCGACGTCGCCGGAGGCGACCGCCTCACTGGCCGGCTCCAGCAGTGGCGCGTCGACCACCCACAGGTGGCTCCACGCCGAGTCGTCGATGAGGCCGCAGCGGTGGCCGATCTCCAGCCGGGCGGCGCCGAGCAGGGCCCGGCTGGACTTCACCGGGCCGGCGGCGAAGAAGATGCAGTCGCCCGGCTGTGCGCCGACGACCGCGGCAAGACCGGCCTTCTCCTCGTCGGTGATGTTGTTGGCGACCGGGCCGGTCAGGGTGCCGTCGGCCTGCACCAGGACGTAGGCCAGGCCGCGGGCGCCGCGCTGCTTGGCCCAGTCCTGCCAGACGTCGAGCTGCTTGCGGGGCTGGCTCGCGCCGCCGGGCATCACCACCGCGCCGACGTAGGGCGCCCGGAAGACCCGGAACGGGGTGTCCGTGAAGTAGTCGGTGACCTCGGTGAGCTCCAGGTCGAAGCGCAGGTCCGGCTTGTCGGAGCCGTACTTCGCCATCGCGTCGGCGAAGGTGATCCGCGGCAGCGGCAGCGGCACCTCGTAGCCGACCAGCCTCCACAGCGCGGCGACGATCTCCTCCCCCAGTGCGATGATGTCGTCCTGCTCGACGAAGCTCATCTCGATGTCGAGCTGGGTGAACTCCGGCTGCCGGTCGGCGCGGAAGTCCTCGTCGCGATAGCAGCGGGCGATCTGGAAGTAGCGCTCCATGCCGCCGACCATGAGCAGTTGCTTGAACAGCTGCGGGCTCTGCGGCAGGGCGTACCAGCTGCCCGGCTGCAGCCGGGCGGGCACCAGGAAGTCACGGGCGCCCTCAGGCGTCGACCGGGTCAGCGTGGGCGTCTCGATCTCCACGAAGTCGTGGGCGTGGAGCACGTCGCGGGCGGCCTTGTTGACCTTGCTGCGCAGCCGGATGGCGTTGCCGGGGCCGGTACGACGCAGGTCGAGATAGCGGTGCTTGAGGCGGACCTCCTCGCCGACCTCAACATAGTCGTCGATCGGGAAGGGCAGCGGCGCGGAGGCGTTGAGGATCTCGAGGTCGCTGACCACGACCTCGACCTCGCCGGTGGCGAGGTTGGGGTTGACGTTGGCCTCGGTGCGCGCGACGACCTCGCCGATGACCTTGAGGCAGAACTCGTTGCGCAGGCTGTGCGCCATCGCCTCGTCGCGGATGACGACCTGGACGAGCCCCGAGGCGTCGCGCAGGTCGACGAAGGCGACGCCACCGTGATCGCGCCGCCGGGCCACCCACCCCGCGAGGGTGACGGTCTGGCCGACGTGCGTGGGCCGGAGGGTGCCGGCCTCATGAGTGCGGATCACTGGTGTTGCTTCCCTTCTGTCGTGATGCGGGGGTGCAGGTCCTGGCTCGGAGGCTGCCACGTGTCCGGATCGGCAGGCACCTGATTTCCGGAGCGGATGTCCTTGACCTCGCCGCTCCCGTCCTGCTGGCAGAACCAGACGTAGGGGATGCCGCGGCGCTCGGCGTGCCGGATCTGCTTGCCGAACTTGGCGGCGTCGGGGTGGGTCTCGCAGGCGATGTCGCGGGCGCGCAGCGCGGTGGCGATGGCCTCCGCGGCCGGTCGCGACTCCTCGTCGGTGACGGCCACGAGTACGACGCTGGGCACCTTGCGGTCCGCCACCAGCGCGCCGCGCTGCAGCAGCGGCACCAGCACCCGGCTGACGCCCAGCGAGATGCCGACGCCCGGGTAGGTGTTGCGGCCGTCGCTGGCCAGGGCGTCGTACCTCCCGCCGGAGCAGATGGAGCCGAGCGACTCGTAGCCGTCGAGGCGGGTCTCGAAGACGGTGCCGGTGTAGTAGTCGAGGCCGCGGGCGATCGAGAGGTCCGCGACGATCCTGACCCGCTCGCTGTTCAACGGGGCGCAGGCCCGGATCAGGCCGGCCAGCTCCTCGAGGCCCTCCTCCAGCAGGTCGTGGCTGACGCCGAGCGCCCGCACCCGGTCGACGAAGGAGTCGTCGGTGGCGTGGATGCCGGCCAGCGCCAGGCAGGCGTCGGCCTGGTCGCCGGTGAGGCCCGCCTCGGCCACCAGCAGCCGGTGGACCTCCTCGGGGGCGAGCTTGTCGAGCTTGTCGACCAGCCGCATCACCTCGTCCACGTCGGGCGCGCCGAGGCCGGCGTAGAAGCCCTGGATGAGCTTGCGGTTGTTGACCTGGAGCCGGAAGCCGGGCAGGCCGAGCAGATCGGGCTGGGCGAGTCTGCCGAGCGCGTCGAGCATGACCCGGGCGATCTCGGCGTCGTGGTGGGGGCTGAGGCTGTCGCGGCCGACGATGTCGATGTCGGCCTGGGTGAACTGGCGGTAGCGGCCCTCCTGCGGCCGCTCGCCGCGCCAGACCGGCTGGATCTGGTAGCGCCGGAACGGGAAGTCCAGCTTGCCGGCGTTCTCCAGCACGTAGCGGGCGAAGGGCACCGTCAGGTCGAAGTGGAGGCCGAGGCCCTTGTCCTTGCTGGTGTCGCTGTGCTCATCATCGCGGGCCTGCAGCCGACGCAGGACGTAGACCTCCTTGGAGGTCTCGCCCTTGCGGAGTAGCTGGTCGAGCGGCTCGACGGCACGGGTCTCGATGTTGGCGAAGCCGTGCAGCTCGAAGGTGCGCGCCAGGGTGGCGACCACCTGCTGCTCGATGATGCGCTGCTCGGGCAGGAACTCGGGGAAACCGCTCAGTGGGGTTGGCTTGCTCATGCTTCTATCAGGTCTTGGAGGAACGGGTTGGTGGCGCGCTCGCGGCCGATGGAGGTCTGCTCGCCGTGACCGGGGAGCACCACGATGTCGTCGGCCAGCGGCAGCACCTTGGTGGCCAGGCTGCGCAGCATCTTCTGGTGGTCGCCGCCGGGAGCGTCGGTGCGGCCGATCGAGCCCGCGAAGAGCAGGTCACCGGAGAACATCAGCTCGCTGACGTCCTGCTGGCCGTACGGCGTCCGGTAGGTCACCGATCCCTCGGTATGGCCGGGGGTGTGGTCGACGACCAGGCTCAGCCCGGCCAGCTCCAGCGCCTGGCCGTCGGCCAGCTCGCGGACGTCGTCGGGCTCGGTGAAGGTGTAGTCCCCGCCGAGGATCAGCCGCGCGGTCTCCGGGCTGACCCCGCTCGTCGGGTCGGCGAGCAGGTGGCGGTCCCCGGGGTGGATCCAGGCGGTGGCGTCGTAGGTCCCGGCCACGGGGGCGACGGAGAACATGTGGTCGATGTGGCCATGGGTCAGCAACACCGCGATCGGCTTGAGCCGGTGCTCGCGGACCACCGCGTCGATCCCGGGTGCGGCGTCCTTCCCGGGGTCGATCACGAGACACTCGGTGCCCGGCCCGGTCGCCACGACATAGCAATTGGTGCCCCATGGACCGGCGGGGAAGGCTGCGATCAGCACCGCTCGAGCCTAGCGAGCCGGGGCGTCGTACGTCGCATCGGCAGGCACCGGCGACCTGCACCGGTCGGCCGCCATGACTACGATGTGCGCCGTGAGCGACCTTGGGAGCGAAGCCTCAGGCATGTCCGGCACCGAGTGGGGACGTGTCGACGACGAGCGCAACGTCTACGTCAGGACGGCCGACGGCGAGCGGTGGGTGGGACAGTATCCCGACGGCACCCCGGAGGAGGCGCTCGCCCTCTTCACCGACCGCTTCGACCAGCTCGCCTTCGAGGTCGACCAGCTGGTGCTGCGCGTCAACGCCGGCAAGACCTCGCCCGACGAGGCCACCGAGGTGCTGAAGACCGTCAAGACGAAGGTCGCCGACGCACATGCCGTCGGCGACCTGGCGGGCCTGATCGGCAAGCTCGACGCGCTGCTGCCGGTCATCGCGACGCAGCGCGAGGCGCGCAAGGCGGAGCGGGCGGCGAAGGCCGCCGAGGCGAAGGAGGCCAAGGAGCGGATCGTCGCCGAGGCCGAGAGGCTGGCGACCGGCAACGACTGGCGCGACGGCGCCAACCGGCTCCGCGAGCTGCTCGATGAGTGGAAGGCGCTCCCCCGCATCGACAAGGCCGGCGACGAGGCACTGTGGAAGCGGTTCTCAACCGCCCGGACGGCGTACACGCGGCGACGCAAGGTGCACTTCGCCGAGCTCAACGAGAAGCGCGAGTCCGCCCGGCTGGTCAAGGAGCGGCTGGTCGTCGAGGCCGAGTCGCTGTCGTCCTCCACCGACTGGGGTCCCACCGCGGCCGCCTATCGCGATCTGATGCAACGGTGGAAGGCCGCCGGCCCGGCGCCCAAGAACGTCGACGACGCGCTGTGGAAGCGGTTCCGGGCCGCACAGGACGCCTTCTTCGGCGCCCGCGACTCCGCGAACGCGGCGATCGACGCCGAGTTCGCGGCCAACGCGGAGGTGAAGGAGGCGCTGCTGGTCGAGGCGGAGGCGCTGCTCCCGGTCACCGACCTGGCCACCGCCAAGGCCGCCTTCCGCGACATCGCCGACCGCTGGGACGCCGCCGGCAAGGTGCCTCGCGACCGGATCCGCGACCTGGAGGCCCGCATCCGCAAGGTCGAGCAGGCGATCAAGGCCGTCGAGGACGAGCAGTGGCGCAAGTCCGACCCGGAGAAGTCGGCCCGCGCCGACGACATGATCACCAAGCTGGAGGCGGCGATCGCCCAGGTCGAGAGGGAGATCGAGGACGCGAAGGCGAAGGGCGAGGAGAGAAAGGTCGCCTCGCTGGAGGAGAACCTCGAGTCCCGCCGCCAGTTCCTCGACATGGCCCGCCGCGCGGCGGAGGACTTCAGCTGACCCAGGCATGGCCCCTGGCCAAACCATGCCCATCCGGCGCCAGATGCCCAACCACCGGGGAGCCCAACCACTCACGCAAGGTGGGCCGCCAACGCAGGTCAATGATCCCCAGGTGAGCGGACGCAAACTGACCGGAGGAGCGAAGCGGGGGAGGTCAGTTTGCGTCCGC
>NZ_JASGDQ010000072.1:0-69664 GCF_047607185.1 Nocardioides sp. | reverse complement strand
CAGAAGTGCTGGTGGCGAGCCTGCACTTCTGCCGACTCGACGTCGCTCAGACTCACACTTCTGCCGACTCGGCGCGTTCTGGGCCAGCACTTCTGCCGACTCGCGCTTGGTGGGTCAGTCGTCGGCGAGCATCTCGGGAGTGAGGGAGGCCTCGGTGTCCGGCACGCCCAGATCCTCGGCTCGCTTGTCGGCCATGGCGAGCAGCCGGCGGATGCGGCCGGCGATGGCATCCTTGGTGAGGACCGGGTCGTGCAACTGGCCGAGCTCCTCCAGCGAGGCCTGCTTGTGCTCCAGCCGGAGGCTGCCGGCCTGCCGCAAGTGGTCGGGGACCTCCTCGCCGAGGATCTCCAGCGCCCGCTCGACGCGGGCACCGGCCGCGACCGCGGCACGGGCGGAGCGGCGCAGGTTGGCGTCGTCGAAGTTGGCGAGCCGGTTGGCAGTGGCCCGGACCTCGCGACGCATCCGCCGCTCCTCCCACGCCATCAGCGACTCGTGCGCGCCGAGCCGGGTCAGCAGCTGGCCGATGGCGTCGCCGTCCCGGATCACCACCCGGTCCACGCCGCGCACCTCCCGGGCCTTGGCCTGGATGCCGAGTCGGCGGGCCACGCCGACCAGAGCCAGCGCTGCCTCGGAGCCGGGGCAGGTGATCTCCAGCGAGGAGGAGCGGCCGGGCTCGGTGAGCGAGCCGTGGGCCAGGAACGCGCCACGCCAGGCGGCCACCGCATCGCAGGCGCCGCCGGCGATGACGGCGGGCGGCAGGCCACGCACCGGCCGGCCGCGCTGGTCGAGCAGGC
The DNA here is from genome assembly GCF_047607185.1 of Nocardioides sp. Lineage (GTDB taxonomy): Bacteria > Actinomycetota > Actinomycetes > Propionibacteriales > Nocardioidaceae > Nocardioides. Next base: position 68,870 of record NZ_JASGDQ010000072.1, on the reverse strand, counting down.
CGGTCTGTCGCGCAAGCGCCTCGCCGTCCTTGGTGACTCGCACGAGATAGCGGCTGCCCTTGCGCAGGCCGTTGCCCTGGACGACGGCGATATCGGCCTGGTGGCCGTACATGTCGGCGATGTCGCGGCGCAGCCGTCGGGCGGCGGCGCCGGTGTCGAGCTCGGCCTCGACCACGATGCGGCCGTTGACGATGTGCAGTCCGCCGGCGAAGCGGAAGGTGGCGGAGACCTCGGCCTTGCGACAGCAGGTCTTCGTGATCTGGGTGGCAGCGAGCTCCGACTTCACCTGTCCCGTCATCGCCATGCGGCCGATCCTTTCACGCGAGTCAACAACCCGCCGGATGGCGAGGAGTCAGCGGGACATGATGCGCGAGTAGGCCTCGGCGAGCTTCACCGGGTCGTGTCGGGGGGTGCCGTCGCCGAGACTCACGTCACCCAGCACCAGTCGGGCGCCGCACGCGGCGACCGCCTCACGCAGCTCGGCGAGACCGGCCTCGCCGGCGGCGCCGACCGACGACTCGTCGGCAAGCACGGTGTCGACCTTCAGCTCGGGGGCGTGCTCCAGCAGCACCGCGAGGTGGTCGGCCGGGCCGAAGCCGCCGGTCTCCCCTGCCTGCTCGGCGAGGTTGAGTACGACGACGATCCGGGCCGGCGTGGTGGCGAGAGCCTCGCGAAGGGCGGGCACCAGCAGGTGCGGGATCACCGAGGTGAACCAGGAGCCGGGGCCGAGGAAGACGTAGTCGGCGCGGTTGATCGCCTCGATGGCCTCCGGCGCGGCCGGCGGATCGGCCGGCTCCAGGGCGATGGAGTCGATGACGCCGCCGGTGGTGGCGATCTCTACCTGGCCGCGGATCAGCGTCAGCACGTCGGGATCGCCCGGCACCAAGCCGCGCACGAAGGCGGTGACGTCCATCGGGGTCAGCGCCATCGGCAGCACCCGGCCCTTGGCACCGAGCAGCTTGCCCACCCAGTCCAGCGCGGTGACGTGGTCGCCGAGCAGCTCCCAGAGGCCGACGATGAGGAGGTTGCCGAGGTTGTGGCCCTTCATCTCGCCGTCGCCGGCGAAGCGGTGCTGCAGCACCTGTGCCCAGGTGCTGCCCCAGTCGTCGGCGCCGCACAGTGCGGCCAGCGCCATCCGCAGGTCGCCCGGCGGCAGTACGTCGAACTCGCGCCGGAGTCGGCCGGAGGAACCGCCGTTGTCGGCGACGGTGACGATCGCGGCGAGCTCGTCGACGGTGAGATCGTCGACCAGGATCCGCAGCGCCGACAGCGAGGCGTGCAGGCCATGGCCGCCGCCGAACGCGACCACCGCCTGGGCGCGGTCGCCGAAGTCCCGCGAGGAGGTCTGGGACATCGCGCTTCCTATTCCCTGCCGAGGTCGCGGTGGATCGCCCGGGCCACCAGTCCGCGCGCCCGCAGCCGTTGGGCGATCTCCTCGGCCATGGCGACGCTGCGGTGCTTGCCGCCGGTGCAGCCGATCGCCACCCGCATGAACCGCTTGCCCTCGCGCACATAGCCCTCGGCCACGCCTGCGAGCACCGGGACATAGCCGTCGAGGAACTCCTGTGCGCCCGGCCGGGAGTAGACGTACTCGGCCACCGCCGGGTTGTCGCGGCCGTTGCCGCCGCGCAGTTCGGGGACCCAGTGCGGGTTGGGCAGGAAGCGCATGTCGGCAACGAAGTCGGCGTCGACCGGGATGCCGTACTTGAAACCGAAGCTGACCACCGAGACCCGCAGCTTGGTGGTGTCGGGGGTGCCGAAGGCCTGGGCGATCCGGTCGGTCAACTGGTGCACGTTGAGCGCGCTGGTGTCGATCACGATGTCGGCGATGGCCCGCAGCTCGGCGATGGCGACCCGTTCTCGCTGGAGTCCGTCGAGCAGCCGATCGGTGCCCTGCAGCGGGTGCGGTCGCCGGGCCGCCTCCTGGCGTCGTACCAGCACCTCGTCGGTGGCGTCGAGGAACACCAGCGTGGTCTGCCGACCGGTCACGCCCTTGGCCAGAGCGGTCTCGAGCTCGTCGAAGAAGGAGCCGGAACGCACGTCGACGACCACGGCGACCGGCTGCCGCACGCCGCGGGACTCGTTCACGAGTCGCACCACCTCGGGCAGCAGCGACGGCGGCAGGTTGTCGGTGACGAAGTAGCCGAGGTCCTCCAGCTCCTTCGCGGCGGTGCTGCGGCCGGCTCCGGTCATGCCGGTGACGACGACGAGCTCGCCGGGCTGCTCCGCGGCCGATGGGCTGGGCTGCTCCGCCGATCGGCCGAGCTGCTCGGTCGGTTCAGTCACTCAGGTCTCCTCGATCTCGCCCGTGGCCGTGTTGACGGCGACGCCACCGGCCCCATTGTGGTCCACGGCGCCCTTGATCGCCGCCGCGGTGGCGGGTCCGATGCCGGGAACCGTCGCGATCTCCTCGACGCTCGCTGCCCGCAGCCTCTTGAGCGACCCGAAGTGCTTGAGCAGGGTCTTGCGCCGCACCTCGCCCAGGCCGGGGACGTCGTCGAGCAAGCTCTCGACCATCGACTTCGAGCGCCGAGACCGGTGGTGGGCGATGGCGAACCGGTGGGCCTCGTCGCGGACCCGCTGCAGCAGGTAGAGACCCTCGGAGCTGCGCGGCAGGATCACCGGGTCGGGGTCGGCGGGCAGCCAGACCTCCTCCAGCCGCTTGGCGAGGCCGCAGACCGGGATGTCGTCGATCCCGAGCTCGTCGAGGGCGCGGCAGGCGGCGGCCACCTGTGGGGCGCCGCCGTCGACGACGACCAGTCCCGGCGCGTAGGCGAACTTGCGCGGCCGGCCGGTCTCGGGGTCGACCAGCATCGGCCCGTTCTCCCCGTTGACCTCTGTCGAGGTGGCCTGCTCGTCGAGCAGCCGCCGGAACCGGCGGGTGATCACCTCGTGCATCGCCTTGACGTCGTCGGAGCCGTCCTGGCCCTTGATGACGAACCGGCGGTATTCGCTCTTGCGGGCCAGGCCGTCCTCGAAGACCACCATCGAGGCGACGATCTCGGAGCCCTGCATGTGGGAGATGTCGTAGCACTCGATCCGCAGCGGCGCATCGGGCAGGTCGAGCGCCTCCTGTAGCTCCTCCAGCGCCCGGCCACGGGTGGTCAGGTCGGAGGCGCGCCGGGTCTTGTGCAGCGCCAGCGACTGGCCGGCGTTGCGAGCGACGGTCTCCAGCAGGATCTTCTTGTCGCCGCGCTGCGGCACCCGGATCTGCACCCGGGAGCCACGCAGGTCGGAGAGCAGCTCCTCGAAGACCACCGGCTCTGGCGGCAGCGCCGGCACCAGGACCTCCCGCGGGATGGCGTCGGGCTCACCGGCATAGAGCTGGAGCAGGAAGTCTTCCACCAGCTTGGCGGTCTCGCCCTCGTCCATCCGGTCGGCCACCCAGCCGCGCTGGCCGCGGATCCTCCCGCCCCGGACGTGGAAGATCTGCACCGCCACCTCGAGCGGGTCCTCGGCCAGCGCGATCACGTCGGCGTCGGCGCCGTCGCCGAGCACCACCGCCTGCTTCTCCAGCGCCCGCTCCATGGCGCCGAGGTCGTCGCGCAGCCGGGCGGCCCGCTCGAACTCCATCGCCTCGCTGGCGGCGTACATCTCCTTCTCGATGCGCCGCATGAAGCCAGCGGTGTGGCCGGCCATGAAGTCGCAGAAGTCGTCGACGATGCGACGGTGGTCCTCGGCAGAGATGTTGCCGACGCAGGGCGCCGAGCACTTCTCGATGTAACCGAGCAGGCAGGGCCGGCCGACCTGCTGGCTGCGCTTGAAGACGCCGTTGCTGCACGAGCGCATCGGGAAGACCCGCAGCAGCACGTCGACCGTCTCGCGGATGGCCCAGGCGTGGCTGTAAGGGCCGAAGTAGCGGGTGCCCTTGCGCTTGGCGCCGCGGCCCACCATCACGCGGGGAAACTCGTCGGAGACGGTGACGGCGAGCCAGGGATAGGACTTGTCGTCGCGGTACTTCACGTTGAACCGCGGGTCGAACTCCTTGATCCAGGAGTATTCGAGCTGAAGCGCTTCGACCTCGGTGTTGACCACCGTCCACTCCACGCTGGCGGCGGTGGTCACCATGGTGGCGGTGCGGGGGTGGAGGTTGCCGATGTCCTGGAAGTACGACGTCAGCCGCGACCTGAGGTTGACCGCCTTGCCGACGTAGACGACCCGGCCCTTCGGATCGCGGAAGCGGTAGACGCCGGGCTGGGTCGGGATGTCGCCGGTCCGCGGGCGATAGCTCCTCGGGTCTGGCACGCCCCAACCCTACGGCTCGCCGCCGACAGTGACCCGACACGGAGGACGAGGGTGTTCCACCTGCTCAGACAAGTTAGTCGCGTGGGTTACTATGCTTTCATGGCGATCCGAGACGTCTACGGCTACGGGCTGAGCACCAGTCAGGCGGCCGCGGCGGCCTACAACCGTGGCGTGCTCGACGTGCTGCGGCTGCGCCTCGGGGCCGTCGAGCACCTCGCCGAGTCGATCGTCCACGACCCGACGTTCGCGCTGGGCCATGCGGCGCTGGCGCTGCTCGGCCACGAGATGTGCGCCCCGATCGACGTGCCCGCCCGGCTGCGCGCGGCCGAGCTCCATGCCGGCCGAGCCAGCGAGCGCGAGCGCGGTCACGTCCACGCCGTCGCGGCCCACGTGCGGGGCGACTCGCGGCCGCTGGTCGCCCACCTGGCGGCGTACCCGCTCGACGCGCTGCTGCTCTCCACGGCCGTTCCCACGATCGCCTTCGCCGGCGTCACCGAGGTGCCGGAGGAGGCGTGGGCGATCGTCGAGCGGTGTCGCCCGGCGTACGGCGACGACTGGTGGTTCACCGGGCTGCTGGCCTTCGTCCGGCAGGAGCAGCAGCGGTTCGACGACGCCATGGCGCTGGCGTGTCGCTCGCTGGCCGAGGAGCCCGGCGCCGGCCACTCCGCCCATGCCCGCGCCCACGCGCACTACGAGACCGGCGACCACGAGGCCGGGCTGGCCTGGATGTCGTCGTGGGTGCTGGGCGACGGCGCGGCCATCGACTCGCTGTCACACTTCTCCTGGCACGCCGCGCTGCACGAGCTCTCGCTCGGCGACCTGGATGCGGTACGACGGCGCTACGAGACCCAGCTACAGCCGGGCAATGCGTTGGGCTGTCGCGCCCTGGTCGACTCCGGCTCGCTGCTCTTCCGCTGGGCGCTCACTCCTGGCGCCGGCGACGTGCCGGCGATCGACGAGGTGGTTCGGGTGACCTCGCCGGAGACGATGGCCCGGCCGGCCACACCGTTCCTGGCGATGCATGTCGCCATCGCCCAACTGGCGCGTGGCGACGCCGCCGCACTGGCGCGGCTCGCGACCTGGGCAGCCGGGCACGACCACCCGACCCAGCGCGAGGTGATCGCCCCGCTCGCGGCCGCGCTGGGGCAGATGGCGGCCGGTCGCCCCTCGGAGGCCGCCGCCGCGCTGGCCCGCCTCGCTCCCGAGGTACGACGCCTTGGCGGGTCGGACGCGCAGCGCGAGGTGGTCGAGGAGGCTCGGATCGCGGCGCTCCTGAAGGCCGACCGCTGGGACCAGGCGCGGGTGCTGCTCGACGCCCGGCTGGACCGACGTCGCTCCCCGCGTGACGAGGCCTGGCGCGCCCTAGCTGATTGATGCACGGGTCTCGCACGCTGCGCGACCCCCGTGCATCAATCAGCTAGCCGAGGTAGATCTGGCCGTTGGCGACCGTGATCGACTCCTCCGGAAGTGACGTCGACGCGGGACCGGACTCGACCGAGCCGTCCTCGATGGAGAACTTGCTGTAGTGACAGGTGCACACGATCTGCTGGTCCTCGACCTTGCTCACCGTGCATTGCTTGTGGGTGCAGGTGGCGCTGAAGGCCTTGAAGGTGCCCGCCTCCGGCTGGGTGACGACGACGTCCTCGTCGGCGAAGATGGTGCCGCCGCCGACCTCGATGTCGTCGGTCGAGGCGATCGGGTCACCCGCCGGCGCCGCCCCGGCTGAGGTCGCCCCGTCGGAGGTCGCCCCGTCGGAGGTCGTGCTGTCGGAGGTCGTGCTGTCGGAGGAGATGGCGCTCGGCGACGTCGCCGCCGTGGAGGACGCTGGGTCCTCGGTGACCTCGCTGGTGCTGCCGTCGTCACAGGCGGCGAGCAGCGGGGTGCCGATGCCGAGTCCGGCGGCGCCGAGGATGGCGCTGCGGCGAGTGAGCTGGCTCGCGGACGACGGGGTCGTCGTTGTCATGGACGCGGCCTCTTTCGTGGTCGGAGGTCATCGGTCGAGGCGACGCTAGTCGTCGTATCTATGACCTAGCTGAGAGCCGGCCAGGGTTCACCGGGCCCGATCAGCCCGCCCTCGCGACCGTCCTGCGGCGGGTGGTGGCCTTGGCCGGCTTGCTGCTCCTCGACGGCTTGGCGGCCGTGGTCACACGCGCCTCGCGCCCGTCGAGCAGCGGCTTGAGGAACCTGCCGGTGTGGGACTCCGGATCTGCGGCGATCTGCTCCGGGGTGCCCTCGGCGACGACGGTACCGCCCTTGTTGCCGCCCTCCGGGCCCATGTCGACGATCCAGTCCGCGGTCTTGATGACGTCGAGGTTGTGCTCGATCACCAGGACCGTGTTGCCCTTGTCGACCAGGCTGGACAGCACCCCGAGCAGCTTGCGGATGTCCTCGAAGTGCAGGCCGGTGGTCGGCTCGTCGAGGACGTAGACGGTGCGGCCGGTGGATCGCTTCTGCAGCTCGCTGGCGAGCTTCACCCGCTGCGCCTCGCCGCCGGAGAGGGTGGTGGCGGGCTGGCCGAGCCGGACATAGCCCAGGCCGACCTCGACCAGCGTCGTGAGATGGCGGTTGATCGCCGGCACCGCGGCGAAGAACTCCACCGCCTCCTCGATCGGCATGTCGAGCACCTCGCCGATGTTCTTGCCCTTGTAGTGCACCTCGAGCGTCTCGCGGTTGTAGCGCTGCCCGTGGCAGACCTCGCAGGGCACGTAGACGTCGGGCAGGAAGTTCATCTCGATCTTGATGGTGCCGTCGCCGGAGCAGGCCTCGCAGCGGCCCCCCTTGACGTTGAAGGAGAACCGGCCTTGCTGGTAGCCCCGCATCTTGGCCTCGGGGGTCGAAGCGAAGAGCTTGCGGACGTGGTCGAAAACGCCGGTGTAGGTCGCCGGGTTGGATCGCGGCGTCCGGCCGATCGGGCTCTGGTCGACGTGGATCACCTTGTCGACGTGCTCCAGGCCGGTGATGGTGCGGTGCCGGCCGGGGATGGCTCGGGCGTTGTAGATCTGCTTGGCGAGGCTGGTGTAGAGGATGTCGTTGACCAGCGTCGACTTGCCGGACCCGGAGACGCCGGTGACCGCCAGGAAGACGCCGAGCGGGAAGCTGACGTCGATGTCCTTGAGGTTGTTCTCCTTGGCGCCGAGCACCCGCAGCTCCCGGCCCTTGGTCGGCGGCCGGCGCACGTCGGGAACGGGGATCTCCCGCTTGCCGGCGAGGTATTGCCCGGTCAGCGACCTCTCGTTGGCGTAGAGCGCCTCGACCGTGCCGGAGTGGACGACGTGGCCGCCGTGCTCGCCGGCGCGCGGCCCGATGTCGACGACCCAGTCGGCGACCCGGATGGTGTCCTCGTCGTGCTCGACGACGATGAGGGTGTTGCCGAGGTCTTTGAGCCGGATCAGCGTCTCGATGAGCCGGGCGTTGTCACGCTGGTGCAGGCCGATCGAGGGCTCGTCGAGGACGTAGAGGACACCGACGAGGCCGGCGCCGATCTGGGTGGCCAGCCGGATCCGCTGCGCCTCGCCGCCGGACAGGCTGCCGCTGGGCCGGTCGAGGGAGAGGTAGTCGAGGCCGACGTCGAGCAGGAACCGCAGTCGCTCCTGGATCTCCTTGAGCACCCGCTCGGCGATCTGCCTCTCGCGCTCGGTGAGGACGACGGCGTCGAGGTAGGCGGAGGCCTCGTCGATGGGCAGCGCGCAGACCTCGGCGATGTTCTTGCCTGTCCCCCCAGGATTGGCAGGGTCCTTCGCGCCGAGCGTGACGGCCATCGAGACCGGCTTGAGCCGGCTGCCCTGACAGGTCGGGCAGGGCACCTCGCGCATGAAGCCCTCGAACCGCTCCCGGCTGACGTCGGACTCGGCCTCGCGGTGGCGACGCTCGACGTAGGACCGGACGCCCTCGAACTCGGCGTCGTAGGCCCGCTGGCGGCCGTAGCGGTTGACGGTGACCACGTGCACCTTGCGGACGTGGCCGTCGAGGATGGTCTTCTGGGCTGCCTTGGGCAGGTCCTCCCAGGGCGTGTTGAGGTCGAAGCCCAACTCGTCGCCGAGCGCGCCCAGCAGCCGGATGAAGTAGTCGGCGATGTGGGCGTGGCTCCACGGCTGGATGGCGCCCTCGCCCAGGGTCGCTGCCGGGTTGGGGACGACCAGCTCGGGGTCGACCTCCATCCGGGTGCCGAGGCCGTGACAGGCCGGGCAGGCGCCGAACGGGCTGTTGAAGGAGAACGTGCGCGGCTCGAGCTCGTCGGTGTCGATGAGGTGGTCGTTGGGGCAGGCCATCTTCTCGGAGAACTTCAGCTCCGTGCCGTCGTCGACGAAGTCGACCAGCACCAGGCCGCCGGACAGCTCCAGCGCGGTCTCGACGGAGTCGGTGAGCCGCCGCTTGCTCGACGCCTTGACCTGCAGGCGGTCGATGACGACCTCGATGGTGTGCTTCTTCTGCTTGTCGAGCTTGGGTCCCGCTCCCGATGTCACCGCGTCGAGGAGGTGGGTCTCGCCGTCCACCCGGGCGCGTGAGTAGCCCTGGCTTTGCAACTGCCCGAAGAGCTCGACGTACTCGCCCTTGCGGCCGCGGATCACCGGCGAGAGCACCTGGAACCGCCTGCCCTCCTCCAGCGCGAGGATGCGGTCGACGATCTGCTGCGGGGTCTGCCGCTCGATCGGGGCACCACAGGTCGGGCAGTGCGGCCGGCCGGCGCGCGCATAGAGCAGGCGGAGGTAGTCGTAGACCTCGGTGATGGTGCCGACCGTGGAGCGAGGGTTCTTGCTGGTGGACTTCTGGTCGATGCTGACCGCCGGGCTGAGGCCCTCGATGAAGTCGACGTCGGGCTTGTCCATCTGGCCCAGGAACTGACGCGCGTACGCCGACAGGGACTCGACATAGCGGCGCTGGCCCTCGGCGAAGATGGTGTCGAAGGCCAGGCTCGACTTGCCGCTCCCGGACAGGCCCGTGAAGACGATCAGCGAGTCGCGCGGCAGGTCGAGGGACACATCCTTGAGGTTGTGCTCGCGGGCACCTCGGATGACGAGCTGATCGGCCACTCTCTACCCCCGAATTCATCTGAGCCTTCGAACAGATGTTCGCCACTCTAACAGGCACCGGTGACAGTTCCGTATCGGTGGCAGACTCTCCCCGTGACCTACACCGGCGCCGTCCGCCCTGGTGGCCTCTACGACGGCCGTGACCTGCTCCATCTGACCGTCCACAAGGTCGCGGTGGACCCGAAGATGTCCAACAATTGCTATCTGCTGCGCTGCAAGCACACCGGCGCCCAGGTGATGATCGACGCCGCCGCCGAGCCCGAGCGGCTGCTGGCGATGATCGGCACGGCCGGCCTCGACGCGGTCGTCACCACCCACCAGCACTGGGATCACCACCGCGCCCTCGCCGACGTCGTTGCGGCCACCGGTGCCGAGACCGTCGCCGGAGCGCCCGACGCCGCGGCGATCACCGAGCAGACCGGCGTACCGATCACCCGGGCGGTGGCCGACGGCGACCGGGTCCAGGTCGGCGAGTCCCAACTGGAGGTCATCGCCGTCCGCGGCCACACCCCCGGCTCGATCTGCCTGCTGTACGACGACCCCGCCGGCCACCCCCATCTGTTCACCGGCGACTCGCTCTTCCCCGGTGGCGTCGGCGGCACCTTCGGCGAGCCGGAGGCGAAGGCCACTGCCTTCGCCCAGCTGATCGACGACGTCGAGGAGCGAATCTTCGCTCGCCTCCCCGACGAGACCTGGTTCTATCCCGGCCACGGCAACGACTCGACGATCGGCGCCGAGCGTGCCAGCCTCCCGGAGTGGCGCGCCCGCGGCTGGTAGGCAGGGACCCCCGGCCACGGGAGAGCCCTCGACGGCGGGCTCAGCCGGCCGGACAGACCTGCCACTGCTTGGTCCGCGCCGGTTGACGGTCGAGCCGGGCGACCGCCTCCGCCCGCGTCCACCCGCGGTCGGGCAGCAGGCGCACCTCGACCTCGATCCGCACGGGGGCACGGAACGGGAACGGGTCGATCTCGATCCGGCCGGGCAGCATCGATCGCTCGGCCTCCAGCGCCTCCCGGCAGGTCGTACGACGGCCGAGGGATTGCCCTCTGGGCGGTTCTGCTCACGGCGGAACGACGTCATAGAGTCGCCTCATGACCTCACCCCACGACGCCACTCGCTTCGCTCGCGCCGACGCGGGGACCCCGACATGATCGAGCTCCGCACCGCCGCCCAGATCGAGCAGATGCGGCCGGCCGGCCGGTTCGTCGCCGAGGTGCTCCTCGCACTGCAGGCCAAGGCCGACGTGGGCGTCAACCTGCTCGAGCTCGACGAGCTGGCCCACCAGATGATCAAGGACCGCGGCGCCGAGTCCTGCTATATCGACTACCACCCGAGCTTCGGCGCGATGCCGTTCGGCAAGGTGCTGTGCACCAGCGTCAACGACGCCGTGCTGCACGGCCTGCCCTTCGACTACGTGCTCCAGGACGGCGACCTGCTCAGCGTCGACTTCGCCGCCAGCGTCGACGGCTGGGTGTCCGACTCGGCGCTCAGCGTCGTCGTCGGCACGCCGCGGCAGGAGGACCTCGACCTCATCGAGACCACCACCCAGGCGCTGGCCGCCGGCATCGCCGCGGCGCAGGCGGGCAACCGGATCGGCGACATCTCCCACGCCATCGCGGTCGTCGCCAAGCGCGCCGGCCTCAAGATCAACACCCAGTTCGGCGGCCACGGCGTCGGCCGCACCATGCACGGCGACCCGCACGTGCCCAACGACGGCAAGCCGGGCCGGGGATTCAAGCTGCAGCCCGGCCTGGTCATCGCCATCGAGCCGTGGTTCCTGCACACGACCGACCAGATCTACACCGACCCCGACGGCTGGACGCTGCGCTCGGCCGACGGCTCCCGGGGCGCCCACATGGAGCACACCGTCGCCGTCACCGAGGACGGCCCGGTCGTCCTCACCGCGCGGTGATGCACTCCTACACCCAGGCCACGGCGGCGCTCGCTCGCGGTCTCGCCGACCTGTGTCTGGACCGGCTGGCGATGCGGGCGCCGCTCGACAACACCCGGTCCCCCGAGGAGCTGCTGGCCCGGGCCGGGCAGACCGTGACGGCCACCGGGATCGGCCAGGACGAGGCGCTGCGGCTGTGGGAGGACGTGCTGGCACCCGCCTGCCTGTCCACCGACAACCCGCGCTACCTCTCCTTCATCCCCGCCGCACCGACCAAGGCGGCCGCGGCGTTCGACATGCTCGTCGGCGCCTCCAGCGTGTACGCCGGCAGCTGGCTGGAGGGCGCCGGCGCCGTCTTCGCCGAGAACCAGGCGCTCGGCTGGCTCGCCTCGCTGGCCGGGCTGCCCGAGGGCGCCGGCGGCGTGTTCGTGCAGGGCGGCACCGTCGGCAACCTCTCGGCCCTGGTGGCCGCCCGCGCCGCCGCGCAGCACCGACGTGGCGGCCGACCACCGCGGTGGACGGTGCTGCTCACCGACGAGACCCACTCCTCGGTCAAGCACGCGCTGGAGTCGGTCATGGACGTGGACGTCGTACTCCTCCCCGGGGACGAGCGCGGCCGCCTCACCGGCGTCGCGCTGCGCGACTGGCTCGCGACCGCGAGTCCGGAGCAGCGCGAGTCGGTCTTCGCCGTCGTCGCCACCGCGGGCTCGACCAACCTGGGCGCCGTCGACGACATCGCCGGCATCGCCGACGTCGCGACCGAACAGGGCTGGTGGCTCCATGTCGACGGCGCCTACGGCGGCGCCGGGCTCGCCGCGCCGAGCGTGCGCGACCGCTATGCCGGCATCGAGCGGGCCGACTCCTTCATCGTCGACCCGCACAAGTGGCTCTTCGCCCCCTACGACTGCTGCGCGCTGCTCTACCGCGACCCGGTGCTGGCCCGGGCCGCGCACACCCAGAGAGCCGGCTACCTCGACCCCGTCACCGTCGAGGGCGACCACGGTGACTGGAACCCCAGCGACTTCGCGATCCAGCTCACCCGACGGGCGCGCGGCCTGCCGTTCTGGTTCTCGCTGGCGGTGCACGGCACCCAGGCGTACGCCGAGGCGGTCGAGGCGACGCTGTGCACCGCCCGTCGCGGCCGCGAGCTGATCGACGCCGCCGACCATCTCCGGCTGCTGGTCGAGCCCGACCTGTCCGTGCTGATCTTCGAGCGGATCGGCTGGAGTGAGACCGACTACGCCGAGTGGAGCGGGCGGCTGCTCGCTGCGGGCACCGCGTTCGTGACGCCCACCCGCCACCAGGGCCGAGTCTGCACCAGGTTCGCCATCGTCAACCCGCAGACGACCGAGGCGGATCTGGCGCTGGTCCTCGACTCGATGAGATAGCCCGTTCGGACTAGGTCACACCACCCGAATGGACCAACTTCGAGCTCGTCGCCAGAAATGGGTTTGAAACCCGGCCAGCACGCGCTATCGTTCTTCTCGTTGAACCGCTGGTGACCCGAGACGCCAGCGGTTCAACTCATTTCTGCCCTAGTCTGACTCGACGGCGAAGTCCTCGTCGTGGGTGCCGGGCCGGGGCGCCCAGGGCAGCTCCTTGGCGGGGCGTACGACGATCAGCCGGTCCCCGCGCGCCAGCTGGGTGACGACCGGGTCGAAGTAGCGGAACACCTTCTCGTCGCGCACCACCGCGATCACCTGGTCCGGCAGTTGCTGCGGCTGCTTGCCGACCTCGGTGACCAGCAGGTCGCGCTCGGCGACCTCCAGGCCCTCCCCGTAGGTCAGCAGGTCCTCCATCACCGACCCCAGCGTCGGCGAGAGCGACGAGAGGCCGAGCAGTCGGCCCACCGCGTCGGAGGAGGTGATCACCGAGCTGGCGCCGGACTGCTTCATCAGCGGGGCGTTCTCCTGCTCGCGGGCGGAGGCGACGATCCAGGCGTCGGGGTTGAGCTGGCGCACCGTGAGCGTGGTGAGCACGTTGGTGTCGTCGCGATCGGTCGTGATGATGACCTGGTCGGCCCGGTCGACGCCGGCCCGCTTGAGGACCTCACGGCGGGTGGCGTCGCCGGTGACGACGGCCAGTCCGTCCGCATGGGCGTCCTCCAGCGCCGCCGGGCCCGGGTCGACCACGACGATGGCCTCCCGGTCGAGCCCGTTGCTGACGAGGGTGTCGACGGCGCTGCGGCCCTTGGTGCCGTAGCCGACGATCACGACGTGGTGGTCCATGTGCTTCCTCCAACGGGAGACCCGGATGAGCTCGCGGCCCTGGGTGGTGAGCACCTCGATGGTGGTGCCGATCAACAGGACAAGGAAGCCGATCCGGGCGGGAGTGATGACGAGCGCGTTGATGAGCCGGGCGCGCTCCGAGGCCGGCGTGATGTCGCCGTACCCCGTCGTGCTCAGCGTGACGGTCGTGTAGTAGATCGCGTCGATCAGGCTGACGCCGTCGCCGTTGTTGTCGTGGTAGCCGTCCCCGTCGAAGTAGACCAGCGCGACGGTGCCGGCCAGGATCGCGAAGGCGGCCAGCAGCCGGCGCCCGAGCCGCCACCACGGCGACCTGACGTGCTCGGGGAGCGACACCTCCCCGGGACGGAACACCTCCGCGTCGGGACCGCCCTCCTCCGTCACGTGACTACCGTAGTGGCATGACCACCGCACCCTCGGCAACGTCTCCGGCAACCGACACCCGAGTCGTGCTCAACCAGGCCCCGCTGCTGGCCGGCCACAACGTCGTCACCGCCGATCGCGCCCTGACCGAAGCAGTGCTCCGGCACGGCTCCGCCGAGACGCTGGAGTCGCTGCTCGCCCTCGGCCTCCAGGCGGGCTCGGAGGAGGCGCGCGAGCACGGCCTGCTCGCCAACGCCAACGAGCCGGTGCTCACGCCCTACGACCGCTACGGCAACCGGATCGACGAGGTCGCCTTCCACCCGTCCTGGCATTGGCTGATGGAGCGGGCCATCGGCCACGGGCTCGCCGCCGCGGCCTGGGAGAGCGACGATCCGCACGCCCATGTGCGCCGGGCGGCCGGCTTCATGGCCTGGTCCCACACCGAGCCCGGCCACGGCTGCCCGGTCTCGATGACCTACGCCGCGGTGCCGGCGCTGCGCGCCGACGACCCGCTCGCCAAGGCGTGGACGCCGTTGTTGGCCTCCCGCCACTACGACCCCGGCCTACGGCCGGCGCAGAGCAAGCTCGGCGCGCTGGCCGGCATGGGGATGACCGAGAAGCAGGGCGGCTCCGACGTGCACGCCAATCTCACCGAGGCACGCCGTACCTCGGTCGAGGGCACCTACACGCTGCACGGCCACAAGTGGTTCACCTCGGCGCCGATGAACGACGTCTTCCTGGTGCTCGCCCAGGCGCCCGGCGGGCTGACCTGCTTCGTGCTCCCCCGGGTGCTGCCCGACGGCAGCCGCAACCGGCTCGACGTCGTACGGCTCAAGGACAAGCTCGGCAACCACTCCAACGCCTCCGCGGAGCTGGAGTTCGACGGCACCGCGGTCTTCCGGCTCGGCGACGAGGGCCGGGGCGTGCGCACCATCATCGAGATGGTCGCCGCGACCCGGCTGGACTGCGTGCTCGGCTCCGCCTCGCTGATGCGGCGGGCGGTGTCCGAGGCGTCCTGGCATGTCGCGCACCGGTCGGCGTTCGGCGGGCTGCTGGCCGACAAGCCGCTGATGCGGAACGTGATCGCCGACCTCGCGATCGAGTCCGAGGCCGCCACCACTCTCGCGATGCGGCTCGCCGCCGCCGTCGACGCCCCGCACGACCCGCACGAGGCGGCGCTGCGCCGGATCGGGCTGCCGCTGGCGAAGTTCTGGGTCTGCAAGCGCACCCCGGGCATGGTGGCCGAGGCGCTGGAGTGCCTGGGCGGCAACGGGTACGTCGAGGACTCGGGGATGCCGCTGCTCTACCGGGAGGCGCCGCTCAACTCGGTGTGGGAGGGCTCCGGCAATGTCAACGCGCTCGACGTGCTGCGGGCGCTGTCCCGGGAGCCGGAGGTGCTCGACGCCTACCTCGTCGAGATCGGTCGCGCCCGCGGCGCCGACGCCCGGCTCGACGCGGCGACCGAGGATCTGCTGCAGCTGCTCGGCTCGCTCGAGCCTGCGTCGATGGAGGGCTCCGCCCGGCGGCTGGCCGGCCGGATGGCGGCGGTGCTGCAGGGCTCGCTGCTGGTCCGGTTCGCACCGCCCGCCGTCGCCGACGCTTTCGTGGCCTCCCGGCTCGCCGGCCGTCACGATGGCACCTACGGCATGTTGGCCGGCGCCGACCTGGGCGCGATCGTGGAGCGCACCACGCCGGTCCTCTGACGTCGCGGGTGGGCTCAGGCCAGGTCGAGACCCGGGTAGAGCGGGTGCTTGTCGAGCAGCTCGGCGCTGGCCGCCTTCGTGCGGTCGGCGACGCCGTCGGCGAGGACGTACTTGGCCTTGGAGTCACCCACCGGCGAGGTGTTGGCGAGCACGTCGACGATCAGCTCGGCGACCATGTCGAACTCCGCGGCACCGAAGCCGCGGGTGGTCAGCGCCGGGGTGCCGAGGCGGACGCCGGAGGTGTACCAGGCGCCGTTGGGGTCGGCGGGCACCGAGTTGCGGTTGGTGACCACGCCGGCATCGAGCAGCGCCGACTCGGCCTGCCGGCCGGTCAGGCCGAAGCTCGTCACGTCCAGGAGCACGAGGTGGTTGTCGGTGCCGCCGGTCACCAGCCTGGCGTCCCGCTTGAGGAAGCCCTCGGCGAGCGACTTGGCGTTGTCGGCGACGCTCTGCGCGTAGACCTGGAACTCGGGACGCCGGGCCTCGGCGAGGGCGACGGCCTTGGCGGCCATCACGTGCGAGAGCGGGCCGCCGAGCACCATCGGGCAGCCGCGGTCGACGTCGGCGGCGAACTCCTCCTGCGCCAGCACCATGCCGCCGCGCGGGCCACGCAGGCTCTTGTGAGTCGTCGTGGTGGTGACGTGGGCGTGCGGCACCGGGTCCTCGTCGCCGGTGAACACCTTGCCCGCCACCAGGCCGGCGAAGTGGGCCATGTCGACCATCAGGGTGGCGCCGACCTCGTCGGCGATCTCGCGCATCTTGGCGAAGTCGACCCGCCGGGGGTACGCCGAGTAGCCGGCCACGATGACCAGCGGCCGGAACTCGCGGGCCTTGGCCCGGACCGCGTCGTAGTCCAGCAGCCCGGTCTCGGGGTCGGTGCCGTACTGCTGCTGGTGAAACATCTTGCCGGAGATATTGGGCCGGAAGCCGTGGGTGAGGTGGCCGCCGGCGTCCAGGCTCATGCCGAGCAGGCGCTGGTTGCCGAGCTCGTGGCGCAGCTCCTCCCAGTCGGCCTCGGTGAGCTCGTTGACATTGCGGGCCTGGTGCTTCTCGAGGTACGGCGTCTCGACGTGGTGGGCCAGGATCGACCAGAACGCGACCAGGTTGGCGTCGATGCCGGAGTGCGGCTGGACATAGGCGTACGGCGCCCCGAACAGCTCCCGGGCGTGCTCGGCGGCGAGCGCCTCGACGGTGTCGACGTTCTGGCAGCCGGCGTAGAACCGGTGTCCCACCGTGCCCTCGGCGTACTTGTCGCTGAACCAGGTCCCCATGGTCAACAGCACCGCCGGCGAAGCATAGTTCTCGCTGGCGATGAGCTTGAGCGATCCGCGCTGGTCGGCCAGCTCCTGTCGGGTGGCGGCGGCGATGCGCGGCTCCACCGAGGCGATCACCTCGAGGGCCTGTCGGTAGGCGGAGCTGGTCAGCGCCGCGACGCCAGGAGCGGACAGGGAGTCGTTGAGCTCGTCGGCCATGCCGCAGAGCCTAGTGAGCCGCGTCGGATCGCGACCAATCCCGACGACGTGTCTCACATTGCAGACATATGTCTCATATTCTGGGATTCGAAGTTGTGAAGCACCCCTTGAGCCGTTCAAGATGAGTGTCATGGTCTCCGCTGCAACTCACGCCCACCTCGTGGCTCGTCGCCACGTGGACCTCGGGCGGACCCGCAGCATGATGTGTCGTCGCTGATCGCCGTCCCGACCAGACCACCCCGGCGCCCCGCCCTCGGCGGAGCCGCGCCCCTTCTGCGGAAAGCATCCCGACATGCCTGACCTGCGCTACAAGCCCGCGCTCGCGACCGCCACCGAGATCCCGCGTCCCAAGCGCGGCGAAGGCCAGTGGGCGCTCGGCTTCACCGAGCCGCTGAACAAGAACGAGCAGTCCAAGAAGGACGACGACCCGCTCAACGTTCGGAGGCGGATCCTCGACATCTACTCCAAGCGGGGCTTCGACTCGATCGACCCCGCCGACCTGCGCGGCCGGTTCCGCTGGATGGGCCTCTACACCCAGCGCCGGCCCGGCATCGACGGTGGCAAGACCGCGGTGCTGGACGAGGAGGAGCTCGACGACCGCTACTTCATGATGCGGGTCCGCTCCGACGGCGCGCTGCTCCCCCCGGCCACCGTCCGGGCGCTCGGCGAGATCGGCCGCGACTACGCTCGGGACACCGCCGACGTCACCGACCGCGAGAACATCCAGTACCACTGGATCCGGATCGAGGACGTCCCCGCGATCTGGGAGAGGCTCGAGGCCGCCGGGCTGTCGACCCTGGAGGCGTGCGGCGACAGTCCCCGGCCGTTCCTGGGCTCGCCCGTGGCCGGCGTCGCCGAGGACGAGATCATCGACGGCACCTCGGCGCTGGAGGAGATCAAGCGCCGCTACCTCGGCGACCCGCGGTTCTCCAACTTCCCCCGCAAGTTCAAGACCGCGCTGACCGGCCACCCGTCCCACGACGTGTCCCCCGAGACCAACGACGTCGCCTTCGTCGGCACCGTCCACCCCGAGCACGGCCCCGGCTTCGACGTCTGGGTCGGCGGCGGGCTGTCCACCAACCCGCACCTGACCGAGAAGCTCGGCGTCTGGGTGCCGCTGGCGCAGGTGCCCGACGTCTGGGAGGGGGTAGCCGGCATCTTCCGCGACTACGGCTACCGCCGGCTGCGCTCCAAGGCCCGGCTGAAGTTCCTGGTCGCGGACTGGGGCAAGGAGAAGTTCCGGGAGGTCCTCGAGAACGAGTACCTCCACCAGCGGCTGATCGACAACCCCTCCCCGGCCTCGCCGCTGGGACATCGCGACCACATCGGCGTGCACGAGCAGAAGGACGGCAACCTGTACGTCGGCGTGGCGCCGACCGTCGGACGGGTCTCGGGCTCGCTGCTGGTGGCGCTGGCCGAGGTGATGGACGAGTTCGGCCTCGCCGGCGCCCGGCTGACGCCGTACCAGAAGATCGTGCTGCTGGGGGTCGCACCGGACCGCGCGGAGGCCCTCCTCGACGCGCTCGACCGAATCGGCCTCTCCGCGCGGCCCTCCAACTGGCGGCGCAACACCATGGCCTGCACCGGCATCGAGTTCTGCAAGCTCGCCATCGTCGACACCAAGCAGCGCTCGGCGGACCTCATCGCCGAGCTGGAGCGGCGCTTCCCGGACCTCGACCTGGGCGATCAGGGCATCACCGTCAACGTCAACGGCTGCCCCAACGCCTGCGCCCGCACCCAAGTGGCCGACATCGGCCTCAAGGGTCAGCTGGTGATGGACGAGGACGGCAACCAGGTCGAGGGCTTCCAGGTCCACCTGGGCGGGGCTACCGGACTCCAGGCGAACTTCGGCCGCAAGCTGCGCGCCCACAAGGTCA
Organism: Nocardioides sp.; assembly: GCF_047607185.1. Lineage (GTDB taxonomy): Bacteria > Actinomycetota > Actinomycetes > Propionibacteriales > Nocardioidaceae > Nocardioides. The sequence continues at coordinate 50,043 of NZ_JASGDQ010000072.1, read as the reverse complement.
CCAGCAAGGGGCTCGACGACTACATCAGCTCGCTCGTCGTCAACTACCTGGCCGACCGCGAGGACGGCGAGACGTTCACGACGTGGGTGCTGCGCGCCGAGGAGAGCCTGCTGCGCGGCGACAAGACCCTCGACCTGGTGACCGCGTGAGTACCGCCACCACCGAGGCGGCCCGCGCCTTCCGCGGCGCCCACACCGACGGCCGCTCTCCCGAGGAGCTGCGCGAGATCGTCTCCCACTGGGGCGCCGAGCTCGAGCTGGCACCCGCCGAGACCATCATCGAATGGGCGGCGGCGACCTTCGGCGAGCGATTCTGCATCACCTCCTCGATGGGCGACGCGGTGCTGGCCCACCTGGCCGCCAAGGTGGCGCCGGGCGTCGACGTGGTCTTCCTCGACACCGGCTACCACTTCGTGGAGACGATCGGCACCCGCGACGCCGTGGCCGCCACGCTCGACGTCAACCTGATCACCATCACGCCGGTACAGTCGGTCGCCGAGCAGGACGCGACCTACGGCAAGGAACTCTTCCGCAGCGACCCCGACCTGTGCTGCCGGCTGCGCAAGGTCCAGCCGCTGCAGGAGTCGCTGGCCGGCTACGACGCCTGGGCCACCGGGCTGCGCCGCTCCGAGACCCGCAACCGGGTCATCGCGCCGGTCATCGGCTGGGACGCCAAGAAGCAGAAGGTGAAGGTCTCCCCCATCGCCCGCTGGTCGGACGAGCAGGTCGAGCGCTACCTCCAGGACAACGGGGTGCTGGTCAATCCGCTCGTCTACGACGGCTATCCGTCGATCGGCTGTGCGCCGTGCACGCGCCGTGTCGCCCCCGGCGAGGACCCGCGCAGCGGGCGCTGGGCGGGCACCGGCAAGACCGAGTGCGGCATCCACACCTGATCCGCTCCCCAGCAATGGGCACCGTTCCCCGAAAGGCCCTTCCATGACTGCCCCAGCTCTCATCGCTCTCGCCCACGGCTCGCGCGACCCGCGCTCGGCCGCCACCATCACCGCCCTCGTCGACGAGGTACGCCGGACCCGACCCGACCTCCGCGTCGCCGAGGCCTTCCTCGAGCTGTCCAAGCCCTCCTTCGACACCGTGGTCGACAGGCTCGTCGCCCAGGGTCACGACGAGATCGTCGTGGTGCCGCTGCTGCTCACCGAGGCCTACCACGCCAAGGTGGACGTGCCTGCCGTCGTCGCCGCGGCGTCCGTGCGGCACCCCGGGGTGAAGCTGCGCGCCAGCGCCATCCTCGGCCTGGAGCCGACGTTCCTGGAGGTGCTCGACGAGCGGCTGCGTGCCGCGCTGCGCGCCGCCCGGGTCCGCGAGCTCGATGCCCTGGTGCTGGCCGCGGCCGGCTCCTCCGACCGGCTCGCCAACGCCTCCGTCGCCCGGCTCGCCCGGCTCTGGGGCGCCCACCACAAGCTCCCGGTAACGGCCGCCTTCGCCTCCGCCGCGCCCCCGACCACCGGTGAGGCGGTCCGGGCGTTCCGGGCCGAGGGTCGCCGCCACATCGCCGTCGCCTCCCTGTTCCTGGCCCCGGGCTGGCTGCCCGACCGGGCCGCCGAACTGGCACTGGAGGCGGGCGCGCTGGCGGTCTCCCAGCCGCTGGGCGCCCACCCCGAACTGGCCCGCGCCATCCTGGCCCGCTACGCCGTCGGCTCCCTCCAGCTGGTCCCCGTCTAACTCCGGGTGACCAGTCCCAAACTGACACCCCATTGCCGGTGAGCAGTCCCAAACTGACACCCACGAGCCCGTGAACAGTCCCAAACTGACAACCAAGTGGCTCGCGGGACAGACTGAACCGAGGAGAAGCGCGCGAGGAGCGTGTCAGTTTGCGACCGGTCGGCGGAGTTTGGGTGTCAGTTTGCGACCGGTCGGCGGGGTTCGGGTGTCAGTTTGCGACCGGTCGGCGGGGTTTGGGTGTCAGTTTGGGACTGCTCACCAGGGCTTGAGTGTCAGTTTGCGTCTGCTCACGTGGAGGGGACAAGGCGGGGGAGGAGGCGGGTCAGTTCCTCCTCGGGATCTGTCGTGACGCCGCCATGCACTGGGCCCGGCTGGAGGACCGTGCTGCGCGGGGCCTTGAGGAGGCCGAACCGAGTGCTCAGGTCATCGCGCACCTCGCGAGTGCCGTAGGCAGTCGCACGGCTGCCCGCCGCCACGTCGATCTCACCGCGACAGACCTTGTCGACGCCGTCGAGCGCCTGACGCACCGCGGCGGCGTCGAGGTCTGGAGCCAGCACACGGAGCCGGTCCTCGTCGACCCGCCAGGCGCAGCCGAGGAAGCCCTCGTCGGGACAGTGCAGCACCACGCCGACGTTGACGAACTCCTCGCGCTCCACATGCGGGACGCAGCGCAGCACGACGTACTGGTAGGGCGTCATGCCGGCTCCCCCGGCAGCCATGCCGTCCGCTCGGCGAGCCGGGCGCCGAGAAAGGCGGCGTAGCGCGTCCGCAGCGCGGCGGGGTCCTCGGCGCCGGGCACCGGCTCGAGCCATTCGTCGGGTACGTCGGCCAGGACGGCGTCGAGCACGCCATCGCTCAGCCGCCGCGCCAGGTCGGCGTCCTGGTCGGCGGCGCTGGCTGCGTAGGCCCTCATGATGTGCTCGGCGATGTCGAAGGGCTGGGCGGCGAACCGCTCCGGGCTGCCACCACCGCCCGGCCAGGAGTGGTGGAAGTAGAGCGAGGCGCCGTGGTCGATGGCGTAGAGGACACCGTTCCAGACCAGCAGGTTGGGGTTGCGCCAGCTGCGGTCCACGTTGGCGGTGAGCGCGTCGAGCCAGAGGATCCGGCCCGCGAGGTCGGGGTCGGGCGTGGCGGTGACGTCGTAGCCGAAGGCGCCGGGCAGGAAGTCGATGCCGCGGTTGTGGCCGGCGCTGGCGTTGAGCAGGTCCTGCACCTCCTCATCGGCCTCGTAGCGAGCCAGTCGTGGGTCGAGGTCGAGCACCACCTGGTCGGGAGTCGGCACGTCGAGGGCGCGGGCGAGGCCGGCGACGACGACCTCCGCGACCAACACACGCAGGCCCTGGCCAGCGCCCCGGAACTTGCCGACGTAGGTGCCGAGGTCCTCGGCCTCGACGATGCCCGGCAGGCTGCCACCCTCCCGCAGCGGTGTGACGTAGCGGGTGACTCGCACCAGGTCCAGGGTCACGTGAGCGATTCCGTCGTGATGGTGTCGGCTGCCAGCCGTGCCTTCTCGGCGGCGAGGTCGAGCCCCTCCGGGACCGGCCAGTCGAGGTCGAGGTTGGTCAGGGTCTGCTCGATCAGCTTGGCGATCGCCAGGTTGCGGAACCACTTCTTGTCGCTGGGGACGATGAACCAGGGCGCGTGGTCGGTGTTGCAGCGCTCCAGCGCGATCTCGTAGGCCTCGGTGTAGGCGGCCCACAGCTGTCGCTCGTCGAGGTCGCCGGGGTTGTACTTCCAGTGCTTGGTCGGGTCCTCCAGTCGCTCCTGGAGGCGCTCCTTCTGCACCTCCGGCGAGATGTGGAGCATGCACTTGAGGACGACGGTGCCCTCGTCGACGAGGCGCTTCTCGAAGTCGTTGATGGCACCGTAGCGCCGCTCGATCTCCTGGGCCGGCGCGAACGAGCGCACCCGCTGGATCAGCACGTCCTCGTAGTGGGACCTGTCGAAGACGCCCACGAAGCCGGCCGGCGGCACCGCCTTCTCGATGCGCCAGAGAAAGTCGTGGGCGCGCTCCTCGGCCGAGGGCGCCTTGAAGGAGGTGACCTTGAGGCCGATCGGGTCCATCAGGCCGACGGTGTGCTTGAGCACTCCTCCCTTGCCGGAGGTGTCCATGCCCTGCAGCACCAGCAGCAGTTGACGGGGACTGGTCGACTCCTTGCTGGCGAACAGCCTGGTCTGCAGCTCCAGCAGCTCCTCGGCCATCCCGGCCAGCGCCTTCTCGCCCTCCTTGCGGCTGTCCTCGATCGTGGGCGTCGCGGCGGGGTCGTAGTCGGAGAGGTCGACCTTCCCGGAGGGCACCCGCAGCGCCTCGGCCATCGACTCCCGGGCCGGCTTCTCACCCATCAGTGCGCCAGCCCGCCGTGCCGGTTGACGAGCGGGGGCGTGGAGGACCACGGGAAGTTGATCCACAGGTCGGTACGACGCCAGACATAGTCGGCCTGGATCACCGTCCGAGGCTTCTCGTAGAGAACCGCCGTGCGGGCCTCGGCGACGTGGCCCGCGCAGAACTCGTGGACGATCTCCAACGTCTTGCCGGTGTCGGCGACGTCATCGGCGATGAGCACCTTCATGCCGGTCAGATCCACCGCTGCCGGAGTCGGCGGCAGCATGATGGGCACCTCGAGTCGCTCGTCGATGCCGGTGTAGAACTCCACGTTGATCGTCGAGAGGTTCTTCACGTCGAGGGCGTAGCCCAGGCCCATGCCGAGCGCCAGCCCGCCCCGGGCGATCGAGAGGATCATGTCCGGCTCGTAGCCCGAGTCGACGACCTGCTGCCCGATCTCTCGGACGGCGGTGCCGAACAGCTCGTAGGTCAGGGTCTCGCGCGGGTCGTCGGTCACGCACCGGATTCTGGCATGTCGAGGTCCTCCGACGCGCCCACCTCCGACTTCACCACCGCGAACGCCAGCCCCGGCGGATAGCCCTTACGGGCGAGCATGCCCGCGAGCCGGCGGACCTTGGTCTGCTCGTCGAGGCCATCCATCGAGCGGAGCCGCTTGCGGACCAGCGCCCTCGCAGCAGCCTCCTCGCCGGCCGGGTCGAGCTCGTCGAGCGCCTCACCGGCGATGTCGTCGGGGACACCCTTACGGCGCAGCTCCTGGGCCAGCGCCCGCTTGGCCAGCCCTCGGGAGGCCTGTCGGCCACTCGTCCACATCCTGGCGAAGGCGAGGTCATCGACGAGACCGACCTCCTCGAACCGGTTGAGCAGCCGGGTGGCGATCTCGGTCGGCACGTTGCGCTGAGCCAGCTTGGCGGCCAGCTCGGCCCGGCTACGGGCCTGACCGGTCAGCTGATCGAGCAGGATCCTGCGCGCCACCGACTCGGGGTCCGCATCCGGGACCTGACCGGGATCGGGCGCCTCCGGCTCGGCGCCGTGCCTGGGTGGCGGCTCCCCCACCCAGACGCTGACCCCGAGCCGGACGTCACCGGCCCACTGCGAGGCCCGATCAGAAGTCATCGATCCCGATCGGGGCATCCGGCAGCTGCGCCCCGAAATCCGGCAGGGCGTCGGACGGGTTGTCGACGGTCGGGCCGATGCCCAGCTTCTCGAGGATCTTCTTCTCGAGCTCGTTGGCCAGGTCGGGGTTGTCGCGCAGGAAGCCCCGAGCGTTCTCCTTGCCCTGACCGAGCTGGTCGCCCTCGTAGGTGAACCAGGCGCCGGCCTTGCGGATCAGGCCTGCCTCGACGCCCACGTCGATGAGGCCACCCTCGCGGGAGATGCCCTTGCCGTACATGATGTCGAACTCGGCCTGCTTGAACGGCGGAGCGACCTTGTTCTTGACGACCTTGACTCGGGTGCGGTTGCCGACCATGTCGGAGCCGTCCTTGAGGGTCTCGATGCGGCGCACGTCGAGCCGGACCGAGGCGTAGAACTTCAGTGCCCGACCACCGGTGGTGGTCTCCGGCGAGCCGAACATGACGCCGATCTTCTCGCGCAGCTGGTTGATGAAGATCGCCGTGGTGCCGGCGTTGTTGAGGGCACCGGTCATCTTGCGCAGCGCCTGGCTCATCAGCCGGGCCTGCAGGCCGACGTGGCTGTCGCCCATCTCACCCTCGATCTCGGCGCGCGGCACCAGCGCCGCCACCGAGTCGATGACGATCAGGTCGAGGGCGCCGGAGCGGATCAGCATGTCGGCGATCTCCAGCGCCTGCTCACCCGAGTCGGGCTGGCTGACCAGCAGCGCATCGGTGTCGACGCCCAGCGCCTTGGCGTATTCGGGGTCGAGGGCGTGCTCGGCGTCGATGAAGGCGACCACACCGCCCGCTCGCTGCGCGCTGGCGACCGCGTGCAGCGCCACCGTCGTCTTGCCGGAGGACTCCGGGCCGTAGATCTCCACCACCCGGCCACGCGGCAACCCGCCGATGCCGAGCGCCACGTCGAGCGCGATGGAGCCGGTCGGGATCACCTCCAGGGGGGCACGGGAGTCGTCGCCCAGTCGCATGACCGAGCCCTTGCCGAACTGCTTCTCGATATTGGCGAGCGCGGCGTCGAGCGCCTTCTCGCGATCTCCTGCGGCCATCTTCAGGTCCTTCCTGTCTGCGTCTCTTGCTCGTGTCTTCGTCATCGAGGCTGGACGCTAGAGGGGCCCACCGACAGTTCTGATCGGAGCCTGTGGACCGCGCGCCATCTGTCTTCCCCAACCTAGCCCGAACAGATGTTCGATCATGGCATTGTGGCTGCGCGTGTCGTGGCGTGTCACCGCTCCGACGCGGGAAGCTCCAGCACCCGGTGCACCGCTTCCCAGACCTCCTTCGGAGGCGTGCCCGCCGCCAGCGCCTCCCGCACCGTCTGCGACTGCAGCTCGGTGATGGCGAAGCTGCCCGCCCAGTATTCGTAGTAGGCCGGCCCGAGCGTCCGCTCCAACCGCCGCCACAGCTCGGTATGCCTCACGACGTCGACTCTGCCACGTCCCAGAGGTGATGGACCACGTCGTGGAGGTGGTAGCGGCCGATCGACTCGACGCTGAACACGCTGCCGTTCGAGCGGAGGCCCCGGCGGCCCCAGGCGTCGGGTGGCACCGACTCGTAGATCGCGGCGACCGCGTCGGCCGCATCGAGCAGCTCCGGGCCGACGACGGTGGGGGTGGCCAGGTCGTAGCGCGACTCGACGGCGGTGACGTCCTGGTCCCAGTTGGCGAATCTCGGCTCGTCCTCGTCGAGCATCAGCCGCACCCGCTCGGCGAAGATCCGGTGGACGTCGCGGACGTGGCAGGCGTACTCGGTCGTCGACCACACGCCCGGGCGCGGTCGCGTCGTCACCTCGGGGCCGGCGAGCGCCGCCTCCCAGCCGGTGGCGTTGTCGCGGATCATCGGCGCGAGCTGGTCGACGGTGACCTCGTCGGCGACGAAGCCGCACTCCGGGCAGGCTCGCTCCAGCACCCAGGTCCAGTCCTTGGTGTCGGGCTCGGGCGGGATCGGGACAGCGCTCACTGCCCCAGCATCCCATCGGTCCCGAGGGCCGCCGACAATTGTCGGCGGCGCGAGAGAGGATGGGCCCCGTGTCAGCCAACCGGTTCAGCGAGCCCACCCGGGCGTGGTTCGAGGCTGCCTTCGCCGCTCCCACGCCTGCGCAGGAGGGCGCCTGGGAGGCGATCAGCCACGGCCGGCACGCACTGGTGGTCGCCCCGACCGGGTCCGGGAAGACGCTCTCGGCGTTCCTGTGGGCGCTCGACGGACTGCTCACCTCGCCGGTGCCGCCGAAGGCCGAGCGCACCCGGGTGCTCTACATCAGTCCGCTGAAGGCGCTCGGGGTCGACGTCGAGCGCAACCTGCAGGCACCGCTGGTCGGCATCAGGCACACCGCGGCGAGGCTCGGGCAGTCGGTGGCCGACGTACGCGTGGGGGTGCGCTCCGGCGACACGCCCGCCGCCGACCGGCGCAGGCTGGGCACCGCTCCCCCGGACATCCTCATCACCACGCCCGAGTCCCTCTTCCTGATGCTCACCAGCCGGGCCCGCGAGACGCTGCGATCCGTCGAGACGGTGATCCTCGACGAGGTGCACGCGGTGGCCGGCACCAAGCGCGGCGCCCATCTGGCGCTGAGCCTGGAGCGGCTCGACGCACTCCTGGACAAACCCGCCCAGCGCATCGGGCTGTCGGCGACGGTGCGCCCGCTGGAGGAGGTGGCCCGGTTCCTCGGTGGCACCGCGCCGGTCGAGATCGTCGCGCCGCCCGCCGCCAAGCAGTGGGATCTGCGCGTCGTGGTGCCGGTGCCGGACATGACCGCCCCGGAGGAGTACGACGAGCAGGACCCGCAACGCAGCCAGTCGATCTGGCCGCACGTCGAAGAGCAGGTCGCGACGCTGATCGAGCAGCACCGCGCCACGATCGTCTTCGCCAACTCCCGGCGGCTCGCCGAGCGGCTGACCGCCAGGCTCAACGAGATCGCCGCCCAGCCAGAGGCACAGCGACACGAGAGCGACCGGGTGCCGGCTCAGGTGATGGCCGAGTCGGGACAGAGCCACGGCGCCCCGCCGGTGATCGCGAAGGCCCACCACGGCTCGGTCTCCAAGGAGCAGCGGGCCCAGATCGAGGACGACCTGAAGGCGGGCCGGCTGCCGGCCGTCGTCGCGACCAGCAGCCTCGAGCTCGGCATCGACATGGGCGCGGTCGACCTGGTGGTCCAGATCGAGTCGCCGCCGAGCGTGGCCAGCGCGCTGCAGCGGGTCGGCCGGGCCGGCCACCAGGTCGGCGAGGTCTCCCGCGGCGTGCTCTTCCCCGAGCACCGCGGCGACCTGGCGCAGACCGCGGTCGCGGTCGAGCGGATGCGCACCGGTGCCATCGAGTCGCTGAGCGTGCCGGCCAACCCGCTCGACGTCCTCGCCCAGCAGGTCGTCGCCATGACGGCGCTCGACGTCTGGCAGGTCGACGAGCTGTTCGAGCTGGTCAGGCGGGCCGCGTCGTACACGTCTCTGCCGCGCGCCGCCTTCGACGCGACCCTCGACCTGCTGGCCGGTCGCTATCCGAGCGACGAGTTCGCCGAGCTGCGGCCGCGCATCGTCTGGGATCGCATCGCCGGCACGCTGACCGGCCGGCCCGGGGCGCAGCGGCTCGCCGTCACCAGCGGCGGCACCATCCCCGACCGGGGCATGTTCGGGGTCTATCTGGTGGGAGAGGGCACCGGCCGACGGGTCGGCGAGCTCGACGAGGAGATGGTCTACGAGTCACGGGTCGGCGACGTCTTCGCGCTCGGCGCGACCAGTTGGCGGATCGAGGACATCACCCACGACCGGGTGCTGGTCACGCCTGCGCCGGGGGTGCCCGGCCGGCTGCCGTTCTGGAAGGGCGACTCTCTCGGCCGGCCGGCGGAGCTGGGCGAGGCGATCGGCGGCCTCACCCGCGAGCTGGCCTCGCTGCCCGAGGCGAGGGCGGTCGCCCGGGCCCGCAGGGACGGGCTCGACGAGTGGGCGGCGGCCAACCTGGTCGGCTATGTCAGGGAGCAGGCCGAGGCCACCCGGCAGGTGCCGAGTGACACCACGCTGCTGGTGGAGCGGTTCCGCGACGAGCTCGGTGACTGGCGGCTGGTGCTGCACTCGCCCTACGGCACGCCCGTGCACGCCCCGTGGGCGCTGGCGATCAACGCACGGCTACGGGAGCGGTACGGCGTCGCCAACCCGGGGAGCCACGCGGTCGCCAGCGACGACGGCATCGTGGTGCGGATCCCGGACACGGAGGCCGAGCCGCCGGGCGCCGACCTGGTCGTCTTCGAGCCGGACGAGATCGAGGGCATCGTCACTACCGAGGTGGGCGGCTCGGCGCTGTTCGCGTCCCGGTTCCGGGAGTGCGCGGCGCGGGCGCTGCTGCTGCCGCGCCGCGATCCCGGCCGGCGCAGTCCACTGTGGCAGCAGCGGCAGCGCTCGGCGGCGCTGCTGTCGGTCGCCGCGCAATACCCCTCGTTCCCGATCGTGCTCGAGGCGGTGCGCGAGTGCCTGCGCGACGTCTACGACCTGCCTGCGCTGGTGACGCTGCTGCGTCGCGTGGAGCGGCGGGAGGTGGCGGTCGCCGAGGTGTCGACGCAGTCGCCGTCGCCCTACGCACGGACGCTTTTGTTCGGGTACGTCGCCCAGTTCATGTACGAGGGCGACTCCCCCATCGCCGAGCGGCGAGCGGCGGCGCTGACCCTCGACCAGGGCCTGCTCGCCGAGCTGCTGGGTCGCGCCGAGCTGCGCGAGCTGCTCGATCCCGAGGTGCTCGCCGAGCTGGAGGCCGAGCTGCAGCGGCTGGCCCCCGACCGGCGGGCTCGCGACCCCGAGGGGCTGGTGGACCTGCTGCGCCTGGTCGGCCCGCTGACGTCGGCGGAGGTCGCGGAGCGCTCCCAGGAGGGAGTCGACTGGCGCTCTGCCCTGTCAGGGCTGGTCGCGGCGCGCCGGGTCGTCGAGGTGCGGATGGCCGGCGAGGCCCGTTGGGCGGTGGTCGAGGACGTCGGCCGGCTCCGGGACGGTCTGGGCGTGCCGGTGCCGCCCGGCACGCCGGCGGTCTTCGCGGAGTCGGTGGAGGACCCGCTGGGCGACCTGGTCTCGCGCTACGCGCGCTGTCACGGCCCCTTCGCCGCCGAGGAGGCGGCCGCCCGGCTCGGCGTCGGCGTGGCCGTCGTCCGGCAAACCCTGCAGCGGCTGGCGGCCCGCGGCCGGGTGCTGGACGGGGAGTTCCGTCCGACCGGCGCAGGCCAGGAGTGGTGCGACGCCGAGGTGCTGCGCACCCTGCGGCGTCGCTCGCTGGCCCGGCTCCGTCACGAGATCGAGCCGGTCTCGCCCGAGACGCTGGGCCGGTTCCTGCCGGCCTGGCAGGGCGTGGGCGGACGGCAGCGCGGCATCGACGGCGTGCTCGCGGTGGTCGACCAGCTGGCCGGCTGCCCGGTCCCGGCCAGCGCGCTGGAGTCACTGGTGCTGGCCTCTCGGGTGAGCGACTACGAGCCGTCCTACCTCGACGAGCTGACCGCGACCGGCGAGGTGCTGTGGGCGGGCCACGGCTCGCTGCCCGGCGCCGACGGCTGGGTCTCGCTGCATCTCGCCGACACCGCCGACCTCACCCTGCCCACGCCCGAGCCGGTGGACGACGAACTGGCCCGGGCGGTGCTCGACGCGCTCGCGCCCGGCGGCGCATGGTTCTTCCGCCAGCTCGCCGACGCGGTCGGCAGCACCGACGCCGCGCTGAGCGCTGTGCTCTGGGAGCTGGTCTGGGCCGGCCACGTCGGCAACGACACCCTGGCCCCGCTCCGAGCGCTGACTCGCACCGGCACGCCGTCGCACCGGAGTCGTCGTACCCCGCCACGGGCGCGGGTCACCGGCGGGCGGCCACGGCTGCCGACCCGCACCGGACCGCCCGGGACCGCGGGCCGGTGGGCGCTGCTGCCGGCCATCGACGCCGACCCGACCCGGCGCGCCCACGCCGCCGCGGAGCGGCTGCTCGAGCGTCATGGCGTCGTCACCCGCGGCGCGGTGGCCAGCGAGCGGACGCCGGGCGGCTTCGCCGCGGTCTACAAGGTGCTCAGCGCGCTGGAGGAGTCCGGCCGCTGCCGGCGTGGCTACTTCGTCGAGGGCCTGGGCGCGGCGCAGTTCGGCACACCTGGCTCGGTGGACCGGCTGCGCACGTTCATCGAGCCGGGCGAGAAGCGGCTCGCGGTCGCGCTGGCGGCGACCGATCCGGCCAACCCCTACGGCGCGGCGCTGCCCTGGCCGGATGCCGAAGGGCATCGCCCCGGTCGCAAGGCCGGCGGTCTCGTGGTGCTGGTCGACGGCGCGCTGACGCTCTACGTCGAGCGCGGCGGCCGCACGCTGCTCTCCTGGTCCGACGACCTCGACGCGCTGACACCTGCCGCGGCCGCGCTCGCGGCCGCGGTGCGCCGAGGCTCGCTGGGACGGCTCACCGTCGAGCGCGCCGACGGCGACAGGCTCCTGGGCGCGGACACCCCGCTCCGGCAGGCGCTGCAGCTGGCCGGCTTCACCGCCACGCCGAAAGGACTGAGGCTCGATGCCCGAGGGTGACGCGGTCTGGCGCACCGCGCGGCGGCTCGATCGGGCTCTCGCCGGGCAGGTCCTCACCCGCACCGACTTCCGGGTCCCCGCCATCGCGACCGCCGACCTGAGCGGGCAGCCGGTGATCGGCACGGTCACCTACGGCAAGCACCTGCTGACCCGGATCGGCGAGCGCTGGACGCTCCACACCCATCTGCGGATGGACGGCTCCTGGGTGGCGCTGCGCCCCGGGCAGCACTGGCCCAAGCCTGCACACACCGCCCGCGTCGTACTGGCCACCGAGGCCGGCCAGGCGGTCGGGTTCAGCCTGGGGGTGGTCGAGCTGCTGCCCCGCGCCGACGAGCAGCGGGCCTACGCCCACCTCGGGCCGGACCTGCTGAGCGAGGACTTCGACGAGGACGAGGCGGTACGACGCCTGCTGACCCACCCCGACGAGCCCGTCTTCGACGCGCTGCGCGACCAGACCTCGCTGGCCGGGCTCGGCACCATCTGGGCGGCGGAGACCTGCTTCACGATGGGCGTCCACCCCACCATGCCGGTGCGGCAGGTCAAGGACCTGACCCGGATGGTCAGGGTGGCGCGGCTGAAGCTGCGAGAGGCGATCGAGCACCGAGCGCCCGCCTCGATGGCGGTCTACGGCCGGGAGCGAGCCGGCTGTCGGCGCTGCGGCACGCCGGTGCGGAGGCTGGAGATGGTCGAGCGGGGCGGCACGCGGCCGGCGTACTTCTGCCCGAGCTGTCAGAACGCCTAGGCCGCGGAGGCGACGACCTCGGCGTCGGTGCGCACCGGGATCGGGGTGGGCGCGGTGGCGGCCTCCTCGACGGCGACGGCGTGGGACACCTCGTGCAGCACATCGGAGAGGCGGACGTCGAGGGCCCGGCACAGCGAGGCCAGCAGCTCGGAGGAGGCCTCCTTCTGGCCGCGCTCGATCTCGGAGATGTAGCCGAGGCTGACCCGGGCCGTCGCGGAGACCTCTCGCAGGGTCATCCCGCGCTCCACCCGCTGCGTGCGGAGGACGTCGCCGAGAAGCCGACGGAACAGCACCATGCGGACTGCCTCCCTACATCTGCTCGAAACTGTGCTTGGCCCCAACGCTACCCGAGAGCCGTCTGTTCCTGCAGCGCCCCCGCCAGCGCGTCGAGGGCGGCGTCGCAGCTGGCCTCCTGGATGCTGGTGCGATCGCCGTCGAGGCGGTAGCGGAAGGACCGTACGCCGCTCGGCCACGCGATGCCGACGAAGACGGTGCCGACCGGCTTGCCCTCCTGCTGGTCGGGGCCGGCGACCCCGGTCGTGGCGACGCCCATGTCGGCGCCGGTCACCTTGCGGACCCCCGCGGCCATCGCCTGCGCGCACTCGGCGGAGACGACGCCATGGGCCTCGACCAGGTCGGCCGGGACGCCCAGCAGCGAGATCTTCAGCTCGGTCGCGTAGGCCACCACGCCGCCGACGTAGGTCGCCGAGGAGCCGGGTACGTCGGTGAGCCGGGCGGCGAGCCGGCCGCCGGTGAGCGACTCGGCCGTGGCCAGCGACCAGCCGGCCGCGCGGAGCAACTCGTGCACCCGCGCGGCCGGACCGGTCATGCCAGCGACCCTATCGTCAGCTCTTGCGAAGCTTCTTGAGCCTCTTCTTGAGCTTCTTGATCTTCTTCTTCAGCTTCTTGACCTTGACGGTCTTGTGGGCCTTCTTGGCCTTCTTCAACTTCTTCTTGAGCTTCTTGAGCTTGCTCTTGACGGCGGCGATCTTCTTGGCCTTGCCGTCGTCGGTCGTCGCCGACGATGCGGCCAGCGGGATGGTGACCGTGGTGCCGGAGGGCTGGGCGACCAGCTCGATCTCACCGGCCGCCGTCAGCGTTGCCGGGATGGCGAGGCTGACCGTGGCGGTGCCATTCGTGACGGCGGCGGTGCCCAGGGAGGTCTCACCGGCGGAGGTGACGGCGGTGATCGCCACGCTGGTGTTCTGCGGCGATCCCAGCGAGGTGAGGTCGAGCGTCTCACCCGTCAGGGGGTACGTCGTCCCGGCATCGGCGTTGTTCACACCCAACGTGAAGGTGTAGCGGCCCCCGGCCGTGACCGAGTTCGGCAGACCGGACTCGAAGACCTGCTGACGGGCGTAGTCGGGGCTGATCGGCGTGTTGGCGGCGAGGTACTCGCGCCACAGCTGGGCATCGAGATAGCCGCTGTCGTAGTAGCTGCCCTCGGTGAAGGAGGTGAAGTTGTCGCCGCCCTGGGCCAGGAAGGAGAAGGTCGAGACGTTGTAGCTGGCGGTGTCGTCGATCGGCTTGCCGTCGATGTAGACCGAGGTGATCCGCGAACCCTCCGGGGCGGTGGCGTCGGCGGTCACCGAGACGTTGTCCGACAGCCCGAGCTGCAGGTAGGGCCGCGAGCTGCCGCTCGGCTGCCACTGCTCCTCCAGCACCTCCTTGAGCTGGGCGCCGGTCAGCGTGACCACCGCGATGGTGTTCGAGTAGGGCAGCACCGAGTTGGCCTCGGCGTAGGTGACCACGCCGTCGGTGTTGGCCTCGTTGCTGGAGGTGTCGCCGGCGTAGTAGAGCTCCGCGCGCAGGCCGCCGGGGTTGGTCACGCCCAGGTCGACCTCGGCGAACGCCTCGGCGCCGTCGCGCAGCGCGTTGGCGACCAGCTCGCCGAGGGTGGACTCGGCCGCCCGGTTGTCGCGGGTGCCGCCGGTGTAGACCCCGTCGGTGTAGGTGCCGCTGCTGAAGGCGGTGGTCACGTCGTCGGTGATCGTGGTGATCGGCGTGTCGCCGATCTCCGCGGCGTAGGCCAGGGCCGCGGTGGTGATCTCGTCGACCTCGGCGACCCGCTCGTAGGAGGTGTCGGCCGTGGTCACCCGCGCGACGTTCTGCGCGGCGTAGGCGGTCACCTCATCGGAGTCCGGGTCGTAGGTCAGGTCCACCTCGCCGACGTTCTCGCCGTAGGAGCCGGTCTGCAGGATCGGGCGGGTCTTGGTCGAGTCACCGGGGACGGGCGCGTCCCAGGCGTACTCCATGTGGGTGTGGCCGGTGAAGATCACGTCCACCGCGGCCGAGGTGTCGTTGACGATGTCCGCGAACGCGGTGCCCAACGCGACCTGGGTGTCGAGGTCGGACTCGTCCGAGCCCTCGCTGGCGCCCTCGTGGTACTCCGCGACGAGGATGTCGGCCTCACCGTTGGAGTCGTCACCGTCGGTGAGCTCGGCGGCCACCCGGTTGACGGCCTCGACCGGGTCGCCGAAGTCGAGGTCGGCGATGCCAGCCGGCGAGACCAGGCTCGGGGTCTCCTCGGTGACCGCACCGATCACGCCGACGGTCACACCGTCGACCTCGAACAGCTCGTACTCCTGCATTGCCGGGGTGGTGGTGCCGGACTCGTAGACATTGGCGCCCAGGTAGGTCCAGTCGGCGTTCTCCTCGATGTGGTCGGTCAGGTCGTCCATGCCCTTGTCGAACTCGTGGTTGCCGACCGCCGAGGTCTGCAGGTCGAGCGCGTTGAGCACGTCGATGGTGGGGTCGTCGTCCTGGATCGAGGAGGCGAACAGCGACGCGCCGACGTTGTCACCGGCGGAGAGGAACAGGGTGTTGTCCTCACCGGCCTCGGCTCGCTCCTGCTCGATCGTGGTTGCGAAGGCCGTGGTGTTGGTGTCGATGCGGCCGTGGAAGTCGTTGATGTTGAGCAGCCGGATCGACACCGCGTCCGCCGCCTCAGCGGGCGCGATGGCCAGGATGCTGAGCGAGGTCGCGGTGAGCGCGAGACCACAGCTTGAGGCGACCAGCCGCGTTCGTCGCGCGGCCGCGCCTTGATTCCTCGGGAGAGGTCGTGGCACAGGAAATTCCTCCGGACTAGGTGATTGACCGGGTCACGTTAACCGCTCACAGATGACGGAAACAGGCACGGAAGTGAACGTCGTGTAACTTCTGTTTCGGCATGACTCGACAGTTTCACCGGCGGCATCGGCGAGTCGCGACCGGGTGACAGGCTCAGGCTGCGCGCAGCGCGTCCCGCTGGCGCCAGACGCCGGCGAAGAACGCCGCGCCCGACCAGAGCGTGAGCACAACGGCGACCGCCAGGCAGGCCTGGAAGGCGTAGAACAGCACCTCTCCCGGGGTGTGGCACCACTCGGCGAGCTCCTTGTCCCGCAGCGGCAGCACCAGGCCACCGAGCGCGACCGCCTGGACCACGGTCTTGAGCTTGCCGAGCCGGTCGGCGGGGATGACGACCTTCTTCAGGATGGAGAGCCGCAGCAGGGTGACGCTCCACTCGCGCAACAACACGACGATGGTCACCCACCACCAGATGTCGCCGACGATCGAGAGCCCGATGAAGGCCATCCCGGTGATCGCCTTGTCGGCGATGGGGTCGGCGATCTTGCCGAAGTCGGTGACGAGACCGTGCTTGCGAGCGAGGTCGCCGTCGATCTTGTCGGTCACCATCGCCGCGACGAAGATCACCCAGGCCAGCGTGCGCAGCACCGCATTGTCGCCGCCGTCGGCCAGCAGCGCCCACCCGAAGAACGGCACCAGCACGATCCGCAAGGTGGTGAGGAGGTTGGGGACGTTCCAGTTGCTGACCTTCTGCTCGGCCATCACACCACCCTCGCGATCAGGTCGACGCCCTCGGTGCCGACGACCTCGGCGCGGACGACCTCGCCGACGGCCGGTGTCGAGTCGAGCAGGTAGGTGACGCCGTCGACCTCGGGGCCCTGGTGGGCCGCCCGGCCGGCGCACTCCTCGTCGGCGGACTCGACCAGCACCTCGACGTACTCTCCGACGCGCTCCTCGGCGCGCTGGGCGTTGAGGTCCTCGACCAAGGCCTGGACATGCTCCTGGCGGGCCCGGATCTCGTCCTCGTCGAGCTTGAGGTCGTCGGGGAAGCCGGCGGCCTCGGTGCCCTCCTCGTCGGAGTAGCCGAAGACGCCGGTGACGTCGAGCCGAGCGGCGGCCAGGAAGTCGCAGAGGATCTCCAGGTCCGCCTCGGTCTCGCCGGGGAAGCCGACGATGACGTTGGAGCGCACGCCCGCCTGGGGCGCAAGGGCGCGGACCTGGTCGAGCAGCCCCAGGAAGGAGTCGGGGTCGCCGAACCGCTTCATCCGGCGCAGCACCGCGTTGGCGGCGTGCTGGAAGGAGAGGTCGAAGTACGGCGCCACGCCCGGCGTGGTCGCGATGGCCTGGATCAGGCCGGGGCGGGTCTCGGCGGGCTGCAGGTAGGAGACCCGGACCCGCTCGATGCCCTCGACCGCGGCGAGCTCGGGCAGCAGCGTCTCCAGCAGTCGCAGGTCGCCCAGGTCCTTGCCGTAGGACGTGGAGTTCTCGCTGACCAGGAAGAGCTCCTTGACGCCCTGCTGGGCCAGCCACTGAGCCTCGTGGAGCACGTCGCTGGGCCGGCGGCTGACGAAGGAGCCGCGGAAGGACGGGATGGCGCAGAAGGTGCAGCGGCGGTCACAGCCGCTGGCGAGCTTGAGCGGCGCCCAGGGGCCGTCGTCCAGCCTGGTCCTGATCTCGTCGAAGCCAGGGGTGACCACGGTACTGGCGTCACGCTCGACCGGGCTGATGGGGAGCAGCAGCCGCCGATCGCTGGGGGTGTGCGGATGGTGGGCCTCGCCGGCGACGACGGCGCGCAGCTTGGCGGCGATGTCGGGGTAGTCGTCGAAGCCCAGCACGGCGTCGGCCTCGGGCAGCGAGTCGGCCAGCTCTTTGCCGTAGCGCTCGGCCATGCAGCCAACCGCGACGACCGCTTGGGCCTTGCCCGTCTCCTTGAGGTCGGCGGCCTCCAGCAGGGTGTCGACGGAGTCCTTCTTGGCCTGCTCGACGAAGCCGCAGGTGTTGACGACGACGGTGTCGGCCTCCGCCGGATCGCTGACCAGCCGGAACCCGCCGGCAGCCAGTCGTCCCGCCAGCTCCTCGGAGTCGACCTCGTTGCGGGTGCACCCCAGGGTCACCATCGCGACGGAGAGCTGGTCGCTGATCTGTTCGGTCGTCATGTCCTCGCCAGCCTAGTGTCGTGCCCGCCGAGCCGTCGCATCCTGACACCCCACCCTGGGTGAGCAGCCCCAAACTGACACCCCAACCCCGGTGAGCAGCCCCAAACTGACAAAGAAGCCTTGTCAGTTTGCGACCGGTCACCATTGACGTGGTGTCAGTTTGGGGCTGCTCACCGCTGATCTTGAGTCAGTTTGGGGCTGCTCACTTGGAGGCGGTGTAGGTCTGCTGGGCGGCGGCGCCGGTCTCCCCCAAAGCCGTCGCCGCGGCGCCGTCGACGGAGACCGTGACGGAGCCGTCGGAGGACTGCACCCGTACCGGTGGGGAGGCCTGGAGGGTCTTGGACTCGCCGAAGGCGAGGCTGCCGTTGAAGACAACGTCGCCCTTGCCGTCCCGGACCACCACCTCCGCCCCGCCGCTGGCGGCGGTGATCACGACCGGCACGGCGGCAGCCGCGTTGCCATAGGGGTTGGTGGTGCCCGCGGAGCCGCTGGACAGGCTGATCGCCGAGTCGGTCGGCTTCGAGGAGTCGTTGAAGACCAGTCGGGCGATCGACCAGGCCAGCACGATCGCCATCACCGCGGCGACCAGGACCGACCAGTTCGGGCCACCCTTGAGCCGACGGATCGGGCCGCCGGCGCCGGTGGCCAGCTCGGCCTCGAAGACGCGGCGGGCGTCGATGGGGCTGTCGGCATAGGTCGTGTCGTAGCTGGCGAGCAGGGGGCCAGCGTCGACGCCGAGCACGCGGGCCAGGGTGCGCAGGTGGCCGCGGGCGTAGAAGTCGCCACCGCAGGGCGCGAAGTCGTCGACTTCAATTGCCTCGATGACATGCGGCCTGATCCGGGTGCGCTCGGCGAGCTGGTCGACGGAGAGCCCGATCCGCTCCCGGGCGGCGGCCAGGTCCGGGCCGATGATGGGGTCGAGTGCGAGCTCAGGTCCGTCCTCCGCCAGCTCGACGAACGGCTCGGCGTCCAAGCCGACGTACGGATCCTCGGCGCGCCGCAGTTCGCCCACCTCGGGCAGCTCCGACCCGGTCCTGCCGGACTCGTCGTGGTCGATCCGGAGCGCGTTGGCGCCAAGGACGGTGAGATCCCGGTCCCGGCTGATCTCCGCACGGACCGCGACGGTCGGCTCGCGCAGCGGCGAGGGCGTGGGACTGGCGACCAGCGGCCGCTCGGCGGTCTCGGAGATGGTGGAGGACACGTCGGCGGGATCCTCCTCGGCGCCGATCCCCGGGTCGATCTCGACGACGGTGGTCGCCTCGCCCGCCAGGCCGGCGAGCCACGAGGACAGCTCGGCACCGCCTCCGAGAACCGTGGTGGTCAGCCCGAGCGGCAGCGCGAACGGAGCGCCGTAGAGTGCGGTGGAGACCCTCGTATGGCGGCGAGCCGCCGCGGAGAGCGCCTCGACCTGGGCCTGCTCCTGACGCGGCAGCAGCACCAGCCGACCATCGCGCCACCAGGACGTCCGGGGCTGGTGCTCGACCTCCTCCAGGTCGCTCCACGGCATCCCCTGCCAGGCCCGACCCAGCCGCAGCCGTACGCCGAGCGGGTCGGCGACCAGCAGCGGCGTCCTGGAGTCCCAGGCGCTCCACAGCTGGCCGGCCGCGAGAGCGGCGAGCACCAGTCCCACCACCACGTCGACCGGGCCGTGATGACGGATCAGGAAGGCCAGTGCCACGACCGCAGCGAGGCCGCCGACGACGGCGGTGAGCCGCCCGTTGCGGCCGATCTCGACGGTCGGGCCGACCGCCTCGGCGTCCTCGACGATGTCGGTCAGGACCTCTGAGTCCGTCGGCACGGGTGGATGCGCCGGCGGCGCGGATGCGGGTCCGGCGTACTGCGGGATCTGGTCCTTCTGTTCGCTCACAGCTCCCCCTGCAATGTCGCGAGAACACTGTCGAGCTCGTCGGGCTTGACGAGCACGTCACGCGCCTTCGAGCCCTCGGAAGGGCCGACCACTCCGCGGCTCTCCATGATGTCCATCAGCCGGCCCGCCTTGGCGAAGCCGACCCGGAGCTTGCGCTGCAGCATCGAGGTGGACCCGAACTGCGTCGAGACGACCAGCTCGATCGCCTGGACCACCAGCTCGAGGTCGTCGCCGAGGTCGTCGTCGAGCTCCCGCTTGGAGGAGGCCGGCACGGTGACGTCCTCGCGGTAGCTCGGCTCCAGCTGTGCCTTGCAGGCCTTCACCACGCCGTGGATCTCGGCCTCGCTCACCCAGGACCCCTGCACTCGGATCGGCTTGGAGGAGCCCATCGGCAGGAACAGCCCGTCGCCCTGGCCGACCAGCTTCTCGGCGCCCGGCTGGTCGAGGATGACGCGGGAGTCGGCCAGCGAGGAGGTGGCGAACGCCAACCGAGACGGCACATTGGCCTTGATCAAGCCGGTGACGACGTCGACCGAGGGCCGTTGGGTCGCCAGCACCAGGTGGATGCCGGCGGCGCGCGCCAGCTGGGTGATGCGGACGACCGCGTCCTCGACGTCGCGAGGGGCGACCATCATCAGGTCGGCGAGCTCGTCGACGATGACGAGGAGATAGGGGTACGGCGTCAACACCCGCTCCGAGCCCGGCGGAACCTCCACCTTGCCGGCCCGGACCGCCTTGTTGAAGTCGTCGACGTGCCGGAAGCCGAAGTTGGCCAGGTCGTCGTAGCGCAGGTCCATCTCGCGCACGACCCAGGCCAGTGCCTCCGCGGCCTTCTTCGGGTTGGTGATGATCGGGGTGATCAGGTGCGGCACGCCCTCGTAGGCGTTGAGCTCGACCCGCTTGGGGTCGACCATGATCATCCGTACCTCGTCGGGGGTGGCCCGCATCAGGATCGAGGTGATCATCGAGTTGATGAACGAGGACTTGCCGGAGCCGGTGGCGCCGGCCACCAGCAGGTGCGGCATCTTGGCCAGGTTGGCGACCACGAAGCCGCCCTCGACGTCCTTGCCGAGCCCGGCCACCATCGGGTGGTGGTCGGCGCGCGCGGTGTTGGAGCGAAGCACGTCACCGAGGGAGACGATCTCCTTGTCGGTGTTGGGGATCTCGATGCCGATCGCCGACTTGCCGGGGATCGGGCTGAGGATCCGCACGTCGGCGCTGGCGACGGCGTAGGCGATGTTCTTGCTGAGCGCGGTGACCTTCTCGACCTTGACCGCCGGGCCGAGTTCGACCTCGTAGCGGGTAACCGTCGGACCGCGGGTGTAACCGGTGACCGAGGCGTCGATGCCGAACTCGTCGAGCACGCCGGTGAGCCGGTCGACCACGTCGTCGCTGGCCTTGGACCGCGGCTTGTGCGGCGAGCCCGGCTTGAGCAGGTCGTTGCCGGGTAGCGTGTAGGTGACGTCGCCGGCCAGGGTGAGCTGCTCGACGCGGGGCGGCAGCGGGGTGTGCGGCGGCGGCTCCAACTCGGTCTTGGTGTCCGGCTTGGGCTCGACCGGCCTGGTCCGACGTACCGTCGGCTCGCCCGGCGCGGGAGCCACCGCCTCGGCCTCCTCGGCCGGGAACGGGTCGTCGGCGAAGAGGTCGTCGAGGCTGACCTTCGTGAGCTCGCTCTTGCGCCGCTGACGCCCCTCCTCGACCAGCGGGGTGTCGTAGGCGGGGTCACCCATGTCGGGATCGATGAAGCTGTCTGTGTCGTTGCCGAGCGCCGCCTTGCGCTTGCGCTTGGCGACCGGCTGGGTGTCGTGGGGGCCGACCCTGAACTCGTCGTCCTCGTGGTAGCCCATCAGCCGGTCGCGGAGCGCGCCGAGCTTGTGCGGCACCTGGTACAGCGGCGTCGAGGTCACCACCAGCACGCCGAAGAAGGCCAGCAGCACAAGCAGCGGCACCACGACGTACGACGAGCGGAGCAGGTCGAGCAGCAGCGCGCTGACGACATAGCCGACGGCTCCCCCGGCGCCCTGCAGTGCGTCGGCGTTCCCTCCCTGCGGCTGCGGGTTGCCGTTGGCGATGTGTACGACGCCGAGCACGCCCAGGCCGATGGCGCTCCAGCCGACCACCTGGCGACCGGCCGGTCCGGTGGCGATCGGGTCGCGCATGGTGCGGAGGCCGACATAGACCAGTGCCAGCGGCACCAGCCAGCCGACCTTGCCGACGGTGCCGGTGACCACGCTGCGCACGAAGCCCAGCACGCCACCCTCGATGCCGAACCAGACCGCGCCGGCGACCACCAGCGCGCAACCGAGCACGAACAGCCCGGCGCCGTCGCGGCGGTGCTCGGGGTCGAGGTCACGGGCGGTGTGGCCGATGCCGCGGGCGAGCGACCCGATGCCGTGGGCGATGGCCAGCCAGATCGCCGCGACGCCCCGGAAGAGAGCGAGGAACAGGCCGGCCACCGGACCGCGTCCGGTGCGGACGGCGCGGGGGGCCGGCCGGCGTGCGGCGCTGCCGCGCGCGGCTGGCTTGCGCGCCGTCGTACGGGACGCTGATCGCTTGACGGCTGCAGAACCTGTGCTGCGGGTGCGCGTGCTCGAGCCCTTCCCCCCACCTGTGGAGGAGGACGTGCCCTTGCTTCGCGAACCCGCCGGGGAAGACGTACGGGTCGCCATGAGACCAACCTATTTCACAGTCACACCAGTCACACGCATCACAGGAGTGCGTGTCGCAAACGCCGAGTCGGCAGAAGTGCTGGTCCCAGAGGTGCCGAGTCGGCAGAAGTGCAGGTCCTCAACACGCCGAGTCGGCAGAAGTGCAGGTACCGGGCCTGCACTTGTGCCGACTCGAGCCTCCTCAGAGTCACACTTCTGCCGACTCGGGCCTCCTCAGACCAGCACTTCTGCCGACTCGGCTCAGGCCTCGAGGACCACGGGGATGATCATCGGCCGGCGGCGGTGGGTGTCGGACACCCATCGGCCGATGACCCGGCGAACGATCTGCTGCAGCTGATAGGTGTCGGTGACGCCCTCGCCGATGGCGGCGTTCACCGCGTCCACGATCGGCTGGCTGATCTCGTCGAAGGCCCCCGGCTCCCAGGCGTTGCCGCGGGCGTGGATCTCGGGACCGCCGGCCACCTTCCCGCTCACCGAGTCGACCACCACGATGATCGAGATGAAGCCCTCCTCGCCGAGGATGCGGCGGTCTTTGAGCTCGGACTCGGTGATGTCGCCGACCGACTGGCCGTCCACGAAGACGTAGCCGCAGTCGACCTTGCCGGCGATCCGGGCGGCCCCGTCGACCAGGTCGACGACGACGCCGTCCTCGGCGATGACGACGTTGTCGATGCCGACCGCCCGCGCCAGGTCGCCATTGGCCAGCAGGTGCCGGATCTCGCCGTGCACCGGCAGCACGTTGCGGGGACGTACGACGTTGTAGCAGTAGAGCAGCTCGCCGGCCGAGGCGTGGCCGGAGACGTGCACCAGCGCGTTCCCCTTGTGGACCACCTTGGCGCCGAGCCGGGCCAGGCCGTTGATGACGCGGTAGACGGCGTTCTCGTTGCCGGGGATGAGCGAGGAGGCCATCAGCACGGTGTCGCCGGGCTCGATCCGCACGAAGTTGTGGGAGCGCTGTGCGATCCGGCTCAGCGCCGACATCGGCTCGCCCTGCGAGCCGGTGGAGACCAGCACCTGCCGGTCCGGCGGCAGGTCGGCGAGGGTCTTGGCCTCGACCAGCACCCCGGGCGGCACGTGCAGATAGCCGAGCTCGGCGGCGATCTGCATGTTGCGAACCATCGAGCGGCCGACGTACCCGACCTTGCGGCCGTGCTGAGCGGCGGCGTCGAGGATCTGCTGGACCCGGTGGATATGGGAGGCGAAGCAGGCCACGATGATGCGCTGCTCGGACTCGCGGAAGACCTGCTCGACTGCCGGGGTGATCTTGCGCTCGGAGGTGGTGAAACCGGGCACCTCGGCGTTGGTGGAGTCGGTCAGGAAGAGGTCGACGCCCTCCTCCCCCAGCCGGGCGAAGGCGCGTAGGTCGGTGATCCGGCCGTCGAGCGGCAGCTGGTCCATCTTGAAGTCGCCGGTGGCCAGCGCCAGGCCGGCGCCGGTGCGGATCGCGACCGCGAGCGCGTCCGGGATGGAGTGGTTGACCGCCACGAACTCCAGGTCGAAGGGGCCGAAGGAGATCCGGTCGCCCTCCTTGACGACGTGCTGGACCGTCTGACGCAGCCGGTGCTCGCGCAGCTTGGACGCCGTCAGCGCCAGGGTCAGCCGGGAGCCGACCAGGGGGATGTCCTGGCGCTCCCGCAGCAGGTAGGGCACCGCGCCGATGTGGTCCTCGTGCCCGTGGGTGAGTACGACGGCCTCGATGGCGTCGAGCCGGTCCCGGATCGGTCCGAAGTCGGGCAGGATCAGGTCGACACCGGGGTGGTGATCCTCGGGGAAGAGCACGCCGCAGTCGAGGACGAGCAGCCTGTCGTCGTACTCGAAGACGGTCATATTGCGACCGACCTCGCCGAGCCCGCCGAGGGGAATGACCCGCAGGGCTCCCTTCTCCAGTGGTGCAGGCGCGGAGAGCTCCGGATGCGGGTGTGACATGCGTGTCCTAACGAATCAGAGGAGGCCGGCGGCGGCCAGGCCGTCGCGCAGCGCGGAGAACTCGGCGTCGTCCAGCGGCACCAGCGGCGAGCGGACGACGCGGTTGTCGAGGACGCCGAGCGCCTGGAGTGCCGCCTTGGCGGTGGTGGCGCCGTAGTTGGGCACGCCCATGAGCGAGCCGTAGGCCGGCTGGAGCTGGGCGTTGATCTTCTGCGCGGTGGTGAGGTCGCCGGAGAGGAAGGCCTGGATCATCGCGCGGATCTCGTTGCCGGCGGCATGGGCGACGACGGAGACGACACCCACCGCGCCGTAGGCGAGGAAGCCGAGGGTGAGCGGGTCGTCGCCGGAGTAGACGGCGAAGCCGAGGTCGGTGAGCAGCACCACCTGGGTGGGGTCGCCGGCGGCGTCCTTGACCGCCGCGACGCGGCCCCAGGTGGCGATCTCCCGGTAGGTGTCCGCAGCGATCTTGGTGCCGGTGCGGCCGGGAATGTCGTAGAGCATGATCGGCGCCGTGGTGGCGTCGGCGACCTGCTTGAAGTGGTGCAGCAGGCCAGCCTGGCCGGGCTTGCTGTAATAGGGCGTCACCAGCAGCAGGCCGTCGGCCCCGTTGGCCTCGGCCTGGGCGGCCAGCTCCAGGGTGGTCTTGGTGTCGTTGGTGCCGACGCCCGCCACCAGGGTGAGGCTGTCGCCGACGGCCTCGCGGACCGCGCGGAAGATCAGCCCGTCCTCCTCGACGGTGGTCGTCGGGGACTCACCGGTGGTGCCGGAGACGACGATGCCGTCGTGGCCGTGCTCCGCCAGATGCTCGGCGACCTTCTTGACTCCGTCGAAGTCAACCGTCCCGTCCTGCTTGAAGGGCGTGACCATCGCGGTCAGGAGAGTGCCGAACGGAGCGGTCGCGGTCATGGCCCCAGGGTATCGCCACTCGTCCCGCAAGCCTCACTCCACGAGCCTCACACGTGCGGCATGACCTCCGCCGCGACCAGGCGCAGGTGGTCGAGGTCGGCCAGGTCCAGCACCTGCAGGTAGATCCTCTCGGCGCCGATCTCGGCGAAGGAGCGCAGCCGCTCGACCGCCTCCTCGGGGGTGCCGGCGGCGCCGTTCTCCCGCAGCTCGGCAGGCTCGCGGCCGATCGCCCGGGCGCGGGCCTCGACCTCGGCCTCGTCGGCGCCGACGCAGACCACCTGGGCCGCCGACATCGTCAGCGTGGCGCGGCCGCGGCCTCGCTCGTCGGCGACGCGGTAGACCCGGTCGAAGCGCTCCTGGGTGTCGGCGACGCTGCTGAACGCGACGTTGAACTCGTCGGCGTACCTCACCGCGAGCTCCGGGGTACGACGCCTGCCGGCACCGCCGACGATGACCGGGACGTGCGGCTGGGCGGGCTTGGGAAGCGCCGGGCTGTCGCTGAGCCGGTAGTGCTCGCCGGCGAAGTCGAAGGTCTCCCCGGCCGGCGTGCTCCACAGCCCGGTGATGACGGCGAGCTGCTCCTCGAACCGGTCGAAGCGCTCCTTGACCCCCGGGAACGGGATGCCGTACGCCGCGTGCTCGGCGTCGAACCAGCCCGCACCGAGTCCGAACTCCACCCGGCCCCGAGACATCTGGTCGACCTGCGCGACCTGGATCGCCAGCACGCCGGGGTGTCGGAAGGTGGCGCTGGTGACCAGCGTGCCGAGCCGGATCGTCTCGGTCTCGCGGGCCAGCCCGGCCAGCGTCGTCCAGGCGTCGGTCGGCCCGGGCAGGCCGTCGACGTCGCCCATCTTGAGGTAGTGGTCGGAGCGGAAGAACGCCCCGCAGCCGAGGCTTTCGGCCTCCTTCGCGAGGGTCAGCAGGTCGTCGTAGGTCGCCCCCTGCTGGGGCTCGGTGAAGATGCGCAGCTCCATGGCGCCCACCCTACGAGCCCGCGAGCTCCGCATCGGAGCGCAGGATGCAGAACTCGTTGCCCTCCGGGTCGGCCATGACGACCCAGCCGCTGCCCGGTCCGTGGATGCCGCGCAGGTCGGCGACCACGGTGGCGCCGAGGGCGACCACGGCCTCGACCTCCTCGTCGCGAGTGCGCTCACGCGGGCGCAGGTCGAAGTGGAGCCGGTTCTTGACCGCCTTCTCCTCCGGGACCTCGATGAACAGCACCCGGTGCCCGGTCTCGGGGTCGAGGATCAGGCACAACTCGTGCCCCGGCTCGTTGGGGTCGTCGGGCAGCTCGGTGTAGTCCAGCAGCCCCTTCCACCACTCGGAGAGCTCGTAGGCGTTGCGGCAGTCGACACTGGTGTGGGCGATGTACGACGTCATGCCCCCACCCTGGCCGGGCCCCGGCAGCCTCCGCAACCGGGTTAGCGACGCTCCAGGAAGACGCGGTCGTAGGCCTCGTGGGGCTCGCGGGCGGTCTCGATCCAATCGGTCTCGTCATAGGCCGGATAGGTCACGTCGCCGGATGGCGAGAGGTGGACGCGGGTGAGGACCTGCTCGTCGGCGTGGGGCAGCGCGGCGGCGTAGACCTGGGCCCCACCGGCGACCATGACGTCGCCGGGCATCCCCGCCGCGAGTGCCAGCGCGTCCTCGAAGGAGGCCGCGGTCAGCACGCCGTCGTAGGACCAGGAGGGATCGCGGGTCAGCACGATCGTGGTCCGGCCGGGCAGCGGCCGGCCGATGGCCTCGAAGGTGGTCCGACCCATCACCAGCGTGTGGCCCAGGGTGAGCGCCTTGAACTCCGCCTGCTCCCCCGGGATCGACCACGGGATGTCGGGCCCGTGGCCGATGACGCCGTTGTCGGCCACCGCCGCCACCAGCACGACCCGCTTTCTTGGCACCTCGAACACGCTCTCAGACAGAAATGGGGGCCTTGATGCCCGGCTGGGGGTCGTAGCCCTCCACCACGATGTCCTCGAGCTCGAAGGCGTCGATCTCCTTCACCTCCGGGTTGAGCACCAGCCGGGGCAGCGGCCGGGGCTCGCGAGTCAGCTGCAGCCGCGCCTGGTCGAGGTGGTTGAGGTAGAGGTGGGCGTCGCCCAGGGCGTGCACGAAGTCCCCGACGCCGAGGCCGGTGACCTGGGCGACCATGTGGGTGAGCAGGGCGTACGACGCGATATTGAACGGCACACCGAGGAAGACGTCGCCGCTGCGCTGGTAGAGCTGGCAGCTGAGCCGGCCGTCCGCGACGTAGAACTGGAAGAGCGAGTGGCACGGCGCCAGCGCCATCTCGGGGATCTGGACGGGGTTCCAGGCCGAGACGATGTGGCGGCGACTGTCGGGGTCGAGGCGGAGCTGGTCGATCACCGTCGCGAGCTGGTCGAGGTGCTGCCCGTCGGGGGCGGGCCAGGACCGCCATTGCGCGCCGTAGACCGGACCGAGGTCGCCGTTCTCGTCGGCCCACTCGTCCCAGATGGTGATGCCGCGCTCCTGCAGCCAGCGCACGTTGGTGTCGCCGCGCAGGAACCACAGCAGCTCGCCGAAGACCGACCGGGTGTGGACGCGCTTGGTCGTCAGCAGCGGGAAGCCGTCGTCGAGCCGGAACCGCATCTGGTGCCCGAACACGCTCAGCGTGCCGGTGCCGGTGCGGTCACCCTTCTCGACGCCCTCGTCGAGGACGCGCTGCACCAGGTCGAGATATTGCCGCACAGGGTGAGCCTAGTTCAGATCGCGACGGTGCCGGTGATGGTCGTCAGCGTGTCCCCGCCCACCCAGATCACGCCCGCCGCGTCGGTGTCGACATGGATGCGGCCGGCCCGGCCCAGGGCACGCCCCTGGGCCGCGACGTACGACGGCGGCAGGACGCCGCTCGTCGTGAGCCACTGTGCCAGCGAGGCGTTGAGAGAGCCGGTGACCGGGTCCTCGGTGACGCCCATCGCCGGCCGGCAGAAGGCGCGCACCTCGATCGCGCACTCGGCGCCGGCCGGGTGGTGGCCGACGACGCCGACCTCGGCGGGCAGGGCGGCGAAGTCGGGGCGCAGGGCGAGCACCTCCTCGGCGCTGGCCAGCCGTACGCCGACCCAGCCCGGTCCGTTGTCGGCCCAGGCGGCGTCCAGCACGTCGTCGCGGTCGATGCCGAGCGCGGCGACGATGTCGTCGAGCAGGTCGGCCGCGACCGGTCCGGAGCGCAGCAGCGGCGGGGCCGCGAAGGCGAGCCGGTCGGTACGACGCAACCGGACCAGCCCGACGCCGCACTCCTGCACCACCCCGGCACCGCGCGGCACGCCGCCGGCCTCCAGCCAGGCGTGCGCCGACCCGAGCGTCGGATGGCCCGCGAACGGCAGCTCGCCGCCCGGGGTGAAGATGCGCAGCCGGTAGTCGGCCTCCGGCTCGGTGGGTGCGAGCAGGAAGGTGGTCTCCGAGAGGTTGGTCCAGCGCGCGAAGGCGGCCATCTCGTCGTCGGCGAGTCCGTCGGCGTCGTGGACGACCGCGACCGGGTTGCCCAGCAGCGGGGTCGCGGCGAAGACGTCGACCTGGCGGAGCTGTCTCATGCCTCGAGCGACATCGGGCCGTAGACGTCGCGGTCGTGCTCGACCAGGATCACCGCGGTGACGCCGAGGTCGGCCAGCTCGTGCCAGATCTCGCCGAGCCACGACTCGGCGTCGCCCTGGGAGACGAACCGCTGGTCGCCGTACTCCTCGGCCACGGCGACCTCGGACCCGGCCGCGTCGAGCAGCCGCCAGCACCAGGGGCGCTCGGCGGGCGCCGGCTGGCGGAAGGTGGGCGGCAGGTCGGGCAGTGACATCAGCTCTCCCTCACGGACGGGTCGACGAACGGCGGCGGGGTGACCTGGAAGATCTCGCGGCGACCGCGCACGTCGACGGCCACCTCCGCATCGGGGTCGACGACGGTGGAGACCAGCGCCAGCCCGATCCCCTTCTTCCGGGTGGGGCTGAAGGTGCCCGAGGTGACCTCGCCGACGGGGACGTGCTCGGAGAGGAAGACCTGCTGGTGCGGCCGCGGGATGCCCCGTCCGGTGGCCACGATGCCGCGCAGGATCAGCCGGGGACCCGTCTCCTTCTCGGCCAGGACCGCGTCCCGGCCCCAGAAAGCGGCCTTCTTCCAGCCGACCGCCCAGCCCAGTCGCGCCTGGTTGGGGGTGACCTGGAGGGAGATGTCCTGGCCGTGCAGCGGATAGCCCATCTCGGTGCGTAGCGTGTCGCGGGCGCCGAGGCCGCACGGCAGGATGCCGAACTCCTCCCCCGCCGCCAGGATCTGGTCCCACAGTTCGCCGGCGATGTCGTTCTTGGCGATCAGCTCGTAGCCGCGCTCGCCGGTGTAGCCGGTCCGGCAGACGACCACGTCGAGCGCGCCGAACTCGGCCCGCACGAAGCTCATGTAGTCGTGGCCGACCGGCAGGCCGACCTTCGCCAGCGTCTCGTCGGACCTGGTGCCCTGCACCGCGATGACCGCGTAGTCGTGGTGGTGGTCGGTGATGGTGACGCCCTCGGGCGCGACCGCGGCCAGGCGTCGTACCACCTCCGCGGTGTTGGCGGCGTTGGGCACCAGCAGCACGTGCCGGTCGTCGAGGTAGTAGGCGATGAGGTCGTCGACGATGCCGCCGGTCGCGTCGTCGAGGCAGAGGGTGTACTGCGCCTTGCCCGGCGGGATCCGGTCGAGGTCGTTGGAGAGCGTCTGGTTGACCAATTCCTTCGCGCCCGGGCCGGTGATCAGCACCTTGCCCAGGTGGCTGACGTCGAAGACGCCGACCGACTCGCGCACGGCGGCATGCTCCTTGAGCACCCCGGAGTACTCCACCGGCATGGACCAGCCACCGAACTCGGCGAACTTGGCGCCCAGCGCGACATGGCGGTCGTGGAGCGGCGACTGGGACAGGTCTGCCTGAGGTTCGGCCATGCCCGAAACCTACCGTCACCTAGGCTCCGCAACCATGACCGCCACCTACTCCCTTCGTACCGCCAGCCCGGCCAAGACCCGCGCCGAGGCGGTTGTCGTCGGCGTGCTGCAGGACGGCAGCTCGCCGCGGCTGGCGCCGGGTGCCGAGGACGTCGCCGAGGCGCTCGGCCGCCGGCTCCGGCCGCTGCTCGCGACCCTCGGCGTGACCGGCCGGCAGGGCGAGGTCACCCGGCTGCCCGCCGGCGACGCGCTGGCCACACAGCTGCTGGTGCTGGTGGGGCTGGGCGGCGAGGTCAGTCCCGATGCGGTACGGCGGGCGGCCGGCGCGGCGGCTCGGGCCGTCCCCAACGCCACCTCGGTGGCGGTCGCGCTCCCCGCCGACACCGCCGAGCTGGTCCGCGCGGTGACCGAGGGGCTGATGCTGGGCGGCTACGCCTTCACCGCCTACAAGCAGTCGACCGAGTCGGCCGCGCCCGGCGACGTGATCGTGCTCAGCCCGGGTGCCCGCCGCCGCGAGATCGCCGAGTCCTTCGAGCGGGCGAGGGTCGTCGCGGCGGCGGTCAACGCCACCCGGGACTGGGTGAACACCCCGCCCGCGGACCTCACCCCACCGGCCTTCGCCGAGGCCATCGCAGCAGCGGTCAAGGCCCACAACGCCGGCAAGCCGGCCACCCGGATCGGCATCACCGTCCACGACGAGGGGGCGCTGGCCGAGCTCGGCTGCGGCGGCATCCTCGCCGTCGGCCTCGGCTCGGCCGCGCCGCCACGGCTGGTGGAGCTCACCTACGACCCGGCCGGTCCCAGCAGCCATGTCGCCCTGGTCGGCAAGGGCATCACCTTCGACTCCGGCGGGCTGTGGCTCAAGCCGGGCGGCTCGATGCGCGCGATGAAGCAGGACATGGCCGGCGCCGCCACCGTTCTACAGGTCGCGCTGGCGGCCTCCACGCTGGCGCTGCCGGTGCGCCTCTCGGTCTTCGTGCCGATCGCCGAGAACATGGTCTCCGGGTCCGCGATGCGGCCGGGCGACGTCGCGACCACGTACGGCGGCACCACGGTGGAGATCAGCAACACCGACGCCGAGGGCAGGCTGGTGATGGCCGACGCGCTGGTGCGGGCGACCGAGGTCCAGCCCGATGTCGTCGTCGACGTCGCCACCCTGACCGGCCACATGATCACCGCGCTCGGCGACCGGGTCACCGGCGTGCTCGGCACGCCCGAGGTGGTCGATGGGCTGCTGGCGGCGGCCGAGGCGGCCGGCGAGGAGTCGTGGCCGATGCCGATCCCGCCGGTGATGGTCGAGCGGATCACGTCCTCGAAGGTCGCCGACCTGGCGCAGTACGACGGCATCCGGTGGGGCGGCGGCCTCTACGCGGCCGCGTTCCTGCGCGAGTTCACCGGCGGACTGCCCTGGGGACACCTGGACATCGCCGGGCCGGCGTACAACTCGGGGGGCGCGGTGGGTCACCTCACGCCCGGCGCGACCGGTGTCGCCGTGGCGACGCTGGTCGACTACCTGCGGTCACTCGCCTGACTTCTTGCGGCGGTTGTAGTCGCGCATCCGCTGGGGTACGCCGACCACGGCGGCGTCATAGGAGGGCACCTGGTGGTCGTTGCAGAAACGGTGCGCCCACTGCACGCTCGGCACCCGGCGTCGGGTCCACTCCCCGTCGTGGGCGACCAGCAGCAGGGTCACGTCGCTGACCGCGGTGCGCGGCTCGACGAACCCCTCCACGCCCTTGCGCTGGGTCAGCCACTCGGTCAGATGGGTCACGTCGGTCGTGTCGGCGGCACGCACCCGCGTCGAGCCGGTGCGGAAGCCGTCACGAGCGGGACCCCTGGTACGGGGCGAGGAGCCGCGGCGGAAGCGGTCGAGGAACGACATGGGACAAGTGTGCCCGGCCGGAGGGCGCGATGTGGCCGGACTCGGACACACAGACCCGGAAAGACGGGGGTGGTCTGAGGGTGCAAAGATGTGTGGCGGCGCTTATCAGCGGAACAACATCACAGGCGAGCGAAGGAACTCCATGACCACCGAAGTAACTCTTCCGGCACTCGGCGAGTCCGTCACCGAGGGCACGGTCACCCGCTGGCTCAAGCAGGTCGGCGACACCGTCGCCGTCGACGAGCCGCTGCTCGAGGTCTCCACCGACAAGGTCGACACCGAGATCCCCTCGCCCGTCGCCGGCACCCTGCTCGAGATCCGTGCTAACGAGGACGACACCGTCGAGGTCGGCGCGGTCCTCGCCGTGGTCGGTGCCGCCGACGAGGCCGGCCCCGCCGCCCCGGCGGCCGCTGCCCCGGCGCCCGCTGCCCCGGCGGCCGAGGAGCCCGCGGCTCCCGCCGCCGAGCAGCCCGCCGCGCCCGAGCCCACCGCCGTGGACAACGCCCCCGCTCCCGTCGCCGAGCCCGAGCCGGCCCCCGCCGCTGCGGCGGCTCCGGCTGCCGCTGCGGCCGGCACCTCCGTCACCCTGCCTGCGCTGGGCGAGTCGGTGACCGAGGGCACGGTCACCCGCTGGCTCAAGCAGGTCGGCGACACCGTTGCCGTCGACGAGCCGCTGCTCGAGGTCTCCACCGACAAGGTCGACACCGAGATCCCCTCGCCCGTCGCCGGCACCCTGCTGGCCATCAAGGTGGCCGAGGACGAGACCGTCGAGGTGGGTGCCGAGATGGCCGTGGTGGGTGACGCCTCCGCAGCGCCGACCCCTGCCGAGCCCGCTGAGCCTCCTGCGCCCGCCGCTCCTGCCCAGCCCGCCGCACCGGCACCCGCCGAGCCCGAGCCGGCGGCCCCAGCACCGGTAGTCTCCGTCGAGCCGGCTCCCGCGCCTGCCGAGCCCGCTCCGGCAGCCCCGTCGACACCGATTCCCGTCCCCGCTGCTCCCGCCGCCGAGACGTCTGCCGCTGAGTCGCCTGCACCGGCTGCTGCGGGTGACGGCCATGGCTATGTCACCCCGTTGGTCCGCAAGCTCGCCGCCCAGCACAGCGTCGACCTCGCGACCGTCACCGGCACCGGTGTCGGTGGCCGGATCCGCAAGGAGGACGTGCTCGCCGCCGCCGAGGCCGCCAAGACCCCTGCAACAGCTACCCCAGGAGGCGCCCCGGCCGCCCCGGCAGCGGCGTCTGCGGCGCCGTCGCCACTGCGCGGCACCACCGAGCCGCTCTCCCGGCTGCGCAAGGTCATCGCCGAGCGCATGGTCGCCTCGCTGCAGACCTCCGCCCAGCTGACCCAGGTCATCGAGGTCGACGTCACCAACATCGCCCGGCAGCGCGAGAGCCTCAAGGCTGACTTCCTCGCCCGTGAGGGCGTCAAGCTGACCTACCTGCCGTTCTTCGCCAAAGCCGCGATCGACGCCCTCAAGACCCATCCCAAGCTCAACGCCACCATCGACACCGAGGCCGGCACCGTCACCTACTACGACCGCGAGAACATCGCCTTCGCCGTCGACACCGAGAAGGGCCTGCTCACCCCGGTCGTCAAGGAGGCCGGCGACCTCTCGATCAGCGGCCTGGCCAAGAAGATCGCCGACATCGCCGCCCGCACCCGCTCCAACAAGATCACCCCCGACGAGCTCTCCGGCGGCACCTTCACCATCACCAACCTCGGCTCCTTCGGAGCACTCTTCGACACCCCCATCATCAACCAGCCCCAAGTCGCCATCCTCGGCCCCGGCGCAGTCGTCAAGCGCCCCGTCGTCATCGACGACGACGAGCTCGGCGAGACCATCGCGATCCGCTACATGGTCAACCTCGCGCTCACCTACGACCACCGCCTCGTCGACGGCGCCGACGCCGGCCGATTCCTCCAAGACCTCAAGAAGCGACTCGAGTCCGGCGCCTTCGACATCTGAGCCGAGTCGGCAGAAGTGCTGGCCCAGACAACGCCGAGTCGGCAGAAGTGCAGGTCTGAGCAACGCCGAGTCGGCAGAAGTGCAGGTCTGAGCAACCCCGAGTCGGCACAAGTGCTGGCGAGGTCCCCTCACACTTCTGCCGACTCGAGGCCCTGTGACCTCACACTTCTGCCGACTCGAGGCCCTGTGACCTCACACTTCTGCCGACTCGAGGCCCTGTGGACCAGCACTTCTGCCGACTCGCGCCGGGGGTAGGGTCGAGTGATGGTGCGGGTGCTGCTCTCCGGGTCCTCCGGCTTCCTCGGGAGCCGGCTCCATGCGGCGCTGGCCGAGCGCGGCCACCACGTCACGACGCTGGTACGACGAGAGCCGACCGGCCCTGACGAGAGCAGCTGGGACCCCGCGACCGGCACCCTGGATGCCGGCGTCGTCGAGCAGGCCGACGTCGTGGTCAACCTGGCCGGCAGCCCCACCCTGGGCAACCCGCACTCGAGGGCCTGGTCCGACGCCCTGCTGGAGAGCCGCGTCTCGACCACCACCGTCCTCGCCGAGGCGGTGGCCGCCGCTGACAGCAGGCCGGCGCTGCTCGCCGGCAACGCCGTCGGCTGGTACGGCGACCACGGCGCACAGCCGGTCGGCGAGGCCGCCGACAGCCGCGGCCACACCCTGATGACCCAGGTCTGCCGGGCCTGGCAGGAGGCCGCCACGGCCGCGGTAAGGGCCGGCGCCCGGGTGGCGTTCCTGCGCACGAGCCCGGTGATGGACCTGCGCAGCGCCCCGCTGAAGATGCTGGTGCCGCTGTTCCGGGCCGGCCTGGGCGCCCGGCTCGGCGACGGCCGGCAGCACATGCCGATGGTCTCGCTGCGCGACTGGGTCGGCGGCGTGGTCCACGTGCTGGAGGGCGACCTGGAGGGCCCGGTCAACCTGACCTGTCCACAGACGCCGACCAATGCGGAGTTCACCGCGACCCTCGCGAGGCTGCTGCATCGCAAGGCGCTGCTGCCCGCGCCGGCGCCCCTGCTCCGGCTGGCCGCCGGCCGGCTCTCCCCCGAGCTGCTCGGGTCGGTCGACGCCGTGCCCGAGGCGCTGCTCGGCGACGGCTATGCCTTCCGAGACGAGGATGTCGCCGCTGTGCTCACCGCCGGCTTGGACGCCCGCTGGCACACGCTCAGCTGACCGGCGCCGGGATCGCCCGCACCGAGGCGACCAGCCACTCCTCGCCGACCCGGCGGAGCTCGACATCGCGGTCCGCGATCGGCCCGGCCGGCAGCGGCTCGCTGACCCCCGCGCCGGTGGCTCGCGCCGCCGCGACCCGGTCGCGCACCCTCAGCAGCAGCCGGTCGGGCTCTTCCTCGATGACGTCGACGCCCAGCAGTTGGGTGGTCAGCCCCTCCACGACCAGGCCGCGAGCGGTCCATGCGGCCAGCATCGCCAGGTCGGCCTCGGCGGCCGGCGCGCCCTCGGCGTAGA
The DNA here is from genome assembly GCF_047607185.1 of Nocardioides sp. Classification (GTDB taxonomy): domain Bacteria; phylum Actinomycetota; class Actinomycetes; order Propionibacteriales; family Nocardioidaceae; genus Nocardioides. The sequence continues at coordinate 14,820 of NZ_JASGDQ010000072.1, read as the reverse complement.
GCCCCGCAAGCGCCTCGGCGTCGCCGGCGGCCCAGGCCGCCGCCCGCCGCTCGTCCCAGGCGCGCAGCACCTGTGCGGCGGTCGACTCCGAGCGCGGCCCCGGGGGCGAGGCCGAGGGCGAGGCCGAGCTCGGATCCGCACGGACCGGCGGCTCGGCACCCGGGCGAGCAGCCGGCCAGACCAGCACCACAAGGGCGGCCGTCAGTGCGGCCGCGACCAGGATCGCGGCGAGGAGCCGGGAGAGCAGACCGGAGTTGCGCATGGCACAGGCATATCCCGGATCGCCCGATCGCCGCCGAAGTTATCCACAGGGTCCAGAATCAAGGGGTGCTCCCCCGCCGTACCCTCCTTCTCGCGCCGCTCGCCGCACTGGTCGGCTGCGGCATCGGCCAGGCGGCGAGCAGCGACTACACGATCCATCGCCTCACCTCCACCGCCCGCGGCCGGAAGGTCGCCTGGTCGCTGATCCGGCCACCCGGCGACGGCGTCTTCACCGCCGTGATCGCGCTGCACGGCCTGGGCCAGGACCACACCATCACCCGCTCGCTCGGCGCCGGCCGGCTGATCCCCGAGCGCCATCGGTTCGCCATCGCCGCCCCGGACGGCGGCACCTCCTACTGGCATCCGCACCGCGGCGAGGACGCCGGCGCGATGGTCACCGACGAGTTGCTGCCGCGGCTGGCCGACCTGGGCCTGCGCACCGATCGGATCGGCCTGCTGGGCTGGTCGATGGGCGGGTACGGCGCGCTCCGACTGGCCGGCCTGCTCGGCCCAGGCCGGGTGGCGGCGGTGGCGGCGGTCAGCCCCGCACTGTGGGTCGACGGCGCCGATGCCTCGGCGTCGGGCTTCGACGACGCCGCCGAGTACGCTCGCTACTCGGTGCTGGGCCGGCAGCACGACCTGGCCGGCATCCCGATACGGATCGACTGCGGCGCGGACGACCCGTTCGCCGCCGCCGTACGGACCTATCGCGCCGGCTTCGCCACCGCGCCCGCCGGCCGCTTCTCCCCCGGCGGCCACGACCGCGACTACTGGCGCCGCGTCCTGCCCGGGGAGCTGCGCTGGCTCGGGAGTAGGCTCGCTGCGTGACGCAGTTCGAGGAGATCGGCAGCATCGACTATCTCGCCGCCTGGGACCTGCAGCGCGAGGTCCACGCCGAGGTGGTGGCGGGAACCAGGCCTGACACCGTCCTGCTGCTGGAGCATCCGCCGGTCTTCACCGCCGGCAAGCGCACCGACCCCCACGAGCGCCCTGTGGACACCGGCGGCGCGCCGGTCGTCGACGTCGACCGGGGCGGCAAGATCACCTTCCACGGCCCCGGACAGCTGGTCGCCTACCCGATCGTCCGGCTGCCGCGGCACGTCAAGGTGGTCGACTTCGTGCGCCGGCTGGAGGAGGCGATGATCCGCGTCTGTGCCGACCTCGGCGTCGCGTCGGCGCGGGTGCCCGGCCGCAGCGGCGCCTGGCTGCGGGAGGACTCCCGCGGCCCGGAGCGCAAGATCGGCGCGATCGGGCTGCGCGTCAGCAAGGGCGTCACGATGCACGGCATCGCCCTCAACTGCGATGTCGACCTGGGCTGGTACGACCGGTTCGTCCCCTGCGGCATCTCCGACGCCGGGGTGACCACGCTGAGCGCCGAACTCGGCCGCGACCTCACCGTGGCCGAGGCGCTGCCGGCGCTGAGGCGGCAGCTGACCGAGCTCCTGGCCTGGGGCCCGTACGACGCCACCCCCGACTACGACCCGAAGCCGGAGCCCGCCCACGGGCCCCGGGTCACGCTGCTCACACCCTCCCTGTGACGCCGGTCCCGGCGCCCGTCGCGCTGGCCCGACGGCGTACCCTAGAGCGGTGACCATCGCCCCCGAAGGACGCAAGCTCCTCCGTCTGGAGGTCCGCAACGCCGAGACCCCGATCGAGCGCAAGCCGGAGTGGATCAAGACCCGGGCGAAGATGGGTCCTGAGTACACCGAGCTGCGTCAGCTGGTGAAGTCCGAGGGGCTGCACACGGTGTGCCAGGAGGCCGGCTGTCCCAACATCTACGAGTGCTGGGAGGACCGGGAGGCGACCTTCCTCATCGGCGGCGACCAGTGCACCCGGCGCTGCGACTTCTGCCAGATCGACACCGGCAAGCCGACCGCGCTGGACCGCGACGAGCCCCGACGGGTCGCCGAGAGCGTGCAGACGATGGGGCTGCGCTATGCCACCATCACCGGCGTCGCCCGTGACGACCTGCCCGACGGCGGGGCCTGGCTCTACGCCGAGACCGTCCGGGCGATCCACGAGCTCAACCCCAGCACTGGGGTGGAGAACCTCATCCCCGACTTCAACGGCAAGCCCGAACTCCTCCAGGAGGTCTTCGAGTCCCGCCCCGAGGTGCTGGCCCACAATCTGGAGACGGTGCCGCGGATCTTCAAGCGGATCCGCCCCGGCTTCCGCTACGACCGCTCCCTGGACGTGCTCACCCAGGCGCGAGCCTTCGGCCTGGTCACCAAGTCCAACCTGATCCTCGGCATGGGCGAGACCCGCGAGGAGGTCTCCGAGGCGCTGCGCGACCTGCACGAGGCCGGCTGCGACCTGGTCACCATCACCCAGTACCTCCGCCCGAGCGTGCGGCACCACCCCATCGAGCGGTGGGTCAAGCCGCAGGAGTTCGTCGAGCTCGCCACCGAGGCCGAGGAGATCGGCTTCGCCGGCGTGCTGTCCGGACCGCTCGTGCGTTCGTCCTACCGGGCCGGCCGGCTGTACCGTCAGGCCATCGAACGTCGCTCAGTAGAAAGCCTGTGATGTCCCAGCTCGACCCCAGCTCGATGAGCCGCCGTCAGCAATACCTCGAGACCTACCGACTGACCAGGCAGTCCGATCCCAGGATCGGGCTGCTGCTGCTCGGCACCTTCGTGGTGGCGGCGGTCGTCGGCTTCGCCATCTTCTGGCTGCTGCCCGGCGGCGGGATCTTCGGCTGGATCATCTCGGTCGTCGGCGCGCTGCTGCTCGGCGCGCTGGCGGTGATGATCGTGTTCGGGCGTCGCGCCCAGCGAGCGGCGTACGCGCGGATGGAGGGGCAGCCCGGCGCCGCCGCGGCGGCGCTGACCATGCTGCGCCGCGGCTGGACCACCGAGCCGGCGATCGCCTTCACCAAGCAGCAGGACGTCGTCCACCGGGTGGTCGGCCCGCCAGGCATCGTCCTGGTCGGCGAGGGCAACGCCAACCGGCTGCGGCCGCTGCTCACCGACCAGCGCAAGAAGCACGAGCGGGTGCTCTACGAGGTGCCGGTCCAGGAGGTCGTGGTGGGCGCCGGCGAGGGCCAGGTGCCGCTGCCGAAGCTGGTCCGCACCGTCATGAAGCTGGACCGGAAGGTGAAGCCGGCCGAGATCACCGACATCCTCAACCGGGTCAAGGCGCTGGACGCGCAGCGCGGCAAGATACCGCTGCCCAAGGGTCCGATGCCGACCTCGATGAAGGGGATGCGCGGCAACCTGCGCGGTCGCTGACCTCCCTCGGTCATGACACGAGCCCCCGCCGTTGCCGCCGGGGGCTCGTCTCGTCGTACGCCGGAGGACGGCTCAGGAGGTCGGCATCTCCATCACGTCGCCAGCGTCGGGGGCCTCGATGTCGACGTCCTCACCCCAGTCGGAGTAGGTCATCGTGATGTCGCCGGCACCGGTGCCGGTCACGCTCATCTTCGAGATGAAGCCGTCGTCGTCGAAGTAGAGGTCGCTGGTCACCCCGCTCTGCTCGAACTGGTAGTGACCGTCGTCGACCTCGGTGGCCTCTCCGGCATATTCCTGGAGGTTCTCCAGAGCCTCGGCCGGGTCGATGCCGGCAGTCATGCCCAGGTCGTCAGAAGAGACCTTGAGCCACTTGTCGCCGAGCGCCGCCTGCTTCATGTACATGGTGCCGTCGATGAGACGGAGCTCGGCCTCCTGGCCGCCCACGGACATCTTCAGGCTCATCGCCGGGGAGTCGCCGAAAACGATGTCGCCCTCGGCGCTGCCCTGGTCGCCCAGCTCCATCACCACATGAGCGGACTTGCCCTCCTCGAGGACCTTCCGCAGCTTGTCGACGAGACCACCGGAGTCGCCACTGGTGTCGGCCGCATCGCTCTCGGTAGCGGTCTCGCTGGGTGTGGCGGTGGCCGTCTCGGTCGCGGTGTCACTGGCGGTCTCGCTCGTCGCCGAGGTCGAGCTCTCGTCGTCGCTGCCGCCACAGCCGGCCAGACCCAGCAGCGCGAGCGAGGCCACAGCGGCCGCGATGGTACGGCGCGGTCGGAAGTTCATGACGGTCCTGTCCCCTTATGGTCGAGTCGGCTGCCGCATCCCCTGGTAGGTCTGCAGCGTCACCGTTGCGGTCCCGGCCGCGAGATCGTGGACCCCCCGACCGTCCGGCTTGAAGACTAGAGGGGGTACCACTACTGACACCAGTATCTGCCGAGCGATCGACCGGAGCAGGTCCAGCGGCCGGGGGTCGCCGTCGGCCCGGACCGTGCGCAGCCGGGTGAGCAGCTTGCCGAAGGAGGCGCCCATGGTCGCGGTCAGCACCGAGGACTCCACCAGGTAGACGCCGAGCACCCACCACGCCGCCTCGGCGTCCGGGGTGTCGGTCAGGAAGCCGCCGATCAGCGGCAGCGCCGCCGGGCCGCGGAAGGCCGCCACCACCAGCGAGGCGGCCAGCCAGTCGACCAGCAGGGCGAGCATCCGGCGGGGCCAGGACGCGGTCGGGAAGGGCAGCGGGCCGGTGGTCACGGCCGCCAAGCCTAGGCGGCGGCCGGGCGGCGGCTCCCGTCGGTGCCACCGCGTCGTACCCTCGACCCGGGTCGGTCAACCTGTTACACGTCGGAAACAATGCCGACATGGCTGCGCAACTGCCTGTCCCTACGTTGCAGAGGACGAACCGCCAGCAACGCCGCCAGCGGCTCACCCATTCACTTCGCGGGCTGCAGGGACACCGAAGCGCAGCCAAGGAGGACGCATGTTCAGCAACGACGATGACCTGCTGAAGTTCATCAAGGACGAGGGCGTCGAGTTCGTCGACATCCGCTTCGTCGACCTGCCCGGCATCATGCAGCACTTCACGGTGCCGGTCTCTTCGTTCAACCTCGACCCGATGGCCTTCGACGGTTCGTCGATCCGCGGCTTCCAGGCGATCAACGAGTCCGACATGGCCCTCTACCCGGACGTGACGACGGCGTACATCGACCCGTTCCGTGAGGCCAAGACGCTGTGCCTGATGTACTTCGTACACGACCCGATCACTGGCGAGGCCTACTCTCGTGACCCGCGCAATATTGCGCGCAAGGCGCTGGCCTACCTCGGCACGACCGGCATCGGCGACACCGCCTTCTTCGCCCCCGAGGCGGAGTTCTTCATCTTCGACAACGTCTCGTTCTCGACCTCGCAGAACACCGGCTACTACCGGATCGACTCCGAGGCCGCCGCGTGGAACACCGGCGACGCGCTCGACAAGGGCAACCGCGGCTACAAGGTTCGCTACAAGGGCGGCTACTTCCCGGTCTCGCCCACCGACCACTTCACCGACCTGCGTGACCTGATGGTCAAGAACCTCGAGGCCTCCGGCCTGCTCGTCGAGCGCGCCCACCACGAGGTCGGCACCGCTGGCCAGGCCGAGATCAACTACAAGTTCGACACGCTGCTCAAGGCGGCGGACGATGTCATGAAGTTCAAGTACATCATCCGCAACACCGCCTGGGAGGCCGGCAAGACCGTCACCTTCATGCCGAAGCCGCTCTTCGGCGACAACGGCTCCGGTATGCACGTCCACCAGTCGATCTGGAGCGGTGGCTCCCCGCTGTTCTACGACGAGGCGGGCTACGGCGGCCTCTCCGACATGGCACGCTGGTACATCGGCGGCATCCTCAAGCACGCCCCCGCAGTGCTGGCCTTCACCAACCCGACGGTGAACTCCTACCACCGCCTGGTGCCCGGCTTCGAGGCCCCGATCTCGCTGGTCTACTCCTCGCGCAACCGCTCTGCCGCGGTCCGCATCCCGATCACCGGCACCAACCCGAAGGCCAAGCGGATCGAGACCCGGTTCCCCGACCCGTCCTCGAACCCCTACCTCGCCTTCTCCGCCCTCCTGCTCGCCGGCATCGACGGCATCCAGAACAAGATCGAGCCGCCCGCGCCGATCGACAAGGACATCTACGAGCTGCCGCCGGACGAGAAGGCCGAGATCAACCAGGTCCCCACCTCGCTCGAGGCCGTGCTCCAGGCGCTGGAGGCCGACCACGACTTCCTCACCGCCGGCGACGTCTTCACCTCCGACCTGATCGAGACCTGGGTCGACTACAAGCGCAACGCCGAGATCCTCCCGATCCAGCAGCGCCCCCACCCCCACGAGTTCGAGCTCTACTACGACATCTAGGCCACACGACCTGACAAACCGGCCCCTGACCTGCGGAAACGCAGAATCAGGGGCCGGTTTGCTTCGCTCTAGTCCGCAACAAGTCCGCAAGACGACCGTTGCGGACCAACGACGGCACGCGACAACCGGCTCCGTCCGGCAGTCGGTGCCGTCTTCTACACTTGGACATATGAGCGTTGACCGCAGCGACCTGCACCACCTCGTCGATGAGCTTCCTGACGACCAGGTGGCGTCTGCTGCCGACGAGTTGCGTCGCCGCACGCGAGCGCACCGAACCCACGCTCACAAGCCGCTGTCGTGGATGGCGATGGGTCCCTCCCGGCATGCAAGCACCGAGGACGCACGCCGCGTCGACGAGATCCTGGCCGAGGAACTCGGCCGGGGCTGATCTGTGCTTGTTGTCGACACCGGTCCCATCGTCGCGGCCGCTGTCACCTCGGAGATTGACCACCACGCCTGTGTGGAACTGTTCACTGGCCTGCACCTGGCGCAGCGACGCCTGATGCTGCCGACGACGGTCTTGTCCGAGGTCGGTCATCTTCTGGGTCGCGATCTTGGACCTCGTGGGGAGGCGAGGTTTCTCCGCGCGATCTCGGAGGGAGAGTTCGAGTTGGTCGACATCGAGCCCGTAGACATCGACCGCATGGCCGAACTCGTCGAGCAGTACGCCGACTCCGGGCTCGACACGACGGATGCCTCAGTGATTGCGGTGGCTGAGCGTCTCGGGATCAGTGAGGTGGCCACTCTGAACCGGCGCGACTTCGCGTTCGTCCGGCCGCGCCACGTCAGCGCACTCACGCTGCTGCCGGAGCGCCTCGCGTCACTGTGAGTCAGCCGCCGCTTGTTCCTCGGCCCGCGCCTGCATCACGGCGTTGATGGCGGTGCGGGTCGACTCGTCGGAGTCGGGCCACAGGTGGGCGTAGGTGTCGAGCGTGGTCTTCGCCGAGGCATGCCGCAGCCGGGCCTGCACGACCTTCACGTCCGCGCCGCTGGCGACGAGCATGCTGGCGAGGTAGTGCCGCAGATCGTGGAACCTGAAGTCTGGCGGCAACCCCGGCACCTTCTCGCGTGCCGTACGGATCGCTCGTTGCAGCGTCCACGGAGCGAGTTGGTCGCCCCACTCATTGACGAGCACGAACCCCTCGGCCGACCACTGCGCGACGTGGGCCGACAACGCCAGCGCGAGGCTCTGCGGGATCGGCAGCGCCGCTCGTGATGCGTCGGTCTTCAGTGGTTGCGCCGAGTATTGCACGGCCGGGTTGATGACGCCGCGCATGAAGTCGACGTCACTGACCCTCAGCCCGCAGACCTCGGCGTCACGCAACCCCGCGAACGCCCCGAGCAACACGGCTGCACGCAGGCGCTCGGGCATGGCATCGTGCAACGCCCACATCTGCTCGGTGGTGCCGACGTAGGGCCGTTGCTTGCCTGCCGCCGGTGACGTCCGACGCGAGCACGGTGACTTGGCCACCAGCCCGTCGTGGACGGCGTCAGAGAACACCTGCGCGAGCCGGGAGTGGAGGGCGTAGACGTAGGAGTCCTCCAACCCCTCGGCTGCGAGCTGCGCTGTCCAGGTCCGCACATGGGACGGGCGCACCGACCCGAGCGGCATCGTGCCGAAGGCGGCCTTGATCCGCTTGATGTGGGTCTCGGCCTGCCGCACGGTGGAGTCGCGGTTGCGTCGGTAGCCGTCAAGCCAGGTCTCGCACCACTGCCCCACCGTGATCTTGGCGTGCTTGGGCGCAACGTGCGTGCCCGTGAGCAGCCGCGAGGTCTGCTCGTCCAGCCAGAACTGGGCGTCGACCTTGCGGTCGAAGTGACGGGCGTGCTCCGTGCCAGACTCGTCGCGATAGCGGGCGCGCCACTTCCCGTCAGGTCGCTTGGCGATGTTGCCTGCCATCGGCGTCTCCTTTCGGGCTTTGGCTCCATCTTGCCCCCGACCACCGACATTGCACGGACATCAGTGCGCGTCCTGTGGATGGTTGGTCTGGTCGGTGAGCCAGAGAATGAGGTCGGTGCGCCAGTAGCGGACATGGCGGCCGACCTTGAAGCTGCGCGGCCCGGAGCCGAGGTGGCGCCAGTAGCGCAGGGTGCCGTCGGGGACGCGGAGGAACTTCGCCGCCTCCTGGAGGCTGAGCATCTCGTCGCCGAAGGTCGTGCGGACTCCGTCGTCGGGGTTTGGCTGTGCGGTCATGGTCGTACTCCTTGCTCGTCGATGAGGCCAAGCGGTTCTCAACCTCACCTACTAGGTGTTCCTCTCTCCCTATCGATGATCAGCGATAATCTAGGGTCGTGGCGGCGAGACAGAAGACAGTGATCGAGCAGGCCCGCCGAGCCTTTGGCGCCTCGCAGCAGCAGCTCGCGCGCTGGGCAGACACGCAGCAGTCGTCGATCTCGGAGTACGAGTCACGAAAGAAGTCCCCCACCCTGGAGGTCATCGAGCGTCTCCTGGACGTGATCGACTTCGAGTTGGCGATCAAGCCGTTCATCGCGTTCACGGACCACGAGGACCCCGAGATCGGCACCTACGTCGTGCCCGAGAAGCTGTGGTCGGTGCCAATGCCCGACTGCTTCGGCAAGGTCCAAGTCGCAGGCATCCTGGTCAAGTCCCAGCGCACCAAGGTCTGGGACCTCTCGGTTGAGGCCGAACGCATCGACTACTACGAGTGGGTCATCACCCGCAACATGGAGAGCCTGATGGTCGAGTCCGTTGACGGCATCCTGCTCATGCAGGTGTGGGACCGCCTGAACATCCCCGACGTGATCCGGGCGGCGTGGCAGCCGGTCATCGACGCGGCCACCGCCTCCCAGGACGCCTCGCCACGCGACCCCGGCGACTTCAGCGCGTGGATCACCAAAGAGGTCGGCATCGAGTGGAAGCCGATCCACAAACGCAAGCCCCGGCCTCAAAAGCCGATCCCGCCACGCGACCCGAACTCGCCATACAACGTCTGGCGACGGCTCTCCGGGAGGGGTTGAGCAGGCCGGCGGCGCTTCCTGGTGCCGTACCGGTCGACGGCATCGAGTGCCTGCTGCTTGGCGTGGGCGGGGCCGAGGTCGGCCCGGTCGCGGCTGAGCACCTCGACCCACTGCTTCCGGGCGTCCTGGATGTTCTCGGCAACGAGGTGGGCGGTGTTGTCGTGGCGGCCCCGAGTCATGGCGACGTACGCCGCCGTTGCGCCAGTCGTCTCGCTGATGGCGACGTGAGCACGGTCGACGGTCTCGCCTTGTGCTCCGTGGATGGTGGTGGCGTACGCGAGCTCGATGAACCGGGTCGCGTACTCGGCCGGGATAGCTCGGTCGCGGCCCTTGCTCCGCAGGGTGAGGCTGCCGTCGTCGCCGATTGCGGTGACGGTCCAGGTCTGCCGGTTCGCGACACCAAGGTCGGCATCGTTGCGACGAGTAGCCACACGATCCCCGAGGCCGACCTGCTCACCCCGAGCCGTCACCAATGCACCAGCCTCGCCCTCGCCTCGGCGTTGGTCGCGGATCGCGGCGTTGAGGCTGGCGACCTGTTCACGGGTGTCGGCGACCACGAGGTCGCCGCCAGCTCCAGCTTGGGCGAGGGCGGCTTCTCGTTCGAGTTCGCTAGTGTGGGCGACGATCTGCCCGCGCCGGTGCAGGGCGTCGAAGACGGCAGCAGGGTCGTCGCCCTTGCGCATCTTCAGGCTGAGGGCGGCGTAGTCGGGGTCGGCGAAGCGGTGGACTTTCTCCAACGTCACCACAGCAGTCGGGTGCGCGAACGCCATCGCGTGATCGAGTAGACCACCTCGACCCACAGCGGGGAGTTGGTGCCGGTCACCAACCAGCGCGACCCGCGCACCGGCTTCCTCGGCGATCGACAGGAGGGCGCGGGCGGTGTCTTGATCGAGCATCCCCGCCTCGTCGACCAGCAGCAGCTCGCCTGGCCGGAGTTGTGCCTCCGCCGATGGGGTGGTGTCGGGCTTCCTGGCCCAGTGGCCGTCGGTGTCCCAGCGCCAGCCGTGCTGGAACGCCAGCCACGCGGCCGAGTGTCCGTCTGCTCCGGTTTCGGCGGCGGCGACCTCGGCTGCCTTCAGTGTCGGTGTCACCACCATCAGCCGGTGCCCCTGCATCCTCAGCAGTTCCTGCGTCGCCCGCAGTGCCGTCGTCTTGCCCGCACCAGCCGCGCCCTCGACCACCACGAGTCGGCCGTTCCCGGCCAGCAGGCCGACGACGGCTGCCTGGCTCCTGTCGATGCGCACCATGCCGCGCTGGGTCGCGCTGATCCGCTTGGCGGGCTGCTCGCCGCGGGCCGCGAGACGGTGGACGATCTCGTCCTCGACCTTCACCACGTGAGTCGACGTGAGCGCCCGGACGTGCTCGGGCACATCGTCTGTGGCGAGCAGCGAGAGGCACCGTTGGACGGCGCGGGCGGTGATGTCCTCGGCCAGTTCGATCCGCACCGCGGACTCGGCGACCACGTTTGATTCGGCGAGCAGTACCTCGACCTTGCCCCGGATGTCGGCTGCGTTCCACCCCGACCGCTTCGCTCCAAGCTGGGAGATTACCCAATCAGCAGCGGCGTCGCGGTTGATCTGCCCCGCCCGCACAAACTCCACTGACACAGGGCGGGCGGGGTCGCGGTAGCCGAGGTCCCGCAGCTCGGTGTTCCACCGGGCCACCAACTCTCCGCCACTCGCCGGAACGCTCTTGTCGGGGCGGGCATCAGCCCACGCCCGCCGATCCCATGTCTCGCGGAGTTTCGGTCCGGGCTCGGCGCCGGGGTGGTCGCGTCGCCACTCGGCCTCGTAACGGTCGATGTTCCGGTGAATCTGACCAGTCCGGGCGCTGAACGCCCCGACGTACGGCGCGAGCTCGGCGACCTCGCCCGTCGCAGCGTCCAAGGCGAGGCCGTGGGCGGCGAGCACACGCCGGAACTCGGGGTCGGTGGCGACGGCGGCGTGGCCGATGCCGTTGATCGCCTCGATCATGTCCACCATCCCGACTGAGTGCAGGCCACGCCACTTCCCCTCGGCCCATACACGGGCGTTGATCTGAAGATGCAGATGCCGATGGGGGTCCCCGGCCCTTGACGTGTAATGGCGGATGACGGCTGCCTCGATCTGCTCGACCGGCACCTGCACCTGACGGCCACGCGGACCCACCCGCGTCGTTGCGTGCTGGGCGACGAACGCCACGATCTGCTCGGCCGCGCGGTCCTGCGCGGCATCCAATGCCGCCGAGACCTCGGGGTGCAGCGCGGCGGCCAGCGACCACGTCTTCGGTCCGTTGACGGTGACCTCGACGTACCGCAGGGCGTTCGCGTCCTGCCGGAGTCGGCCCTTCGGCTTGCCGGTTTCCAGGTCGATCCCGGCGACCCAGGACTCGAACGCCTCACCATCCATGTCCGACAAGCGGGTCACGCCATCGGGGGTGGCGACCATGCGTTGTGCGAGGCCGCTGCCCTCGGCGAGGTAGTAGTCGTCGGCGCGGGAGTGATCGGCCTCGACGTAGGCGCGGGCAGCCTTCGCCGCACCCCGGTAGAACTTGACCCCACCGTGCATCCCGATCACCGCCTCAACAACGTCCGTCGACAACCAACGGACCCCCAGAAATGCGCTTCGGCCCGCCCGGGAGGGGCGGACCGATCTACGTCCTTCGTAGCATGTGTGCCGACGACTTTGGGGCTCAGAACAGGGCGATTCAGCGCGTCGGGCGAGAGGATTCGCGGAGCCGACGACGATCAACGACAACCGTCGATTCGGATGGTCTCGGGTCCACAGCGGGAGAGTCGGCGGAGTCCTCCACAGCGACAGGCCGGGTGCTCCTCGGAGAGTGGTCGAGCGCCCCAACGTGACCGCGACCCTTTGCCTTCGGGGCTCGCCGTCTATCAGCTCATCGCACACGGTCTCGACGGACTCGCCCTGGCACTGATCCTTGACACGGCAATAGCCCCCGTCCCGAGTGACGAGTGGCAGGCCCAGCCGATGGCGCATCGAGGTAGCCGCCAGTTCTGTCGGTTGGTCTCCATAGGCTTGACCCGTGGCCAGCATCCAGCACATCGACGGCGAGCGTTCCGCAGGCGCGCTTGCCGATCTGCTCAACGGCAACGCACGTCGGCGTCCCGTCGTGGTGGTGACGATCCCTGCTGGCCGGACCGAGCCCTGGATCGACGTCGACGAGGTGGCCCGCGAAGCGGGAAACCTCGCCGAGGTCTACCTGATGCCGACCGGCGACTTCACCTGGGAGTTCTCGCGTCGCATGGCCGACGGAACGCAGGTCTACGGCGGTGCGGGCCGCGCCTATCCCGTCGGCCACGAGTGGTCCTCGGACCTGTCCAAGTCGCCTCTGCGCTTCGCCTTCGACGCGAAGGACGGCGAGCGCGCCACCCAGCAACTCATCTCTGACACCTTGCGCATGGCGGCATCAGCGGGGCTGCTTCAGCAGCTCCCGAGCCGTGCGCTCAGGCAGGTAAACGGCTCGGTAGTGGGCGTGGTCGCCGGCCGGGCACTGGTCGACGCCGGCAACATGTTCCCAGTCACCATCGCTGAGGAACTCACGGTCGAGAACGTCCCGATCGAGCGGATCGTTTCTGCCGGGCAGAAGGTCAGCGGTTGGTACGACGCCGACACGAACCGGCTCGACGTCACCAAGAGCCTGCGAACTGCGAGCGAGGCGCTCGCGACGTACGCCGTCGGCGATGTCATCTTCACCAAAGTCGCGATGGTGCGGGGCGGCAAGGCCGAACTGGTGCTCTACCCGAAGACGACCGTGCCTGCCGTGACGGCGACGGTGCTGCGCGCGGACGTCACGACCAACCCCGCGGACGATCTACGGACCCTCATGACGGTCGGCGAGGTCATCCCGGCCCGCGTGGTCACCACCTCCCCGAAGTGGACGCTCATCCTCAACGACGTCGATGACGACGAACCGATCATCGAAGCGCCGTCGCTGCTTGTCGGCGGCCCACCGTGGCTCGTCGAGGAGGACGAGGTCTTCGTCGACGACGAACCGTCCGCGCTCCTCCCTCCGGCGCCGCAGGTTCCGACACCAGCAGCCATCCCCGATCCCGTCGTGATCGAAGAACCGACCCCGGTCACCGCATCACCGACGCCGACGCCGACAAGGCCCAACCCGGCGATGCTCGACCGGAACCGACCTCGACCTATCCCAACGTCGCCCGCGCGTCCGGTACAACCGGTATCGGCTGTGCAACCAGCGGAGTCAACGAAGGCGCTGCTGCTCAAGATCGACGGCCTCACTGCCGAGGTCAGTGGCCTGAAGCGCGAGCAGGAGTCCCTCCGCAATCAGCTCGTTGCAGGATCCGACGAACGCGAGACGCTCCGCTATTTGTTCGACCAGGCAGAACGTCGGGCGAACCGTGCGGAGAACGACCTGAAGTCGACCAAGTCGCGTCTCCGCAAGGCGGGCAACGCCAAGGTAGCAACCGCCGGCGTCGAAGGCCCGCAGTTCGCAGACCACGAGCAAGGCTTCCGCTACTTGGTACTCACCCAATGGGCAACCCGCACCCTGCCCAGCGAACAACGTGACCGACCCCTACCCAACTTCATCATCGGACCGCGGTTCCTCGACTCACTCGCCCGCCTGGAAGGCATCAAGGAAGAGAAGGTCGCCGACGTCGTCTTCGAGATCGTCACCGGCCTCGCACCCCAGAACCCCAGCCGCGAGGTCCACCACCTCCGCACCGGTTCAGGGGGTGACGACCCCGTCCGGATCAGGGACGACGGTGCGATCGCCTGGCGGGCGAGCCTCCAAGTCAAGACCCCTTCAGCAAGGCGCATCCACTACTGGATCTTGCCCAACGGAGACGTCGAGCTCGCCCGCGTAGCGACCCATGACGACTTCGATGCGTGACGTTTGCCTCATTTGTGTCGGTGCCTTCTGCCAAAGTTGGGTAGTAGACCGAGTTCGCAATGGAGACAACGAGAATGACCGAGCCTGATCAGCGCCGCGTCTTGACGCCGACCGAGGCGCTTGAGCTACGAGAGAAGTCGTGGTCGAAGCGGCTTGCATCGGTTTCGTTGGCTGCGGAGTATCAGGTCGTCCCAGGTCACGCTGCCCAGATGCTCGATGTGCTCGGCGGTATCTACCGCAAGTACACGTACGACTCGTACCGACGCGAGCGCGCGCTCCGCATGTACCCGGCCGTTCAGGTCCTCGCCACCACCAACGCTGCCATCGAGAAGTACGACGCACGCGGGTTCTGGCCGAAGCTGGCGGACCTGCTCCAGATTCCGAACTCACAGGCGTTCCAACAAGACTGGGGACAGGCGTTCCTCGACAACCTTACGAACCTGAGACTTCCGACCTTCAGGAACGCGGACGCCGACGCAGAGCAATGATCAGAACCTGTGGATGACGCTCGGCGAGGTGACGTGAAGCGGACGTACCTCCCGAGCAAGGATCGAAGTCCATGCAGTTCTGATCAGGGTCGGCGTTGGCGCGCCGGCTCGGGAGGGT
>NZ_JASGDQ010000071.1:0-13495 GCF_047607185.1 Nocardioides sp. | reverse complement strand
GGTCTGCGGCATCGGGCCGTCGGTGGCGGCGACCACGAGGATCGCGCCGTCCATCTGGGCCGCGCCGGTGATCATGTTCTTGATGTAGTCGGCGTGACCGGGGCAGTCGACGTGCGCGTAGTGACGCGCCTCGGTCTGGTACTCGACGTGCGCGATCGAGATGGTGATGCCGCGCTGACGCTCCTCCGGTGCCTTGTCGATCTCGTCGAACGGCGTGAAGGGGTTGATGTCCGGGTAAGCGTCGTGCAGGACCTTGGTGATCGCAGCCGTCAGCGTCGTCTTGCCGTGGTCGATGTGACCGATGGTGCCGATGTTGACGTGCGGCTTGGTCCGCTCGAACTTCGCCTTAGCCACTGTGGGCTCCTCCTGGTGTGTGTTTCTACTTGACTCGTACTAAAGGGGTGGTGCCGAGGGCTCCACGGCGATTACTCGCCGCGCGCCTTCTTGATGATCTCGTCGGCGATGTTCGTGGGAACCTCGGCGTACGAGTCGAACTCCATCGAGTACGACGCCTGGCCCGAGGTCTTCGACCTCAGGTCGCCAACGTACCCGAACATCTCTGAGAGCGGCACGAGGGCCGACACGACGAGGTCGCCGTGACGCTCCTCCTGCGCCCTGATCTGGCCACGACGGGAGTTGATGTCGCCGATCACCGTGCCCAGGAAGGTCTCCGGGGTGGTGACCTCGACGGCGAACACCGGCTCCAGCAGGACCGGCTTGGCCTGGCGGGCGGCCTCCTTGAAGGCCTGGTTGCCGGCGATCTTGAAGGCGAGCTCGGAGGAGTCGACGTCGTGGTAGGCGCCGTCCTCCAGGGAGACCTTCACGTCCACCATCGGGTAGCCGGCAAGGACGCCGAACTCCATGGCCTCCTGGGCACCCTGGTCGACCGAGGGGATGTACTCCTTCGGCACCCGGCCGCCGGTGACGTTGTTGGCGAACTCGTAGCCGGCGCCGAGACCGGTCTCGGGGTCGACATTGGGCTCGACCGAGATGAGCACCTTCGCGAACTGGCCCGAGCCACCGGTCTGCTTCTTGTGGGTGTAGGAGTGGTTCTTGACCGCCCTGCGGATGGTCTCGCGGTAGGCGACCTGCGGCTTGCCGACGGTGGCCTCGACCTTGAACTCGCGCTTCATCCGGTCGACGAGGATCTCCAGGTGGAGCTCGCCCATGCCGGCGATGATGGTCTGGCCGGTCTCCTCGTCGGTCTTGACGACGAAGGTCGGGTCCTCCTCGGCAAGCCGCTGGATCGCGACGCCGAGCTTCTCCTGGTCGGACTTGGTCTTCGGCTCGATGGCGACCTCGATCACCGGGGCCGGGAAGGTCATCGACTCCAGCACGACCGGATTGGCCGGGTCGGCGAGGGTGTGACCGGTCTTGGTGTCCTTCAGGCCCATGACCGCGACGATCTGGCCGGCGCCCACCGACGCGATCTCCTCACGCTTGTTGGCGTGCATCTGGTAGACCTTGCCGACCCGCTCCTTGCGGCCGTTGCTGGTGTTGAGCACCGTCGCACCGGCCTCGAGCTTGCCGGAGTAGACCCGGACGTAGATCAGCTTGCCCAGGTGCGGGTCGGTGGCGATCTTGTAGGCCAGACCGGAGAAGGGCTCGGACTCGCTGGGCTTGCGGGCGATCTCGGTCTCCTCATCGCCCGGCTTGTGACCGACGATGGCCTCGACGTCGAGCGGCGAGGGCAGGTAGTCGACCACCGCGTCGAGCAACGGCTGGACGCCCTTGTTCTTGAAGGCGGTGCCGGTGAGGATCGGGTTGAGCTTGTCGGCCAGGGTGGCCCGGCGGATGGCGGCCTTGAGGGTCGGTACGTCGAAGACGTCGCCGTCCTCGAGGTAGACCTCCATGATGTCGTCGTCGGCCTCGGCAAGGGTCTCGACGAGCTTCTCGCGGTATTCGGCGGCCTTGTCGGCGAGATCGGCGGGGATCTCCTCGACGACGTAGTCCTCGCCCTGCTTGGTCTCGCCGCGCCAGACCTTGGCGTTCATCTCGACCAGGTCGACGACGCCGACGAAGTCGCCCTCGGCGCCGATCGGGATCTGCAGCACCAGCGGGGTGGCGTGCAGCTTGTCGACGATGGAGTCGACGACCTTGTAGAAGTCGGCGCCGGTGCGGTCGAGCTTGTTGACGAAGCACATCCGGGGCACGGCGTACTTGTTGGCCTGGCGCCACACCGTCTGCGACTGCGGCTCCACGCCGGCGACACCGTCGAAGACCGCGACGGCGCCGTCGAGGACGCGCAGCGAGCGCTCGACCTCGACGGTGAAGTCGACGTGTCCGGGGGTGTCGATGATGTTGATCTGGTGGCCCTTCCACCAGCAGGTGGTCGCGGCCGAGGTGATGGTGATGCCGCGCTCCTGCTCCTGCTCCATCCAGTCCATCGTGGCGGCACCCTCGTGGACCTCACCGATCTTGTAGGAGATCCCGGTGTAGAAGAGGATGCGCTCGGTGGTGGTGGTCTTGCCGGCATCGATGTGCGCCATGATGCCGATATTGCGGACGAGCTTGAGGTCCGTGGTGATGTCGACAGCCACTGTCTGGGGGTTCCTTAGGAAGTTGGAGTAGGAGCCGGTGAAGGCGGTACGCCGGGCGTGCCGGCGTACCGCCTCGAGATCACCAGCGGTAGTGCGCGAAGGCCTTGTTGGACTCGGCCATCTTGTGGGTGTCCTCGCGCTTCTTCACCGCGGCGCCGAGGCCGTTGGAAGCGTCGAGGATCTCGTTCATGAGGCGCTCGGCCATCGTCTTCTCGCGACGGTCCTGGGCGTAGCCGACGAGCCAGCGCAGCGCGAGCGTGGTGCCGCGGGTGCCCTTGACCTCGACGGGGACCTGGTAGGTCGCGCCGCCGACGCGCCGGGACTTGACCTCGATGGCCGGCTTGACGTTGTCCATCGCGCGCTTGAGCGTCACGACGGGGTCGGTGCCGGTCTTCTCACGGCAGCCCTCGAGCGCGGTGTAGACGATCCGCTGGGCAACCTGCTTCTTGCCGTCCTTGAGGACCTTCGACACCAGCTGGGTGACCAGCTGGGAGCCGTAGACCGGGTCGACGTCGATCGGCCGCTTCGGAGCGGGACCCTTGCGTGGCATCAGCCCTTCTCCTTCTTCGCGCCGTAGCGGCTGCGAGCCTGCTTGCGGTTCTTGACGCCCTGGGTGTCGAGGGTGCCGCGGATGATCTTGTAGCGGACGCCGGGCAGGTCCTTCACACGACCGCCGCGGACGAGCACGATGGAGTGCTCCTGAAGGTTGTGACCCACACCCGGGATGTAGGCGGTGACCTCGACGCCGCTCGACAGCCGCACACGGGCGACCTTGCGGAGGGCGGAGTTCGGCTTCTTCGGGGTGGTGGTGTAGACGCGGGTGCAGACGCCACGGCGCTGCGGAGACCCCTTCAGGGCAGGCGTCTTGTTCTTCGACACCTTGTCCTGGCGGCCCTTGCGGACCAACTGCTGAATAGTGGGCACCGGGCGGTTCCCCTTCTTGTTGTCGCTCTCTCTGCGGAGCGACTTGCCCCGCAGGTGCGCGTGCCCGGGTGGTGCGGCTAACTCAGGGAGTCATGTTGCGGGCACGCGAGACGGCCTGGTCGTCCCAGACACGATCCACAAGGCTACCCGGGCCCTCAAGGGGGGTCAAAACGGCGGGGCTACCGTCCCGGAGCCCGCCATTGAGGCGAGCATAGAGGGCTACCGCGGCCACCATGCCGAGCATGGTGAGCCCACCGCCGAGCCACAGCGTCCAGCGGGCGCCGAGGTTCTCGCCGATCCAGCCGACGATCGGCGCGCCGATGGGAGTGCCGCCCTGCACGACGGTCATGTAGAGCGCCATCACCCGGCCGCGCATGGCCGGGTCCGACTCCAGCTGCATGGTGGCATTGGACGAGTTGAGCAGGGTCAGCGAGAAGAAGCCGATGAACGGGGTGGCGATCGCGAAGGCGAGGTACGTCGGCGCGGAGCCGGCGACGATCTCGGCGAGGCTGAAGGCGAGCGCGGCTCCGGCGAGCAGCCGCAGCCGGATCCGGACCCGGCGGGCCGCCATCAGCGCCCCGGTGAGCGAGCCGACGGCCAGCGTGGACCCGAGGACGCCGAACTCGCCGGCGCCCTTGCCGAACTCCTCGGTGGCCATCAGCGCCGAGGTGATCTGGAAGTTGAGGCCGAAGGTGCCGGTGAAGAAGACCAGCACCAAGACGTAGAGCATCTTGGGCTGGGTGCGGATGTAGGCGACCCCCTCCCGGAGCGCGCCAGGACCGCGGACCAGCAGCCGGGGACTGTGCAGCAGCGCCGGGTTCATCCGGCGCAGCTGGCCGATCACAGCGAGGTAGGAGACCGCGTTGACGAGGAACACCCAGCCGGTCGCCTGCTGACCGGAGCCGAGCGCGCCGATCATCAGGCCGGCCAGGCCGGGTCCGGCCAGCCGGGCGACGTTGAAGCTGGCCGAGTTGAGACCGACGGCGTTGGTGAGGTCGTCGGGGCCGACCATCTCGGAGACGAACGACTGCCGCGCCGGGGCGTCGAAGGCGGAGCCGACGCCGAGCCCGAAGGCGCACAGGTAGACGAACCAGAGCTGGCTGTGACCGCTGATCGCCACTACGGCCGCCAGCAGCGAGAACAGCCCCATGGTGGCCTGAGTCAGCTGCAGCAAGGTGCGCTTGGAGATCCGGTCGGCCACCACTCCGGCGTACGGCGTCAGCAGCAGCACCGGGAGGAACTGCAGGCCGGTGACGATGCCGACCGCCGCGCCACCGCCGTCGAGCGGCTTGAGGACGAGCCAGTCCTGCGCCACCCGCATCATCCAGGTGCCGGTATTGGAGACCACGCTGCCGGCGAGGTAGAGCCGGTAGTTGGGGTTCCTCAGCGCTCGGAAGGTCGGGCTCATTCTGACGTGGCTAGCTTCTCCAGGACCGGCGCGGCGGCGCGCAGGATAGCGCGCTCCTGGGGGGTGAGCGCGGCGAGCCGGCGGGCCAGCCACTCCTCCCGGCGCCGCTTGTCGGCCTCGAGGGTCGCCCGGCCCTTCTCGGTGATCGCCACGATGACCTGACGGCGGTCGGTGTCGCTGGCGCGGCGCTCGACGTAGCCGCCATCGGCCAGGCAGCCGACGATGCGGGTCATGCTCGGCGGCTGCACCCGCTCGTGGGCCGCCAGCTCGCCGATGGTGGCCTCGCCGCCCTTCGCCAGCGCGCCGAGCACCGCCATGGACCCGATCGAGAGGTCGTTGTCCGGCGCGTGCTCGTTGACCAGCCGGCGGCGCAGCCGGAGCACCGCCACTCGCAGGGTGGACGCCAGTCCGGCATCGGCGCGGGTCACGGCCTTGCTGCTCATGCGCGACCTCGCTTCGCTCGGTGGGGGCATGAGCGCCGCGCGCCAGCTTGAATGGTTCGCTCGCTCATGTCGTTAGTCTAACTCATTAGATGTGCTAACCATTCCTTCGCGATTGGTAGCCTTTCTCGCATGACGGAGCCCACCGAGCACCGGATCGGCAAGCGCACCTACCTCGTCGCCGACGTCGAGCCCCTCGACGTCGACGGGGTCCGCACAGTCGCCGTCGGCACGCTGCTGTGGGCGATCGCCTTCGTGGCGCTGTTGCCGTTCTACGCTCGGCTGCAGGACGACGGTCGGGGCTGGTGGCTGTGGACCTGCCTGGCGGGCACCGGCCTGGGCCTAATCGGCATCGAGATCTGCCGACGGGCAAGAGCCAAGCGCAACCGCTAGCGGCCGGCATCTCTCCCGGTGAGCAGCCCCAAACTGACACCTCAACCCTGGTGAGCAGCCCCAAACTGACACCCCGACAGCGGTGAGCCGTCGCAAACTGACACCAGAGGCGCGCGAGCAAGGATGTCAGTTTGCGACCGTTCACCCTCCCCTGCGTGTCAGTTTGGGGCTGCTCACCAGGGTTGAGGTGTCAGTTTGGGGCTGCTCACCAGGAGGGGGTGGCTACCAGGTCTCCAGCAGGTCCAGCGTCAGGTCGTCCACCACTGGCTCCGGCAGGGGCTTGGGCTCGTGGCGCTTGGCGAGACGGACCTCGGAGTGGGCGCCGCAGCCGTGGTCGGTGGTGACCACCCGGCCGTCGTCGTTGGCGTCGCCGTTCGCGCAGACGCCGAAGCCGCCCGCGAGTGGGCCGGAGATGCGGACCAGGAAGCCGCAGGTGTAGCAGCGGTGCGGCGCCGACTGTGCGATCGGCGCGGTCGGGCCGCCGGGACCGGCGCTCCACCGCTGCGCGGCCAGGTCGAGCCCCTGAGGGCTCAGCGTGCGGACCCGGCCGAGGCCGAGGTCGCCGGCGACCTGACGGATCTGCGCCTTGGCGTCGGGGTCGAGCGGGTCGTCGCCGAAGGAGTACGTCGGGACCAGTCGCGGGTCCTCGTCGCTGACCGGCAGCAGGTCACCTGGTGACAGGTCACCCGGCTCGATGCGGTCGCGGTAGGGCACCCAGGCCGGCGCGACGATCGCCTGGTCGCCGGGGACAAGCACGACCTCGTCGACGGTCGGCTCCCCGCCGGGCAGCTCGACGACGGTGACCGACCAGTGCCAACCGACGTATCCGGCCTTCTCACAGGCGAAGAGGTGGGTGGCGACGTGCTCGGTCTCAACGTGGACGCCGAGATGCTCGCCGACCCCGGTCTCCCCTCCGAGCGCGGCGCGCGCGGCCTCAGTCGCATTGGTCACCGGGGTATCTTGCCACTCCTCACGATCAGCGCACGATCGAGGCGGTGTACGACGCCCGCCGACCGAGGAAGAAGATGCCGGTGCCACGCTGGTTCTCGAAGCCCAGGCTCGGGTTGTCGCGCAGCGTCGAGCGGCGAATCCGCATGGTGCCGGTGAGGTCGTTGCTGACGAAGAAGATCGCTCCGCCGCCCTCTGGCGCCACGTTGCCGGTCAGAGTGGAGCCGGCCAGCAGCAGCCGGAACCGGTTGCCGTCGAGGGCGATCGCGCCGCCGTTGCCGCCGCCGGGAGCCTCGTCGCTGGCGCCCTGGCCGGTGGCCCGGTTGTCGGTGAACGTCGAGTTGTAGATCGACCAGGAGACGCCGATGCTGCCGATCGCCCCACCGCTGCTGCAGCGGCCGCCGGTGAAGGTGGAGCCGGAGACCTGGACGGGCTTGTCGCGGTACTGGTCGTAGGCCCGGACCGCCGCGCCGCTGACGTCGAACCCACTGGCACGGCAGGCGTTGTCGACGAAGCGGGTGTCGACGATCCGCAGCCGGCCGCCCCGCGCGAACACCGCGCCACCGCCGCCGGTCCCCTCGATGGTGTCGTCGTCGTAGCCGTGGGCCAGGGTGAGGTGCTGCAGCACCAGCCGCGGCCGCGGCTGGTCGTCACAGTGCGAGGTGGTCCAGACCTGGGCCTGGTCGCAGGTGTTCTGGTAGATGATCCGCCGGCTGCCCTGGCCGTCGAGCGTGACGAGTCCGCCGCCGTCGATGACCACGCGGCGACTGGTGTTGACCACCTTGGCGGTCTGGGTCATCGCGATGGTGACCGGGTGCGGACCGCAGTCGAACCGGACGAGGCCGCCTTGGGCGACGGCCGCGACGACCGCTGCGGAGGTGCAGCTCGCCGGGGTGCCGTCGCCGATCAGGGTGGTGGTCTTCCCCTTCACGGCCCGGGCCGCCTTCGGCACCTTCACCTGGTCGGCGCCCTGGGCCTGGCCGGGCACGCCCGTCCCGAGGACGAGCACACCAGTCACCAGACCGAGCAACAACAGACCGCGCATCGCCCGGAGACTAGCGGGATCGCCGCCATTTCGCCGACTTGCCCTCCTGCGGGCGCTGGCACGCGGGGGTCTCCGGCAGGATGGAGGGGTGACGACCGAGGACCAGCGCTGGCGCGACCCGCACTCCACGGGTGAGCCCGACGAGCACGGTCGGACGGCGGGCCAGACGGCGGCGCGTGGCGTGCGGGCGACAGCGCGGGGCACGGTCGCGGCGGCCCGCGGGATCGGCCGGTTCAGCCGGTTCGCGGCGCGCCAGGCGCGACGGGCCGCGGACGCCGAGGGAGCCGGCGAGTCAGGGCTCAACCGGCTCATCGAGATGCACGCGTTCAACACCGCCGGCGACGCCGCGGTCGCGATCTCGCTGGCCGGCTCGCTGTTCTTCCAGGTGCCCTCCGCGGACGGCTCCTCCTCGCGCGAGTCGGTGGCGCTCTTCCTGGCGCTGACCATGCTGCCGTTCGCGATCGTGGCGCCGCTGCTCGGGCCGCTGCTCGACCGGATCGCCCACGGCCGCCGCTGGGCCATCGGCGCCACCATGGCGATGCGGGCGTTCCTATGCTGGGTGCTGGCCGGGGCACTGCCCGACCAGTCGCCGGCGATGTTCCCGGCCGCGCTCGGGGTGCTGGTCTGCTCCAAGGCGTACGGCGTCACCCGGGCCGCCGCCGTACCCCGCCTGCTCCCCCGCGACTTCACCCTCGTCAAGGGCAACGGCCGGGTCTCCATGGCCGGCATCGTCGGCGTCGCGCTGTGCGCCCCGATCGCCGGGCTGGCCTCGCTGGCGGGGCCGGAGTGGGTGCTGCGCTGGGCGTTCGTGCTCTTCGTGATCGCCACCATCGGCGCGATCCGGCTGCCGGCCGCGGTCGACTCCAGCGCCGGCGAAGGCACGGTGACGATGTTCTCGACCGAGGAGATCCAGCTCAAGCCGGGCCTGGTCCGGATGCCGGCGTCGGTCTCCTACGCGCTGCGCGCCAATTGCGCACCGAAGTGGCTCTACGGCTTCATGCTGATGTTCATGGCGTTCCTGCTGCAGGAGAAGCCGATCAGCGGCTGGTCGCCGACATTGCTGCTCGGCGTGGTCGCCGGCTCGGCGGGTGTCGGCAACTTCCTCGGCGTCACCGCAGCCTCGCTGCTGCGGCGGATCCGGCCGGCGGTGACGGTCTCGGCGGTGCTGGTGCTCGACGTGGCGGTGACGCTGGCGACGGCGCTGCTCTACTCCATCCCGCTGCTGGCGGCCCTCGGCCTGGCGACGGGCCTCGGCTCGGCGCTGGCGAAGTTCTCCCTCGACGCCTCGATCCAGCAGCACATCCCGGCCCGCAACCACGCCTCGGCGTTCGCCCGCTCCGACACCACGTTGCAGCTGGCCTGGGTGGTCGGTGGCTTCGTCGGCATCGCGTTGCCGCTCAACGCCAGGCTGGGCCTGGGGGTGGCCTGCGCGGTGATCACCGCCTGGGCGGTCTACGTCCTGGCGTCACGGCCCGGGGCGCGGCGTACCTCCGCCCCCTCCGTGGCGGGCGCCTGACGTCTTGCACGCCTTCTCCGGCGTGTCGCGTGCGGAATGTCAGGTGCCCGGGCGTCCGGCCGGCTAGAGGTCGAACTCGTCGGCGAGGGCGCGAAGGGCGGGGCTGACCTTGTGGGCCAGGTCCTTCGTGGGCGGCCGGCCGTGCTCGTAGCCCTCGCGGATGTCGTCGAGCAGCTTGATGACGTTCTCGACGATGAGGACCATCTCGTCGGGCTTGCGGCGCTGGGCGGCCCGCTGGTTGCGAGCGACCGACGTCGGGACCTCGAGGATGCGGACCTGGAGCGCCTGGTCGCCACGACGGCCCTGGGCGATGCCGAACTCCACCCGGGTGCCGGCCTTGAGGGTCTTCGCGGTCCCGGCGGGCAGCGCGTCGGCGTGCACGTAGACGTCGGGTCCGCCCTCCTGGGTGAGGAAACCGAACCCCTTCTCGGCGTCGAACCACTTCACCTTGCCAGTGGGCACCGCAACCGACCTCTTCTGCCTCATGTCCGACGCTCGTCGCCGGGCCGCAGAAGCCTATCCGAGCGGTCCAGCGAGATAGTCCTCGAGCCAGTCCGGGAACTCCTCGAGCGTCTCGAGTACGACGTGGGTCCCGGCCCCCTCCAGTTCGGCCCGGGTGCAGCCACCGGTGAGCACGCTGACGCTGGTCACGCCGGCGGCCAGGGCGCCCTCGACGTCGTGGACGTGGTCGCCGACGTAGATCCCGGCGCCCTCGCGCGTGAGCACGTCGGCCTTGCCGACGCCCCAGACCCAGCCCTCGAGGTGGTCGACGTCGAAGCCGACGTGGTCGAGGTGGAGCCGGGCGTTCTGGGGGTACTTGCCGGTCACGACCAGCACCCTGCCGGCGTGCTTGCGGACGGCGGCGATCGCCTCGTGGGCGCCGGCGAAGGCGGGCACGTTCGCGATGGCGTGCCGGGGGTAGAGCGCCCGGAACAGGTCGCCGGCGGCCGGGATCCGCTCCTCGGGCAGGTAGGGGGCGAGCAGCAGCTCGAGCGGCGGCCCGAGCTTGCTGGTCATCTCCTCGACCGGGAACTCGACGCCCAACTCGGCGCCGAGCGCGATCAGCACGTCGCGGAAGCCGGGGACGGTGTCGATCAGGGTCATGTCGAGGTCGAAGCCGACCACCAGTCCCGCGCTCACACCCTCGATCGTAGGCGGCGTCTGCCCAGGAGGAGTACGCCGGCCAGGGCCGCGGCACCGAGCAGCAGCTCGCGCCACCACCAGTAGAACCAGGCGGTCTGATAGCCGAACAGCCTCCCCGTCAGCCCCCGGTGTCGCGGTCCGTCGAGCGCGTCACCGGCCCAGATCGAGCAGTCGATGTGCAGGCTGGCGTCGGCGACGACCATGTCCTCGCCGCCGAGGAGCTCTGGTGCGTCGCGAGGCAGCGCCGGCATCTCGTCCTCGCCCCAGCTCAGCGGGCAGAGGGAGGCGAGGTGGCTGGTGCCCACATTCGTGCTCCCCGGCCAGGTCTCGCCCACCCGGATGCGATAGGTGACGACCGCCTGGGCGAGGTCGCCGGACGTCGGGACCACGCCGCCGGCGACCGTGACGCCGTCCGGCGAGACCGGCCCGACCCATTGGGCCCAGTCGCTCGGGTCGACCTCGGCCGTCGGCGTCATGACGACGCCGGACGGCTCGCCGAGCCGGGCCCGCTGCACCACGGTGCCGGTCAGGTCGGTGACGAGGCCCTGCCGCTGCTCGCCGTCGATCCAGACGAGGTGGTCGTCGTCCAGCCAGCCAGCGGGCATCGCGAGGCTGGACCCGGCGGGGGTGACGGTCGTGACGACACCGTCGGCGACGCCGATCAGCACCGCGCGGCCGTCCTCCGGGCCGCCGGCGGCCGAGGCTCCGCCGAGCACGATCAGGTGGGAGCCGTCGGGCGAGAAGCGCATCGGCGACTGCCCGTTGACCCGGTGCTCCGCGAGTGGGTTGGTCGGCACGCCGTCTCGGGTGCGGCCGGCGTCGACGGTGGAGAGGAACCTCATCTGACCGGTGTCTAGCTCGGCCACGACCAGCCGTGAGGCGTCGTCGGCAAGGCCCAGCTGCATGAAGGCCACCCGCCGACCGTCGGGCGAGATGGCCGGCGGGTACTCCCCGGTGGTGTCGTCGTTGGCCAGCAGTCCGACCAGCCGTCCCGAGGGAAGCACGAGGTACCAGCCGACGCCCTGGCGGTGCACCAGACCGGCCGCGGCGCCGGGGCGGTCGCCGTTGTCGAGGGTGTGGCTGAGCCACTGGTGGCCGAGCCGCGTCGGCAGCCCCAGTCCGCCCGAGCCGTGGTCCGCGGGGTCGAGCGCGACGGGCCGCGGGTCGAGGCTGCGCAGGCCGACGACCACCAGCACCACCGCCACGGCGGCCACGAGGGCGGCACCGACCCGCCGTCGTACCGTCCGACGGCGGGCCCGCGCCCAGGCGGCCGCCGGGTCGACATGGATCCGCACCGCGACGTCGTCGGTCAGGTCGAGCAGGGTCTGTCTCATCGGACCTCCAGCTCGGCGAGCAGGTCGGGGGCGAGGTCACGGAGTCGGGCCAGCGCCTGGCGGGCCTGCGACTTCACGGTGTTGGGCGAGCAGCCGAGGACGGCGGCGGTCTGCACCTCGGTGAGGTCGTCGAGGTAGCGCAGCACCAGCACCGCCCGCTGTCGGGGCGTCAGCCGCAGCAGCGCCTCGCGCACCAGCAGCCGCCGCTCGACGTCGGGGCCCGCGACGCCCAGCTCGGGATGCTCGGCCGAGACCTCCGTCGGCCGCGCCCGCTGGCGGCGCCAGGAGTCGACGGCGAGCCGGTGGAGCACGGTGCGGGCGTAGGCGTCCGGCTCGCCGGAGCGGCTGATCCGACGCCAGTGGCCGGCCACCCGGATCAGCGTCTCCTGCACCAGGTCCTCGGCGCGCTGCAGGTCGCCGGTGAGGAGGTACGCCGCTCGCGACAGTGACGCCGTACGCCCCCGTGCCCATGCCTCGAACTCGTCCACACCCCTCCTCACGCACCACGACCCGGATTCGGGTGGGCCCATTGTCGTAACTACCCCGGATGCTCACCACCGGCCGGATAGTGTCCGCTTCGTGGCGGGGGAGAGCGGCTTCTGGCGGACGGTCCGGGAGACAGCGATCCTGTTGGTGGTCGCCGTGGTGCTGGCGGTCGCGGTGAAGACGTTCCTCGCGCAGGCGTTCTACATCCCGTCGGAGTCGATGGAGCCGGGGCTCAACGTCAACGACCGGATCCTGGTGGAGAAGCCGTCGTACTGGTTCGGCGGCTCGCCCCGGCGCGGCGACGTGGTCGTCTTCGCCGACCCTGGCGACTGGCTGGGTGCGGACGAGACCGCCGGCCCGTCCGGGCCGATCACGACGGCGCTGGAGAAGATCGGGCTCTACCCGTCCGGCAACCACCTGGTGAAGCGGGTGATCGGTGTCGGCGGCGACACGGTGACCTGTTGCGACAAGGACGGCCGGATCCAGGTCAACGGCACGTCGCTGGCCGAGGACGACTTCATCGATCCGCAACCGCGCTGCGACGGCCCGATGGTCAACGACTGCGACCCCCAGGGGTGGTCGGCGACGGTGCCCAAGGGCTATCTGTTCGTGATGGGCGACAACCGGGACGAGTCGGCGGACTCCTCGGTCCATCTGTGCGCCGCCGACGACCAGGGCTCCGGCTGCGATCCGCTCGAGGCCTTCATCCCGGTCGACTCGGTGGTCGGCAAGGTGGTCTCGGTGATCTGGCCACCGAGCCACGCGAAGATCCTCAACCGGCCGGCGGTGTTCAAGGAGGTGGCGGCGGCTACGGCTGCGTCACCCTGATCGTCAGGCCGTCGCCCAGGTCGATCAGGGCTCCAGGGGCCAGCACGACCGGTACGCCGGGCCGCAGCTCCGAGGGGCGCTCGCCGGGCTGGACGACGAGGGTGCCGTTGGTCGAGCCGAGGTCGGTGACCACCGCCGATCCCAGGTCGGCGCCGCTGCCCGGCCTGACCTCGACGTGGGTCGAGGAGATCTCCGAGTGCGGGCTTGGCACCGCGACCAGCATCGGCTCCTCCGCCGGGGAGAACCGCCCGGCATCGGGCGCCCGGCCGATGACCACCAGTCGGTCGACGTCGATCTCGTCGCCGCTGGAGAAGGACAGGTGCGCGACCGGGCCCGGCTCCTCCCACTCCGGCTGGGAGATCTGCTCGGTCGCCTCCTCCACCCAGGCGGGCGGGGCGACGGGCGGGGCGACGGGCGGGGGTGGTGGGATCACCGGCGCCGGCGGGGCCGGGACGACCGGCGGGGCCGGGACGACCGGCGGGGGCGGCGG
>NZ_JASGDQ010000070.1:0-9033 GCF_047607185.1 Nocardioides sp. | reverse complement strand
GGTCGCGGCCGAGCGCGACGCCGTGCTCGCCATCGGCCGGCCGGAGGCCGGCCCCGACGCCGGCCCCGACGCCGGCCCCGACGCCGTCGGCGGCGTCACCCTCTCCCCGGCGGCGATGCGGTCCGTGAGCCTGCCCCACGATCGGGCATCGCGCCGGATCGTGCTGCCTTCGCCCAACGGCTCCACCATCGCCGCCCTGCTCGCCGAGTCCGGCGCGAGCGTCGTCGGCGCGTCCCTGCGCAACCGGACCGCCGTGGCGGGCTGGCTCCGGCCGCTCGTCACTGCCGGCCGCGCCGTGGCGTTGATCGCCGCGGGGGAGCGGTGGCCCGACGGCTCGCTGCGCCCGGCTGTGGAGGATCTCTGGGGCGCCGGTGCGGTGCTGGACGCGCTCGATCCCCCCGACTTGAGCCCGGAGGCCGCCGTCGGCCGCGACGCCTACCGAGCTGTCGCCGACCTCTCCGCTGCGCTAGCGGGTTGTGCCAGCGGCCGGGAGTTGGTCGAGCGTGGCTATGCCGACGACGTCACGGTGGCCGCCGAGCTGGACGTCTCCGACGTCGTACCGATCCTGCGCGACGGGCTCTTCACCCTCGCTTGATCGGTCCATGCCGGTGCGGAGCCATCGGTGGTCACGTCGAGACTTCTCGGGGGGCCATCAGAGACTTCTCGGGGGGCCATCAGGGACCTCTCGGGGGGCCATCAGGGACTTCTCGGAGGGCCATCAGAGACTTCTCGCGGGGCATCAGGGACTTCTCGCGGGGCCATCAGAGACTTCTCGGCGGATCGGAGGGGGACCAGCCAGGCCAGACCGGTCACGAGATGATGGTGCTATGACCCTCTTCCGCCAGGCCAGGAAGGCCGTCGAGCAGGCCCAGAGCACGCCCAAGGTGTGGGAGCTGCCCGTCGAGGAGCAGCGCGCGGCGGCCCGGCTGCAGGCCGCCCGCGAGCCCAAGGAGGAGGTCGGCGGATTCCGGGAGATCGACGCCGACGGCGTGCGGGTCCTGCACTACAAGGCTGACGAGGGCCGGGAGGGAGTCAGTGGCGTCATCGTCCACCTGCACGGCGGTGGCTTCGTCTTCAACGACGCCGACGTCCACGACGCCGCCTGCCGCCGGTTCGTCAACCTGACCGGGATGGGCTTGCTCAGCGTCGACTACCGGCGCCCGCCCGAGCACCCCTTCCCGGCGGCGGTCGAGGACGTCGACACCGTGCTGCGCTGGCTCGAGCGGCAGGGGCACGACCATCCGGTCTTCGTCCACGGCGACAGCGCCGGCGGCAACCTCGCCCTGGTCGCCGCGCTGCGCAACCCCGGGTACTTCGCCGCCGTAGGGCTGATCTATCCCTTCCTCGACCCGACCCAGGGCTTCGACTCCTACCGCACCGCCGCCGACGGCTTCGAGCCGGAGGAGGCCGCCTGGTACTGGCAGCAGTACGCCGCCGGCCCGGCCGACCTGACCAACCCCGACCTGGCGCCGCTGCTCAGCGACCGGCTCGGCACGCTGCCGCCCACGCTGGTGGTCACCGCCGAGCACGACCCGCTGCGCGACGAGGGCGAGGAACTGGCCCGCCGGCTCGACCAGGCCGGCGTCGAGGTCACCGCCACCCGCTACCTCGGCCAGACCCACGGGTTCTGGCGGCACTCCGTCTTCACCGCTGCCGAGCCGTTGATGGAGCAGATGGCCGGATTCCTCGCGATCCACGCGCGGCGCTTTCGCCAGCAGTCCCGGCAGCGGGCCTGAAGCAGCGCGTCCGGGCGACACGCTCTGACAAGATGACCCCATGCGCGTGCACCTCGGCTGCGACCATGCCGGCCTCGACCTGAAGTCCCACCTGACCGCCCGGCTCACCGAGCTCGGCTACGAGGTCGTCGACCACGGCCCGTTCGTCTACGACGCCCTCGACGACTACCCCGTCTTCTGCATCCGCGCCGCCGAGGGCGTGGCCCGGGACCGGGCCGCGGGGCTCGACAGCCTCGGCGTGGTCATCGGCGGCTCCGGCAACGGCGAGCAGATCGCCGCCAACAAGGTCACGGGCATCCGCTGCGCGCTGGCGCACTCCGACGAGACCGCCAGGCTCGCCCGCGAGCACAACGACGCCCAGGTGGTCGCGGTGGGCGGCCGGATGCACCCGATCGAGGACATGACCAGGTTCGTGGAGCTCTTCCTGGCCGAGCCGTTCAGCCAGGACGAGAGGCACGTACGCCGCATCGGCCAGCTCTTGTCCTACGAGGAGACCGGCGTCCGGCCGCCGCTGCCCGACTCGGCCGCCGGCCTCGGCCCGGCCGAGGACCAGGACTGAGCCGGGGATGCCCGAGGGACACACCCTCCACCGGCTCGCCCTCGACCTCACCGCGGCGTTCGCCGGCCGGCCGGTCCGGGTCGGCTCCCCGCAGGGCCGCTTCGACGCCGAGGCACGCCAGCTCGACGGCCAGGTCTTCGAGGGTGCCCAGGCGTGGGGCAAGCAGCTGTTCTGCGAGTTCCCGGGCGAGCGCTATGTGCACATCCACCTCGGCCTGATCGGCAAGCTCGACCTCAAGCGGTACGACGGCCAGGTGCCCGATCCCGTCGGCCAGGTCCGGCTCCGGCTGGTCGGTGAGGACCACGTCGCCGATCTGCGCGGCGCCACCGGATGCGACCTGTGGACCGCCGAGCAGGTGGCGGCCTGCGTCGCCAAGCTCGGCCCCGACCCGCTGCGCGACGACGCCGACCCGGAGAAGGCGTGGCGGAGGATCTCCCGGAGCAGCCGGTCCATCGGCAGCCTGCTGATGGACCAGAGCGTGCTGGCGGGCGTCGGCAACGTCTACCGCGCCGAGCTGCTCTACCGCCACCGGATCGACCCGCTGCGGCCCGGCGAGACGCTGCGGAAGCGGCAGTGGGACGAGATGTGGGCCGACCTGGTGGTGCTGATGCGGGACGGCGTCGCCAAGAACCGCATCGACACCGTCCGCGACGAGCACACCCCCGAGGCGATGGGCCGACCGCCCCGCGTCGACGACCACGGCGGCGAGGTCTACGTCTACCGCCGCACCGGGATGCCGTGCCACGGGTGCGGCACCGCGGTGCGGACCAAGGAGCTCGACGGCCGCAACCTGTTCTGGTGCCCGCGCTGCCAGCCGACGTACCGCCCGCGCAGGAGCACTGAGGGGAGACCGGGGTGAGCGACCGGCTCTCCCGCGACGCCCGGGTGATGGCGCTGATGGGCGCCTTCGCCGTCGCGGCGACGGTGCTCGGCGTGGTCGTGCCCGACTACGGGCCGGTCACCTTGATGATGGTTCCGCTGCTGGTCGGCAGCCTCCAGATCGGGCCCCGCCATCTGCCCTGGTTCGTGATCGCGCTGCTGGCTCTCACCGTCGTCGGGGTGGCGCTTCGGGGCGCCGCGGTGGACACCCGCACG
Organism: Nocardioides sp.; assembly: GCF_047607185.1. GTDB lineage: Bacteria > Actinomycetota > Actinomycetes > Propionibacteriales > Nocardioidaceae > Nocardioides. The sequence continues at coordinate 5,643 of NZ_JASGDQ010000070.1, read as the reverse complement.
ATCGTCGCCGTGACCGTCGTGTTCGGCCTGGGCCTGTTCGTGCTGCTGGTCTCCTTCCGGCGTACCCGCCTCGGCGTCGCCGGCCTGCAGGGCGAGTCCATGTTCGTCGACCTGCGCGACCGGATCCTGCGCCAGGCCCGCATCCCGCGACTGCCCGAGGACTGGTACGTCGAGACCGCGCTCACCTCCGCCGGCGGCACCCTGTTCGCCGGCGACTTCATCGTCGCCGTCCGGCCGGAGCCCGGCCGCCTCGAGGTCGCCATCGTCGACGTCTCCGGCAAGGGTGAGCAGGCCGGCACCCGGGCGCTGCTGCTCTCGGGCGCCTTCGGCGGGCTGCTCGGCGCACTGCCGCCGGGCGAGTTCCTCGCCGCCGCCAACGACTACGTGCTGCGCCAGGGCTGGGAGGAGGGCTTCGCCACCGCCGTCCACCTCTCCGTGGACCTGACCACCGGGGCCTTCGAGTTGCGCTCGGCCGGCCACCCACCGGCACTGCACCGGAACGCCGGCTCCGGCCGCTGGATCGAACTGGCCAGCAGCGGGCCGATCCTCGGTCTCCTCCCGGACGCCGACTATGCCGTCGCCGCCGGCACCCTCGGGCACGGTGACGCCGTGGTGCTCTACACCGACGGCGTCGTGGAGGAGCACGGCCGCGATATCGACCTCGGCATCGACCGGCTGCTGGGCGAGGCGGAGGCCGAGCTGCGGGCGCAGCCCCACGGCGCGGCGCAGCGACTGGTCGACGAGCTGGGCGCCCGCGACGACGACCGGACGATGGTGCTGGTCCACCGCTTATGAGCCGGGGGTCGCGATGTGGCACCATTTGCGGGTTGCCCGATCCGGGCGGCACGCGGATGTAGCTCAATGGTAGAGCCCCAGTCTTCCAAACTGGCTACGCGGGTTCGATTCCCGTCATCCGCTCGAAACGGCTCTCCGCCGGACCGACGGAGGGCCGATTCGCGGGGCGTAGCGTAGTGGCTAGCGCGCCTGCTTTGGGAGCAGGAGACCGCAGGTTCGAGTCCTGTCGCCCCGACCAGCAACACAACCATCAACTAGAGGAGAAACCCTGTGAAGAGCGCCGTCGAGACCTTGAGCCCGACCCGGGCCAAGCTGACCGTCGAGGTGCCTCTCGAGGAGCTCAAGCCGAGCCTTGATGCGGCATACAAGCAGATCGCGCAGCAGGTCAACGTGCCCGGCTTCCGCCGCGGCAAGGTCCCGGCGGCCATCATCGAGCGGCAGTTCCCCGGCGCCGCCCGCGACCAGGCCCTCAACGACATCCTCAACACCAAGTACGCCGAGGCGCTGCAGGCCAACGACCTGACCCCGCTCGCGCAGCCCGAGGTCGAGGTCACCAAGTACGACGCCGACGGCCCGCTGGAGTTCACCGCCGAGGTGGACGTCAGGCCCGAGTTCGAGCTGCCGTCGTACGACGGGATCGAGGCCTCCGTCGAGGACTTCCCGCTCACCGAGGAGGACGTCGAGGAGCAGATCGAGGGCCTCCGGGAGCGGTTCGGCACCCTCAAGGACGTCGAGCGCCCGGCGGTCGACGGCGACTTCGTCGTCATCGACCTGGTCGCCACCAAGGACGGCGAGCCGGTCGAGGGCGCCGAGGTCTCCGGGATGAGCTACCAGGTCGGCCGCGGCGGCCTGCTCGACGGCATCGACGAGGCCATCACCGGTCTGTCCGCCGGTGAGGAGAAGACCTTCACCAGCCAGCTCGTGGGCGGCGACCTGGTCGGCGAGGACGTCGACGTGCTCGTCAAGGTCACCCAGGTCCAGGAGCAGGAGCTCCCCGAGGTCGACGACGAGTTCGCCCAGCTCGCCAGCGAGTTCGACACCATCGCCGAGCTCAAGGACGACCTGCGCGAGCGGCTCGCCCGCGGCAAGCGGCTCGAGCAGGCCGCCGCCGCCCGCGACGCGGTGCTGGAGGCGCTGCTGTCGAAGGTCGAGATCCCGCTGCCCGACCAGCTGGTCACCGACGAGCTCAACGCCCGGCGCCAGAGCGTCGAGCAGCAGCTCGCCTACGCCGGCCTCACCTTCGAGAAGTACCTCGAGGACGAGGGCCAGACCATCGAGGAGTTCGAGGCCGACCTCGAGCGCCGGGTCCGTGAGGCCATCACCGCCCAGATGCTGCTCGACGAGATCGCCAAGTCGGAGGAGTTCGAGGTCTCCCAGGAGGACCTGACCTCTCACATCCTCCGCCGCGCGCAGCAGCAGGGCCAGGACCCCAACCAGGCCTTCTCCCACATCCAGGAGCACCCGCACCACCTGCGGGAGTACGCCGAGGAGATCATCCGCGGCAAGGCGCTCGCCAAGGTCGTCGAGTCGGCCACGGTCACCGACGCTTCCGGCAACGTGCTGGACCTGAAGAACCTCCGTCCTGACGGCACCATCGGTGACCCGACCGCCGAGGCCACCGAGGAGGCCGACGAGGACGCCACCGAGGACGCCGCGACGCAGTGAGCCGCCGCGGCGGCGACCTCCTGGAGAGGGACGCCCAGCTAGCTCTCGCCACCACCCTGCTCACCCGCGCCGCGGGAGGGCAGGGTGGTGCCGTCTGTCTGCTCGGCAGCGCTGGGGTCGGCAAGACCGCGGTGCTGCGACGACTGGCCGCGGCGGCGCCGGGCGCCGGACTCGCGGTGCTGCGGGCGACCGCCGGCCAGCTGGAGTCACAGGCGCCGTTCGGCGTGGTCCGTCAGCTGCTCGACCGCGCCCTGGTCGCGCTGCCGCCCGACGAGCTGGCCCGGGTGGCGCAGGGCCCGGCCCGGCTGGCCGCCGACTTCGTCCAGGGCGTGACGACGGCCCGGGAGGACGGCCTGACCGTCCTGATCGAGCAGTCGCGGATGCTCAACAGCCTGTTCTGGCTCATCGACGGTCTCGCCCGGCTGCCGCGGGCCAGCGGCCTGTTGCTGACGGTCGACGACGCCCAGTGGGCGGACGAGGCGTCACTGCTCTTCCTTGCCCACCTGCTCGGCCGGATCGAGGATCTGCCCGTGCTGGTGGTTGTCGCCGCCCGCGAGGTGCGCTCCGACCGGCGCAGTCCCGCGCTGGCCGCCATCGTCGCCCACGCCCAGAGCCACACCTCGGCGCTGCCACCGCTCTCGGAGCCTGGCGTGCACGCCTATCTCCGGGCCGCCTACGACGACGGGCTCGGGGTCGAGGTGGGCCACGGCTTCGCCGGCGCCTGCGCGCAGATCACCGGCGGCAACCCGTTCCTGCTCACCGAGCTCACCCGGCTGCTGATCCAGCAGGGAGTCCCTCCCGACGACGCCTCGGTGGAGCGGGTGCGGCAGGTGACGCCGCCCTCGGTCGTCGACGCCGTCGTCCAGCGCCTCACCGCTCTGGACGAGGAGGAGCGGGCGCTGGCCCGCGCCGTGGCCACCCTCCAGGAGACCACGGTGCGTCACGCCGCCGCGCTGGCCGACCTCGACCTCACCCGCGCGAGCACCGCGGCGGACCGGCTGCGAGACGCCGCGCTGCTCTCCGACGGCCCCGGCCTCGGCTTCCGGCACGCGCTGCTGGAGGCCGCCGTCATCGAGGCCACCGGAGCCTCGGCCCAGGCCCAGCTGCACCGGGCCGCCGCCCGGCTGCTGGCCGAGGAGCCCGACGCGCTGCACCGTGCCGCTGCCCACCTGCTCGCCGCCGAGGGGGTCGGCGACGAGTGGTCGGTCGACCTGCTCTCCCGCGCCGCTCGAGACGCCATCGAGTCCGGCGCCCCGCAGGCGGCCGTGACGCTGCTCGAGCGAGCCGTCGCCGAGCCGCCGACGGCCGACCGGCTCGGCGACCTGCTGCTCCGGCTCGGCCGCGCCCAGCTCGCCACCTCCGACCCGGCCTGCGTGCCCACCCTGCTGCGCGCCAAGGAGGCGCTCACCGACGTCGTCGCCCTCGTGGAGTGCGCCCAGTCGCTGGCGTTCGCGTTCAGCTTCGCCGGCTTCAACGACCAGGCGGTGGCCGAGCTGCGCGGCGCCTACGACCTGCTGGGCCCCGAGCACGGCGACCTGCGACTCGTCGTCGAGGCCGGCCTGATCCAGGCCTCGCTGCTGGTGCCCGGCGAGGTGAGCGCCGCCCGGGAGCGGCTGGCCGCGCTGCCGGAACTGACCGGCGCTACGCCGGGCGAGCGGCTGCTGCTCATCCAGCTGGCCTCCAACGCCAACGCCGTCGGCGCCCCCGCCTCGCAGGTCCGCGACTACGCGCTGCGCGCGCTGGTCGGCGGCCCCCACCGCGAACAGTGGCTCGGCACCCCGCAATGGACTTGGGTCCGGGTCGCGCTGGCCTCCTCGGGTGAGTACGAGATGGCCCGCGAGCTGGCGAGTCAGGGCCTGGAGCAGGCCGCCAGCGAGGTCTTCCTGCCCGGCTTCCTGCTGGCCAGCTTCGTGCACGGCACGGCGAGCTGGTGGATGGGCGACCTGGCCACCAGCGAGGCCGACTTCCGCGTCATGATGGAGCGCGCCCACGCCGTACCGGCAGGCCGGATGATGCTCTCGCTGGCCACTGCCCTGCTCGCCCAGGTGCTGGTCGAGCAGGGCAGCGTCGAGGAGGCGCTGCGGATCATCGAGCGCACCGGCGACGTCGACGAGAAGCTCCTGCCGGGCAGCATCCACCTGCTCCGCGCCCGCGGCCTGGTCTTCCACTACGCCGGCGAGCACACCCGCGCGCTCGCCGAGGCGGACCAGTGCCGGCGCCAGCTGCAGGCGATCGACTCCGACTCGCCCGGCTGGTCCACCTGGCGCTCCATCGCGGTGCTCGCGCACTGGGCGCTGGGCGACGTGGCGCAGGCCCGCAAGCTCGCCGCGGAGGAGCTGGAGCTGGCCCAGCGCTGCGCCGTCCCACGCGTCCTCGGCGTCGCCTACCGGCTGGCCGGCCAGGTCGCCGAGGGCGACGGACTGGCGTCGCTGGAGCAGGCGGTGACCATCCTGGCCGCCTCCCAGGCCAGGCTGGAGGAAGGCCGGGCCCGGATCGTGTACGGCGCCGCGCTCCGCCGTGCCGGCCGCCGGGTCGACGCCCGCGAGATGCTGCTCGCCGGCCGCGCCCTCGCCGCCAGCGCCGGCGCCCGCCCACTGGTCGCCGAGGCCGAGTCCGAGCTCGCCGCCGCCGGGGTTCGCACCCGCAGCCTGGATGTCACCGGCGCCGCCGCGCTGACCGCCTCCGAGTCGCGGGTCTGCGAGCTCGCGGTGCGGGGCCTGCGCAACCGGGAGATCGCGCAGCGGCTGTTCATCACCCCCAAGACGGTCGAGGTCCACCTCTCCCGCGCCTATCGGAAGCTGGGCATCGCCGGCCGCGACGAGCTCACGGCCGCTCTCGCTGAGAATTGACCGGCGGGCCGTCCGCCGAGGGTGCGAGACTGATCCCGCCATGGCCCCGACAGCCGGCGGGTCTGCGAGCTCGCCGCTGCCGGGCTGCGCAACACTAGACTCACCGGCCATGAGCGGCCATGAGCGAGCGAAGCGAGGTCGCGCATGAGCGAGGTGGTCCGGCACGACAGCGCGCCGGCGAGGTCGACAGACCCCGGACAGCAGTCGCGACGCCGTCGCCCGGGTCGGATCGGCGGGCTGGTCAGGCTCGCCCGCCGGCTCACCGGCCGGGCCCGCAAGCCCGCCGCCCAGGCGCTCAGCGCGGCGGTCCCGGTCGCCCGCGCGGCGGCGCGAG
>NZ_JASGDQ010000069.1:0-6082 GCF_047607185.1 Nocardioides sp. | reverse complement strand
TCCGCGCTGCCGACGGTCGGCGGCGTGCTGGCCGTCGCGGTCGTCGGCCTGGCCGCGGCCGTCTGGCTGCGGCGGCGCGGCCGGCGTCGTACCCGCCTGGTGACCGCCTCGACCACCGGGCGCGCCCTGGCGCTGCCGGAGTCGGTGCTGCGCACGGTGCGGGCCGCGGAGGACGAGCGCAACGAGTCGCGGGCCCAGGCCGCGGTGCTGGCGCTGGGCGAGCGGATCGACGCCACCGACTTCTCGGCGACGACCGCCCGGGCCCGGGCGTCCTGGCAGGCGGCGCTGGACCACTACGACGTGGCGAGCCGGATCCTGGACGGCAGCCACTCCCCGGCCGACGCCGTCGGCGCACTGGTGCTGGCCGAGCGCGGCCAGGAGGCCCTCCGGGCCGCGGCGCAAGGCCACGGTTGGCGACCCGGTCGGCGCTGCTACTTCAACCCGCTGCACAGCCTCGCCACGACGACGGCGACCTGGACCGACAGCGGCCGCACCGTGAAGGTGCCCGCCTGCCAGGCCTGCGCCCGGGCGCTGCAGGCCGGCCAGGAGCCGCCCGACGTCCTCGACTTCGTGGTCGGCGGCAGGCCGCGCCACTACTACCGGCTCGACCTGGGCGCCTGGAGCCGGACCGGCTTCGGGTCCCTGGACCCTGACCTGCTCTCCCAGCTGCTGCGCCGCTGACCCTCAGGCCGAGAGGACGGTGTCGGCGATGACGCCGAGGTGATGCTCGAAGAGCGCGGCCGGGTCGCCGAAGCCACCGGGGCCGTACTGGCCGAAGACCTCGAAGGTGACGCAGCCGAAGAGCGAGGCCCAGGCACAGGCGCCTGCCGCCAGGACGTCGTCGGGGAGGTCGAGGGCGTACTCCTCACGGACCGCCGCGAACGTCTGCCGCAGCACCGGGCTGGCCACCGGGGCGCGACGGCGCGCCAGCCCCCCGGCGTACGCGTCGCCGAGGATCGCCATCAGCGCCCGCACCACCCGGGTGCCGGGCTCGTTGGTCTGCTCGGCCGGCGCGGTGTAGCCGGGCACCGGGCTGCCGAACAGCAACGCATAGGTGGCCGGCTCGGCCACCGCCCAGCCGCGCACCGCACGGCCCAGCGCCAGCAGCCGCTCCCGGGGCCCCTGGACTCCAGCCAGCGCCTCGTCCACCGCGTCGCCGAGCTGTCCGTAGCCCTCGACGACCAGCAGCGTGAGCAGCTCGTCGCGGCTGGCGACATAGCGGTAGATGGCCGAGGAGACCACACCCAGGTCACGGGCGACGGCCCGGAGCGAGAGGGCCGCGGCTCCCTCGCTCGCCAGGTGCTCGCGACCGATCCGCAGGATGTCGGCCATCGTCTGCGCCCGGGCCCGGGCGCGTGGGGTCTGGGTCATGCCACCCACTCTAGAGAGCACTAGAAACAAATGCGAGCACCGCTCTTGATTTCCTGCCGAGAGGATGTCATCGTGAAGATAGAGAGCACCGCTCTCTCTTGCGAACATCGATCTCAGGAGTCCTCATGAACAACGTCGTCATCGGCGCCGGCCCGGTCGGCAGCACCGTCGCCCGGCAGCTCGCCGAGGCCAATCGCCCGGTCCTGCTCCTCACCCGCTCCGGCAACGGTCCCGACCATCCCCTCATCGAGCGCCGCCGGGCCGACGCGTCGAGGCCGGGCGATCTCGCCGAGGCCTTCACCGGCGCCGCGGCGGTCTTCGACTGTATGCACGGCTCCGCCTACTCGGCCGCGGCCTGGCGGCGAGAGCTGCCGGCCGCTGAGGCAGTCGTGTTGGCGGCGGCCGGCCAGGCGGGCGCTGTCGTCGTCTTCCCCGAGAGCCTCTACGCCTACGGACCGGTCGACCGCCCGATGACCGAGGACATGCCGCGACCCGCCGACCGCGGCAAGCCCGGCGTCCGGGCCGACCTGCTCCGGGCCCGGGAGGCGTCCGCGACGCCGACCGTCAGCGTGGCCGCCTCGGACTTCTACGGACCACTGGTGCGCACCGCCCACGCCGGCGAGCGGATGCTGGACGCCGTCCTCGGCGGGAAGCGGCTATCAGTGATCGGCAGCCCCGACCAGCCGCACTCGTGGACCTATGTCCCCGACCTCGCGGCCGCGATGATCGAGGCGGCCGACACCGAGGAGCTGTGGAACTCCGTCCTGCACGCGCCCACCGCGGCCCCACTCACGCAGCGCGAGATGACCCAGGCGTACGCCGCCGCGGCCGGCGTACCTGCGCCGAAGGTGTCGGGCATCCCGACCGGCCTGCTCAAGGCGATCGGCCTGGTCCACCCCGGCACCCGCGAGATGGCCGAGATGACCTATCAGTTCACCGCACCGTTCGTGCTCGACTCGACCCGCAGCCAGGCCCGGCTCGGGCTGTCCCCCACTCCGATCGAGACCGGCGTTGCCGCGACGATGGCCTGGTGGCGGCGCAGTCGACCTGAGACACGCGACTGACCGGTAACAACAGCGCCCGATAGCGTTGCCCGCATGTTCACCAAGGTGTTGGTGGCCAACCGTGGAGAGATCGCGATCCGAGCCTTCCGGGCGGCCTATGAGTTGGGGGCGAAGACCGTTGCGGTCTTCCCCTACGAGGATCGGGGGTCCGAGCATCGGCTGAAGGCCGACGAGGCCTACGAGATCGGCGAGCGCGGTCACCCCGTGCGGGCCTATCTGGATCCCGAGGCGATCGTGGCGGCGGCGGTGCAGGCCGGCGCGGACGCGGTCTATCCCGGCTACGGCTTCCTGTCGGAGAACCCGGCGCTGGCCGAGGCGTGCGCGGCCGCGGGGATCACCTTCGTGGGCCCGTCGGCGGAGGTGCTGGAGCTGACCGGCAACAAGGCGCGAGCCATCGCCGCCGCCAAGGCGGCCGGCGTGCCGACGCTGGCCTCCATCCCGCCCTCGACCGACGTCGAGGAGCTGGTGGCCGCGGCGGGCGAGCTGCGCTACCCGCTGTTCGTGAAGGCCGTTGCCGGTGGCGGCGGACGCGGGATGCGTCGCGTCGACGAGCCCGACCTGCTCCGCGAGGCGATCGAGACCTGCATGCGCGAGGCCGAGGGCGCCTTCGGCGACCCCACGGTCTTCATCGAGCAGGCCGTGGTCGAGCCGCGGCACATCGAGGTGCAGATCCTCGCCGACGGCCAAGGCAACGTGATCCACCTCTTCGAGCGGGACTGCTCGGTGCAGCGCCGCCACCAGAAGGTGGTCGAGATCGCGCCGGCGCCCCACCTCGACCCGGAGCTGCGGGAGCGGATCTGCGCCGACGCGGTGCGATTCGCGACCCAGATCGGCTACTCCTGCGCGGGCACGGTGGAGTTCCTGCTCGACCCCGAGGGCAACTACGTCTTCATCGAGATGAACCCCCGCATCCAGGTCGAGCACACGGTGACCGAGGAGGTCACCGACGTCGACCTGGTGCAATCCCAGCTGCGGATCGCCTCCGGCGAGACGCTGGCCGACCTGGGCCTCTCCCAGGACACCGTCCGGCTGCGCGGCGCGGCGCTGCAATGCCGGATCACCACCGAGGACCCGGCCAACAGCTTCCGGCCCGACACCGGCGTCATCACGACGTACCGCTCCCCCGGCGGTGCCGGCGTCCGCGTCGACGGCGGCACCACCTACTCCGGCGCCGAGATCAACGCCCACTTCGACTCGATGCTGGCCAAGCTGACCTGTCGCGGCCGGACCTTCGAGGACGCCGTACGACGGGCCCGGCGGGCGGTGGCCGAGTTCCGGATCCGCGGGGTGGCCACCAATATCGCCTTCCTGCAGGCGCTGCTGGCCGACCCGGACTTCGCCGCCGGCCGGATCACGACCTCCTTCATCGAGACCCACCCGCAGCTGCTCATCGCCCGCGCCTCAGGCGATCGCGGCACCCGGCTGCTGACCTATCTGGCCGACGTCACGGTCAACAGGCCGTACGGCGAGGCGCCGGTCTCGGTCGACCCGCGCAGCAAGCTTCCCGCGCCTGGATTCTTGGGCCTCGACCTGGCCGCCGCGCCCCCGGAGGGCACTCGGCAGCAGCTGCTGGAGCTCGGCCCGGAGGGCTTCGCCGCGGCGCTGCGGGCGCAGGAGCAGGTGGCGGTCACCGACACCACCTTCCGCGACGCCCACCAGTCGCTGCTGGCGACGCGAGTGCGCACCCGCGACCTGCTCGGCGTGGCCGGCCACGTCGCGCGGCTGACGCCGCAGCTGTGGTCCCTGGAGGCCTGGGGCGGGGCGACGTACGACGTCGCGCTCCGGTTCCTGACCGAGGACCCGTGGGACCGGCTGGCCGCGCTGCGGGAGGCGGTGCCCAACATCTGCCTGCAGATGCTGCTCCGCGGCCGCAACACCGTCGGCTACACCCCCTACCCCACCAGCGTCACCGAGGCGTTCGTCGAGGAGGCGACCGCCACCGGCATCGACGTGTTCCGGATCTTCGACGCCCTCAACGACGTCTCCCAGATGGCGCCGGCGATCGAGGCCGTGCGCGGCACCGGCACCGCGGTGGCCGAGGTCGCGCTGTGCTACACCGGCGACCTCTCCTCCCCCTCCGAGCGGCTCTACACGCTGGACTACTACCTGCGGCTGGCCGAGCAGATCGTCGCGGCCGGCGCGCACGTGCTGTGCATCAAGGACATGGCCGGGCTGCTGCGCGCCCCGGCCGCCCGCACCCTGGTGACCGCGCTGCGGGAGCGGTTCGACCTGCCGGTGCACCTGCACACCCATGACACCCCCGGCGGTCAGCTCGCCACCCTGACCGCAGCGATCGAGGCCGGGGTCGATGCCGTCGACGCCGCCTGCGCGGCGATGGCCGGCACCACCTCCCAGCCGCCGCTGTCCTCGCTGGTGGCCGCCACCGACTTCTCGCCTCGCCCTACCGGCCTGTCGTTGGACGCGGTCAACTCCCTCGAGCCCTATTGGGAGGCCACCCGCCGGGTCTACGCACCGTTCGAGTCGGGCCTGCCGGCACCGACCGGGCGGGTCTACCGCCACGAGATCCCCGGCGGACAGCTCTCCAACCTGCGCCAGCAGGCCATCGCGCTCGGCCTGGGCGAGAAGTTCGAGCAGGTCGAGGACACCTACGCCGCCGCCAACGACATCCTCGGCCGGGTTCCCAAGGTCACCCCGTCGTCGAAGGTCATCGGCGACCTGGCCCTCGCGCTGGTCGCCGCCGGGGCGGACCCGGTGAAGTTCGAGGCCGACCCGGCGTCGTACGACGTCCCGGCCAGTGTGATCGGCTTCCTCCACGGCGAGCTGGGCACCCCGCCCGGCGGCTGGCCCGAGCCGTTCCGCGCCAAGGCCATCGAGGGCCGGCCGTGGACCCCGCCCGAGGAGACCCTCTCGTCCGAGGACGCCGCCGCGCTGGCCACGGACCGGAGGGCGACCCTCAACCGACTGCTCTTCCCCGGGCCGACGCGGGACTACACCGAGGCCCGCTCGAAGTGGGGCAACGTCTCGGTGCTGCCCACCCTGGACTATCTCTACGGACTGCGGTTCGGCGAGGAGCACGTGGTCGAGCTCGAGGAGGGCAAGCAGCTCTACCTCGGCGTCGAGGCGATCAGCGAGCCCGACGAGCGCGGCTACCGCACCGTGATGTGCACCATCAACGGCCAGATGCGTCCCATCGCCGCCCGCGACCGCTCCGTCGAGGCCGAGGCAGCCGCCGCCGAGAAGGCCGACCCTGCCGTGGCCGGTCAGATCGCGGCGCCCTTCCAGGGCGTGGTCACCCCGACCGTCGCCGTCGGCGACCACGTCGAGGCCGGCGCGACGGTGGCCACCATCGAGGCCATGAAGATGGAGGCCGCCATCACCGCTCCGGTGGCCGGCGTCGTACAGCGGCTCGCCGTCGCCGCCACCCAGGCCGTCGACGGCGGCGACCTGGTGGTCGTCCTCTCCTGACCGCGAGTCGGCAGAAGTGCTGGTCTCTCAGGCGCCGAGTCGGCAGAAGTGCAGGTCCCCAAACCGCCGAGTCGGCAGAAGTGCAGGTCCCCCAGGCGCCGAGTCGGCAGAAGTGCAGGTGCCAGGAGCGCCGAGCTGCAACACTTCTGCCGACTCGAGCCCTCTCAGACCCGCACTTCTGCCGACTCGCGGTCAGGAGAGGACGACCACCAGGTCGCCGC
>NZ_JASGDQ010000068.1:0-40246 GCF_047607185.1 Nocardioides sp. | reverse complement strand
CCAGACCTCGCAGATCTCATGCTGGACATCAACGGCGTCGAGCGAGCAGGGCGATGACCTGGTGGCACCTCGGGTGCATTGACGCTCCATCGGGAAGCGCCAACATCAGGAAGGTAGACCAGTGAGCCTGATCGCGGATCGTGCCAGTGCCCTCGACGACGCGGACCCGCTGGCGTCGTACCGCTCGCTGTTCGTGACCACCCCGGGCGTGGTGGCCTATCTGGACGGCAACTCGCTGGGCCGGCCGCTGGCGGCCACCGGGGCACGGCTCGCGGAGTTCGTCGGCGGGGCCTGGGGCGACCGGCTGATCCGGTCGTGGGACGAGGAGTGGATGGACTGGCCGACCCAGGTGGGCGACCGGATCGCCAGCGTGTGCCTGGGCGCCGCGCCCGGTCAGGTGGTGGTGGCCGACTCGACGTCGGTGATGCTCTACAAGCTCGCCCGGGCGGCGCTGGCCGGGCGGCCGGGCCGGACCGAGATCGTCGCCGACACCGGCAACTTCCCCACCGACCGGTTCGTGCTGGAGGGGATCGCGGCGGAGACCGGCTCGACGCTGCGCTGGCTCCCGGCGGTCTCCCTCGACACCGTCCGCGAGGCGGTCTCGGAGCGGACCGCCCTGGTGCTGCTCGCGCACGTGGACTACCGGTCCGCCGAGATCGCGGACCTGCCCGCCATCACCGCCGCCGCGCACGCGGCCGGCGCGCTGGTCCTCTGGGACCTGTGTCACGCGGTCGGCGCGGTGCCGTTGTCCCTGGACGCCGACGAGGTGGACCTGGCGGTCGGCTGCACCTACAAGTACCTCAACGGCGGCCCGGGCTCCCCCGCATTCGGGTACGTCGCCGCCCGGCTGCTCGACGAGCTGCGCCAGCCGATCCAGGGCTGGATGGGCGCCGCCGACCCGTTCGCGATGGGGCCGTCGTACCAGCCGGCGGCCGGGGCGCGGCGCTTCCTCAGCGGCACGCCGCCCATCCTCGGGATGCTGCCGATGCGGGAGATGCTGACGCTGGTCGAGCAGGCCACGATGACCGCGATCCGGGAGAAGTCGGTAGCACTGACCAGCTTCGCGATCAGGGTCGCCGACGAGCTGCTCACCCCACACGGCGTGGCCGTCTCCTCACCCCGCGACCCCGATCGCCGCGGCGGCCACGTGATGCTCGACCATCCGTCCTTCCGCGAGGTGACGGCACGGCTGTGGCAGCGGGGGGTGATCCCCGACTTCCGCCCGCCCACCGGGCTGCGAGTCGGCCTCTCGCCGCTGTCGACCGGCTTCGCCGAGGTGCTCGCCGGCCTGACGGCGGTCGCCGACGAGTTGTGACCAGAGAGTGACCCCCAGGACCACGAATCCTTCACAACCCCTCAGAACACGTTCTCAGCCGCGAGCCACGGCCAGCCGGCCCTTGAGCAACGGGATCGCCGGGTGCCAGTCGTCGAGTGCGGCCAGGCACGCCTCGACCACCTCGACGTCGTACGGCGCCAGCTCGCTGTAGCGCATCACCGCGTCGGGCTCGGGGCGGGCCAGCAGCGCCTCGCGGACCGCGACGGCGACGTACTCGGCCAGGTCGACCAGGGCCGGGCTATTGGTGCCCGGCAGCAGGTCGCCGCCGTAGGCGTCGACCGCCGGGCCGACCTGGCCCCGGCGCAGCAGCGAGAGCACGTGCTCGACATCGGTCGCCACCGGCATGAGCAGCCGGTAGGGGCGCGAGGCGAGCTGGCCGCCGAGCGCGTGCCGCAGGTGGGAGACCTCCGCCTTGAGCGTGGAGAAGGTGACCGCCTGGTCGCCGTAGACGGCGGCGTGGAGCTGCTCCAGTGAAAGCCCCTCGGGGTGGAGCGCGAGCAGCGCCAGGATCTCGGTCTGCCGGCGGTTGAACAGCAGTCGCCGCCCGTCGAGCCAGGTCTCGGCGGTGCCCAGCAGGGTCATCACCAGGCCGGGCTCGTCGGCCTCCTCGCTCGGGCCCGGGGCGCTGTAGGGCAGCGCCGACTCGATCAGCCGGGCGGCCATCCGAGCGGTCGCCAGGCCGATCGGGTGGGTGCGGTCCCAGGTCGTGGAGAGGTCGACGACGCCGAGCCGGGCACCGCTGACCGGGTCGTGCACCGGCGCGGCCCAGCAGACCCAGTTGTGCACCACCTGAGCGTAGTGCTCGGCGGAGAAGACCATCGAGGCGGCGTCGTCGCGGTTGGCGAGGTCGAGGGCATTGGTGCCGACCGACTCGTCGTCCCAGCGACCGCCCGGCACGAAGTTGACGGTCTCCGCCCGCCGGCGCATCACCCGGCCGCCGTAGGTCCACAGGATCCGGGTGTCGGGGTCGGTCACCGCGATGACGAGGTCGCCGTCCTCGGCGGTGCGGCGCAGCTCCTCCTCGACCCGCTCGACGGCCACCTGGAGCGTCGAGTGGCGCCAGTAGTAGGCGGTCTCCGACTCGTCGGCGAGTGGCGCCTCGGGTACGTCGGGAGCGACCGCCGCCCCGGAGCGGGCCCAGCTGCGCAGGATCTCGGGGCGCACCAGCGGCTCGGCGGCGTCGCCGTCTTCGAGGAAGGCGGTCCAGGCGCGCAGCATCGCCAGCCGGCGCACCTGCAGCTCACCTCGGGCCATGCCGGCCACGGTAACGCGATGTGACCCCGGTCACTAGAGCCCGTCACGAGCGTGTCCGGGGTCGCCGGCGAGCCATTGCTGCTCGCGTCGGCCCGGTGGCCGGGGTCAGCGCTCGGCGTCGTGGTGGATGCGACCGTCGCGGGTGGCCAGCTTCTCCCCCGAGCCGCCCCACCGGCCGGCGATGATCTCGGCGGCGATGGAGATCGCGGTCTCCTCGGGGGTGCGGGCGCCGAGGTCGAGCCCGATCGGGCTGTGCAGCCGGGCGATCTCGTCGTCGGTCAGGCCGGCCTCCTTCAGGCGGAGGGCGCGGTCCTCGTGGGTGCGGCGTGAGCCCATCGCGCCGACGTACCCGATCTCGGGGAGCCGTAGCGCGACCTCCAGCAGCGGCACGTCGAACTTCGGGTCGTGGGTGAGCACGGTGAGCACGGTGCGGCCGTCGATGCGGCCGGCGTCGATCTCGGCCTGCAGGTAGCGGTGGGGCCAGTCGACGACGACCTCGTCGGCGTCGGGGAAGCGGCTCCTGGTCGCGAAGATCGGCCGGGCGTCGCAGACGGTGACCCGGTAGCCGAGGAAGCTGCCCACCCGGGCCGCCGCCGCCGCGAAGTCGATGGCGCCGAAGACCAGCATCCGCGGCTTGGGCGCGAAGGCCCAGACGAAGACCCGCATCCCCTCGCCCCGGCGCTCGCCGTCCGGGCCGTAGGTCAGGGTGGCGTTGGTGCCCTGGGCGAGCAGGCCGAGAGCGTCGTCGCGGACGGCGGCCTCGGCCCGCTCCGAGCCGAGTGAGCCGGCCACCGCCGGGGTAGTGACGACCGCAGTCCGGTCGTAGCTACCCGCCTCCGGACGTACGACGAGCCGGCGGCCCAGCCAGGCCGGATCGGGGTGGTCGACGACGGTGGCGAGCGCGACCGGCCGGCCGGCCCGGATGTCGGCGGCGACCTCGCCGAGCTCGGGGAAGGTCTCGCGGTCGATCTTCTCGACGTAGACGTCGAGGATGCCGCCGCAGGTCAGTCCGACCGCGAAGGCGTCGTCGTCGGAGACGCCATAGCGCTGCAGGCTGGGCTCGCCGGAGGCGACGACCTCCTT
The DNA here is from genome assembly GCF_047607185.1 of Nocardioides sp. Classification (GTDB taxonomy): domain Bacteria; phylum Actinomycetota; class Actinomycetes; order Propionibacteriales; family Nocardioidaceae; genus Nocardioides. The sequence continues at coordinate 36,573 of NZ_JASGDQ010000068.1, read as the reverse complement.
GGCGAGTTCGTAGACCGCGCCCTCGACGCAGCCGCCGGAGACGCTGCCGACGGCGGTCTCGTCGGGCCCGACCAACATGCTGGCGCCGGGTGGACGCGGCGCACTGCGGAAGGTGGCGACGACGGTGCCGACGCCGACCGACTCCCCCGCGTCGTACCACGCCATCAGCTCATCGAGGACGTCACGCATCGGCGATCACCTGACAGAGGGTGGCGTAGGTCGCCAGCGAGTGGCCGGCGACGAAGTCGTCGACATAGGGCAGCACCGCCCGGACGCCGGCCTGGACCGGCTCGTAGCCGTCCTTGCCGCGGTGCGGGTTGACCCACACCACCCGGTGGGCCACCCGGCGCAGCAGCCGGACCTGCTCGGTGAGCTGGCTGACGTCGCCGCGCTCCCAGCCGTCGCTGAAGATCACCACCACCGCGCCGCGGGCCATCCCGCGCCGGCCCCACCGCTCGCTGAACGCCCGCAGCGTCTCCCCCAGCCGGGTGCCGCCGGACCAGTCCGGCACCGTCTCGCCGGCCGCGACCAGGGCGCGCTCGGGGTCGCGCTGTCGCAGCGCCCGAGTGACATGGGTGAGCCGGGTGCCGACGGTGAACGTCTCGACCTGCGGCAACGTCTGGGTGAGCCGGTGCGCGAGCCGCAGCAGCGCGTCGGCGTACCCGCTCATCGAGCCGCTGACGTCGACCAGCAGCACGATCCGGCGGGGCTTGGCGGCGCGGCGACGGCGGGCGATCTCGGCTGGCTCGCCCATCCGGCGCAGGCTGGCGCGCAGGGTGCGCGGGGCGTCGACGGCGCCGCGGCGCCACCGCTCACGGCGGGCGGTACGACGCCTCGGCGCGGTGGGACGGAGGGTCGCGAACAGCGCGGCGAGCCGTTGCCGCTCGGCAGCGGAGAGGTGGGCCACGTCGCGGTGCCGCAGCACCTCGGCGGCGCTGGCCAGCGCGACCGGGTCGGCCTGCTCGGTGCTCTCCCCGGTGCCGTCGTCGAGCGGCAGGTCGCCGGCGGTCGTGGGCACCGCGTTCTTGACCGGGCGGCGCATCGGCAGCCCGTCGCGGGAGCCGAAGTAGGCCTCGAAGACCCGGTCGTAGCGGGCCAGGTCGTCGAGACAGCCGCAGAGCGTGGCGCGACCGGCGACATAGGTCGCCCGGCGGTCGTCGAGGCCGACCAGGCTGACCGCCTCCAGGAAGGCCCGAGACCGGTCGGGCGTGACCGGCACCCCGGCGGCGCGGAGGGCGGTGGTGAAGCCGAGCAGGACCCGATCGCTCACGACCGCCCTCCTCGCTGCGCTCCGGGGCGGCGTGATGCCTGTGGTTCGCTCGCAAGCTCGCTCACGACCGCCCTCCTCGCTGCGCTCCGGGGCGGCGTGACGCCTGTGGTTCGCTCGCAAGCTCGCTCACGACAACAGCCTCTCCAGCGCGACCCGTACCCGGTCGGAGTCCTCGCGGTGCTTGACCAGCGCCCCGAGGGTGGCCGCGGCGGCGGGCAGGTCGACCTGCTCGGAGCCGAGGTAGGACAGCGCCCGGGCCCAGTCGAGGGTCTCGGCGACGCCGGGCGGCTTGAGCAGGCCCTGCTCATCGCGGACCTGCTGGACGATGCCGACGACCTGGCGGGCCAGCGTCTCGGAGACCTCGGGGGCGCGGCCGCGCACGATCGCCACCTCGCGGTCGAGGCCGGGGTGGTCGATCCAGTGGTAGAGGCAGCGGCGCTTGAGGGCGTCGTGCAACTCGCGGGTGCGGTTGGAGGTGAGTACGACGACAGGCGGCTCGGCGGCGCGGACGGTGCCGAGCTCGGGGATGGTGACCTGGTAGGTGGACAGCACCTCCAGCAGGAACGCTTCGAACTCGTCGTCGGCGCGGTCGACCTCGTCGATCAGCAGCACCGCCGGGCTCTGCTGCAGCGCGGCCAGCACCGGCCGGGCGAGCAGGAAGCGCTCGTCGTACAGGCTCTTCTCGGTCTCCTCCACGCTCTGCCCGTCCTTGGCTCCCTCCCCGGCCGCCTCGAGGGCGCGCAGGTGGAGGATCTGGCGCGGGAAGTCCCAGTCGTAGAGCGCCTGGGTGGCGTCGATGCCCTCGTAGCACTGCAACCGGATCAGCGGCAGCTCCAGGCACTCGGCCAGCGCCTCGGCCAGCGCGGTCTTGCCGGTGCCGGGCTCGCCCTCCAGCAGCAGCGGCCGCTGCATCCGCAGCGCCAGGAAGGCGATCGTCGCGAGCGCGTCGTCGGTGAGATAGCCGGTGCGGGCAAGCCGATCCGTCAGCTCGGCGGCGGACAGGCTCTCCATGACACCAAGGCTACCCAGCGAGCCGTTGGCGAGGGGTTGGACTCAAGCAGTCGCTTAGTCCGGGAAGCTGTCGACGTCGATGCCGGTGGCGAGGTCGCCGCACTCGACCAGCGCGGTCTCGTGGGACCTCAGATAGGGCTTGGCGCCCTGGTCGCCGGTGGCGGTCTCGACCACCCCCTGCCAGTGGTCGCGGCCGAGCAGCACCGGGTGGCCCGGGACGCCCTGGTAGCCGGCCCGGGCCAGCGCGCCGGGACCGGCGGCACCGAGCACGCGTCGTACGACGTCCGGGCCGACGTCCGGCAGGTCGACGAGGTGGACCAGGGCGGCCTCGGTGGAGTCGGCGTCGAGCGAGGTCAGCCCGGCGCGGAGCGAGGCGCTCATGCCGTCGGCCCAGTCGTGGGCGACGACGGTGTCGACGCCGAGGCCGTCGAGCAGCTCGACGGCCTCGGCCACCGCCGCGCCCAGGACCACGGTGACCGTCGTGCAACCGCCGTCGCGCAGCGTCGTCACGCCGCGAGGCAGCCAGGGGCCGTCCTCGTCGCGCACCAGCGCCTTCGGGGTGCCCATCCGGCTTCCCGCGCCGGCGGCGAGCAGCAGGCCGGCGACCCTCACCCCGGGAACGCCTGGTCGTAGAGCGACTGCAGCTCGGCGGTGGCCGGGCCGCTGAAGCCGCAGCCGCGCACCTGGCCGTCGGTGGCGGCGACGAGGTAGCTGCCACCGGCCTCGAACCGCACCTCGATCTCGGGAAGGGTCGGCGCGGTGATCGTCACCGTCTCGGCGGGCGTGCCGGCGAAGGTGGCGGTCGGGGTGATGGTGACCTGGTCGCCGTCGACCGCGGTGACGGTGCCGGCGAAGGCCTCGTCGACGTCGCGCAGCAGCTCCGGGGTCGGCACCAGGCACTTGCCCGTCACCGGTGACACGGTGAGCGCGAGCGTGGGTACGGTGACGGGGCCGGGATCGGCGACCAGCTCGTCGTCGGGGTCGCCGCCGCGCGACTGCAGCGCGAACACGGTGCCGCCGAGGACCAGGATGACGGCCGCCGCAGCGCCCACCAGCCAGGCCGCCGGGCGCCGGGCCGGCGTGCTCGATGCCTCGACCAGGGTGGTGACCTGGCCGGGGTCCAGGGGCGTCAACCCTGCGGCAGGGTCGGCGGCGCGAAGTCGGTCCCGGAGCTGCTCGTCGTCCATGCCCCTACATGTCCGGCTGGGCGGCGAGTCTTTCACGCAGGTGCTGCTTGGCCCGGGAGAGCCGGATGCTGACCGCGTTGGGGGTGAGGTCGAGGATCGTCGCGATCTCCGCCGGCGTCAGCTGCTCCCAGGCCCACAGCCGCAGCAGCTCCTGCTCGGTCGCGGTGAGCGCGGCCAACGCGATCAGCACCTCGTCGTGCTCCGGGGCCGCCGGGGTCTCGGGCTCGGCAGCCAGCCGGGCGTCGAGGCGGGCCCGTCGTCGTACCGACCGCTCGGCGTTGGCCAGACAGTGCCGGGCGGTGGCGTAGAGCCAGGGCAGCGGCTCCGCCGGGATCTCCTTGCGCCGCCGCCAAGCGACCAGCAGAGTGTCGGCCAGGACGTCGGCGGCCGTCTCGGGGTCGGTACGGCGGGCGAGGAACCGTCGCAGCGGCTCCACCGCCTCGCGCACCAGCGCCTCGAAGTCATTCACGCCTAGAAACCCTGCCAGACGAGCCGGCCCAGCCCGTAGCGTCATGCGGACGGAGCACCCGTTGACTCCATCCGCATGACGTCCCCGAGACGCGAAGCGGCCCCCAACCCGATCGGGTGGGGGCCGCTGTCGTCGTCTGGGAGCGGGACTCAGAAGTCCATGCCGCCCATACCGCCCGACGGGTCGGGCATCGCCGGGGCCTTCTCCGGCTTGTCGGCCACGACGGCCTCGGTGGTGAGGAACAGCGCGGCGATCGACGCGGCGTTCTGCAGCGCCGAGCGGGTCACCTTGGCCGGGTCGATGATGCCCGCGGCCAGCAGGTCGACGTACTCGCCGGTGGCGGCGTTGAGGCCCTGACCGGCCGGCAGGTTGGCGACCTTCTCCGCCACGACGCCGCCCTCGAGGCCGGCGTTGATGGCGATCTGCTTCAGCGGGGCCGAGATGGCGACCTTGACGATATTGGCACCAGTGGCCTCGTCACCGTCGAGCTCGAGCTTCTCGAACGCCGTGGCACCGGCCTGGACCAGCGCGACGCCACCGCCGGGCACGATGCCCTCCTCGACGGCCGCCTTCGCGTTGCGGACGGCGTCCTCGATGCGGTGCTTGCGCTCCTTGAGCTCGACCTCGGTGGCCGCGCCGACCTTGATGACGGCGACGCCGCCGGCCAGCTTGGCGAGGCGCTCCTGGAGCTTCTCGCGGTCGTAGTCGGAGTCCGACTTCTCGATCTCGGCACGGATCTGGTTGACCCGGCCCTCGATCTGGGACTGGTCGCCGGAGCCATCGACGATGGTGGTCTCGTCCTTGGTGATGACGACCTTGCGGGCGGTGCCCAGCAGCGACAGGTCGGTGGTCTCCAGCTTGAGGCCGACCTCCTCGGAGATGACCTGGCCGCCGGTCAGGATCGCGATGTCCTGCAGCATGGCCTTACGGCGGTCGCCGAAGCCCGGGGCCTTGACGGCGACGGACTTGAAGGTGCCCTTGATCTTGTTGACGACCAGGGTGGACAGCGCCTCGCCGTCGACGTCCTCGGCGATGATGACCAGCGGCTTGCCGGACTGGATGACCTTCTCCAGCAGCGGCAGCAGGTCCTTGACGTTGGAGATCTTCTGGTTGGCGATGAGGATGTAGGGGTCCTCCAGGACCGCCTCCATCCGCTCAGGGTCGGTGACGAAGTAGGCCGAGATGTAGCCCTTGTCGAACCGCATACCCTCGGTGAGCTCGAGGTCGAGGCCGAACGTGTTCGACTCCTCGACGGTGATCACGCCCTCCTTGCCGACCTTGTCCATCGCCTCGGCGATGATCTCGCCGACGGTGGTGTCAGCCGCGGAGATCGAGGCGGTGGAGGCGATCTCCTCCTTGGTCTCGATGTCCTTGGCCAGCGCGAGCAGCTGCTCGGACACGGCGTCGACGGCCGCCTCGATGCCCCGCTTGAGGCCCATCGGGTTGGCGCCGGCGGCGACGTTCCGCAGACCCTCGCGAACGAGCGCCTGAGCGAGCACGGTGGCGGTGGTGGTGCCGTCACCGGCGACGTCGTCGGTCTTCTTGGCGACCTCCTTGACCAGCTCGGCGCCGATCTTCTCGTAGGGGTCCTCGAGCTCGATCTCCTTGGCGATGCTCACGCCATCGTTGGTGATCGTGGGGGCGCCCCACTTCTTCTCGAGGACGACGTTGCGGCCCTTGGGGCCGAGGGTGACCTTGACGGCGTCGGCCAGCGTGTTCATGCCACGCTCGAGACCGCGCCGGGCCTCCTCGTCGAATGCAATCAGCTTCGGCATAGCTCCTGCGATCCTTCGTTGTGATCGAAGTTCGGTGTTGTCACTCTCAGGTCGAGAGTGCCAACCTCATGTTTAGCACTCGACCCTTGCGAGTGCAAGGAGAGGGTACGACGGATCAGTTGCTCGCCAGGTCGGCGAAACTGGCCTCCGCCGCCTGGCCGAGGATCCTCGTCAGCGTGCCGACCTGCCAGACGAGCAACCGGCCAGGCTCGTACCTGACCCGCCGACGACAGGCGCTCTAGCGCCGGCCGCGCCAGAAGCCCGCCGGCGCCGCGTCACGCTCCTCGATCTCCGCCCGTAGCTTGCGGATGCGCCGCTGCCGACGCGCCAGCTTCTCGTCCTTGAGCGAGAGCTCCTGGTGGAGGTCGACGACGTTCTGGTGGTGGCGGGCGACCTCCCCACGCAGCTCATCGGCATGCGCCCGGGCTTGGCCCAGTTGTTCGGTCAGGTCGCGAACCTGCGACTCGAGCGCCTGCAGCTGGTCCTCTCGTTGCTCCAGGCTGGTGGACATGGCCCGCGTCGCGCGCTCCAGCTCGAGCTCGAGCACCCCCACCCTGATGACCGGCGCGAGCAGGCTCTCGGCCACCTTCCAGGCGGGAACACGCTCGTCGCGTCCGACGCCAGCGGGCCATCGATGCAGATCGGACTCCAGGTTGGGCAGATCCACCAGCCGCGTGGGAAGCTCCGCACGCGCCATCGCTTCGACGAAGGAGAGCTGGTCGCGCCGGGAGTAGCGCCACACGTGACGCATCCACTCGGCCATGGCTCGCTCGACTGCGGCCGTGTGACGACGGGCGATGATCGCCGTCCACGGGACCAGCCGCTGCAGCCGATCGGTGCCTTCGAGGGCGTAGTGGTTGAGCTGCTCGTGGATCCGGGCCGGATCATCGAGCCCCATCCGGATGACCTCCGCGAACTCCGCCACGACGCTGGGACGGAACGAGTGGCACGGCAGGGTGAGGTCGGAGCCCGCGAGCCACTCGTCGAGGATGGCGGCGGGATCGACCTTGAGCACCACCCTGGCGTCGAGCCAGAGCGTCTCCTCGACATCGGCGAGCAGTGGATGACCGACGATCTTGAGGTGCCGAGCGCTGCGAATCGGGTCCTCCGGCAGCAGTGGCACGGCGGGCTCGATCCGCCAGGTGTCGCTGCGCAGCTCGGGGTTGTCGGTGAAGCAGACGAACTCGATCTCGGAATCCGACGCCGTCGGCTGCTCCCATAGCTTCTCGTAGGAGCCGATCAGTGCCGTGTAGACGACACGCCTGGTCATGCGGCGACCTCCCATGCCACCTCGGCGATCGCCGGGCTCACCATGAGGCAGTCCTGCGGATACAGCCAGCTGGCGCCGAGCAGATCGGCCGCCAGCATCGGGTCACGTCCCGGCAGCTTGATCAGGCCCGAGGTGCGCCGATCCATGAGCAGGACCGTCTGCTGATCTGCCCACGTGGCCAACGTGGTGGCGGGCAGGTGGTGGACCTCGAGCATGATCGCCCAGTGCTCACGCTCCGTCATGAGCGCGCGAGCGCCGGCCAGCACCGCCGGCTCCGCACCCTCCACGTCGACCTTGACGCACACGGCGCCCGGCGCGTCGGCCAACGCCTCGTCGAGGGTCGTCACCGGCACCGTCACGGTGGTGGTGTGCCCGCCGGCAGAACGTACCTCCAACAGCGACGACGTCCCCGACCAGTCGTGGTCGACGGCGAACACCGCACTGCCGGCGTGGTCGGCGACGGCGCGGTCGCTGATCTCGACGTCCAGCCCCGCTTCGGCAAGGGTGCGACGCAGGAAGGGATGGAGATCGAGGTTGGGCTCGAAGCCGATCACCCGAGCACCTCGCGGCAGTTCGGGCCCCACGAGCATCTCGCCGTAGTTCACGCCCACGTCGACGACCACCTGCCAGTGCCACAGCCCGAGAGCCCGCTCCCACAGCCGCAACGAGCCCGGGTTGAAGTCGCCCTGGGCAGCCTGCAAGTGCCCGGCACGAGGATCGGTCGGGTCGACGTAGATACGCTTGCCAGCTCGGGTGAGCGCGAAGTCCTCACTCATGTCGCGAGGGACCCTAGCCGACCACGCTGTGGGGGCCAGCCCGGGCTAGTGTCGCGCCGTGAGGGTGTGCATCGTGGGGCTGGGCGCGGTCGGCGGGCTGGTCGGGGCGCGGTTGGCGGGCAGCGGCGTGGCCGTCTCGGCGCTGGCGCGCGGCGAGACGCTGGCCGCGGTACGACGTGACGGGCTGCGGCTGGTCGGTGAGGGCAGCTACCCGATCCTCGCCTCCGACGACGTCGCCGATCTCGGCACGCCGGACGTCGTCGTGCTCAGCGTGAAGACGACGGCGCTGCCCGCCGTGGCCGAGCAGGTGGGCGCGCTGGCCGGGCCGGACACCACGGTGCTGAGCATGACCAATGGGGTGCCATGGTGGTTCTTCGACGGCCTCGACACCCGGCCGGAGGTGCCCTCGCTGCGGGCCGCGGCGATGGCACCGATCCCGCGCGGGAGCATCCTCGGGTCGGTGACCCACCTGAGCGCGTCCCGGCCGGCGCCCGGCGTGGTCGAGTGTCGCTTCCTGGAGCGGCTGGTCGTCGGGGAGCCGCGCGGCGACGTCAGCGACCGGGCGGTGAACCTCGCCCGGGTGCTCTCGGACGCCGGACTCCCGACCGAGGTCTCACCCCGGATCCAGGCCGACATCTGGTTCAAGCTCTGGGGCAATATGACGATGAACCCGCTCTCGGCGATCACCGGCGCCACCATGGACCTGATCCTCGACGACCCGCTGACCCGGGCCTTCGCCAGCCGGTGCATGAGCGAGGCGGCGGCGGTCGGCGCCGCGATCGGGCTGCCGCTGGACACCACGCCCGAGGAGCGCCATGTGGTCACCAGACGGCTCGGTGCCGCTCGGACCTCGATGCTGCAGGACGTCGAGGCGGGCCGCGCCGTGGAACTGGACGCCCTGGTGACCAGCGTCGTCGAGACCGGTCGGGCGGTCGGCGTCGCCACACCGGAGCTGGAGACGCTGCTCGGCCTGGCCCGCCTCCACGCCCGGGTTCGCGGCCTCTTCTGATCCGCCCGCGCTCTCCATCACCCGAGAGGTCCCTCTTTGCCCGTCGAGAGGTCCCTATCGGCCCGTCGAGAGGTCGCGAAATGCCCTAAGCAGGTCCAAAGGAGACCTCTCGAGGGGCAAAGCGAGACCCTTCGAGGGGCAAAGAGGGACCTCTCGGCGGCTCAGAGGATGCCGGCGGCCTCGAAGGCGTCGTACGACGGGGCGATGGTGGCCTTGGGGCCGACGGCATCCTGGACCGACTCCAGGGTCTTCAGGCCGTGGCCGGTGTTGATGACGACGGTCTCCAGGGAGGTGTCGATCTGGCCGGTCTCGACCAGCTTCTTCAGCACCGCCACGGTGGTGCCGCCGGCGGTCTCGGTGAAGATGCCCTCGGTGCGGGCCAGCAGCACGATGCCGGCGCGGACCTCGTCGTCGGTGACGTCCTCGACCGCGCCGCCGGTCTCCCGGGCGATGTCGAGGACGTAGATGCCGTCGGCGGGGTTGCCGATGGCCAGCGACTTGGCGATGGTGTCCGGCTTGACCGGGCGGATCGCGTCGACGCCTGCCTTGTAGGCGGTCGAGACCGGTGAGCAGCCGGCCGCCTGGGCGCCGAAGATGCGGTAGGGCTTGCCCTCGACGAGGCCGAGCTTGATCAGCTCCTGGAAGGCCTTGTGCACCTTGGTCAGCTGCGAGCCGGAGGCGACCGGGATGACGATCTGGTCGGGCAGCCGCCAGCCGAGCTGCTCGGCGATCTCATACCCCAGCGTCTTGGAGCCCTCGGCGTAGAACGGGCGCACGTTGACGTTGACGAACGCCCAGCCGTCCTCCTCGGCGGCGATCTCCTGGGCGAGCTTGTTGACGTCGTCGTAGTTGCCGTCGACGGCCACCAGGTTGTCGGTGAAGATCGCGGAGTTGACCTGCTTGGGCTGCTCGAGGTTGCTGGGGATGAAGACGACGGTCTTGATCCCGGCCCGGGCGCCGGCAGCGGCGACGGCGTTGGCCAGGTTGCCGGTCGAGGGGCAGGCGAAGACGGTCTTGCCGAGCTCGCGGGTCGCGCTGAGCGCGCAGGCCACCACCCGGTCCTTGAAGGAGTTAGTCGGGTTGGTCGAGTCGTCCTTCACCCACAGCGTGTCGAGACCGAGCTCGCGAGCGAGGTTGTCGGCCTTGAGCAGCCGGGTGAAGCCGGGCTCGGTGTTGGGGCTGTCCTCGATGTCGGCCGGCACCGGCAGCAGCGCCTTGTAGCGCCAGATGTTGGCCGGGCCGGCCTCGATCTCCTCCCGGGACACGGCCGGGAAGTCGTAGGCCACCTCGAGCGGGCCGAAACACTCGGGACAGGCGTACGACGGGCCCAGCTCGACCTGGGTGCCGCACTCCCGACAGGACAGGGCGGTCGCGTTCCCGAACGCACCCTCGCGCAGGTTGCTCATGAGTCCTCCTCCTCATCTTCCCCGCTACGCGACGGTCGCGCCGGGCCGGATTTAGCACCGCGCCCAGCGCCACCCTGGCGGGAGGAGAAGCTGGTCGGTTGCCGGGACTTCACTGGGCCGTTCCCTCAGTCCCTCTCGATGAGCACTGCCAACCCTAGGCGCTCCGCCGGGCCGCACGGAAATCGCTATCCCACATCCTGGGCAGGGCGTCTCGGCATGTGAACGCCCCGCCCTCAGGAGGCGTCGGCCGTGATCCGGCGCAGCAGGTCGAGGACGCCCGCCGGCCCTCGCACCACCACGTCGGCCAGCGGCACCAGCACCGACTCCTCCGAGGAGGCGGAGGCGACCAGCAGCGTCGGCATCCCCTCCTTGGCGTAGGCGGCGACGGTGTCGAACGCCTCCACGTCACCGAGGTCGTCGCCGGCGAAGAGGAACGCCTTGGCGTCGAGGGCGTGGATGAGGCGCTCGACGACCAAGCCCTTGTCCATGCCGTCGGAGCGGACCTCGATGACCTGGCGGCCGGGCTCGACGACCAGGTCGTGGGCCGAGGCCAGCCCGGTCAGCGGTGACAGCAGCGCCTGGAAGGCAGCCTCCGGATCGGACAGCCGGCGGGTGTGCACCGCGACGGCGAGACCCTTCTCCTCGACGTACGCCTCGCCGGCACCGGCGAGACGCAGGGTGCGCGGCAGCTCGCGCAGGAAGGTGGCCAGGCCGTGCGGCGGCCGGGGTCCGACGATGGCGCGCCGGGAGGAGGACCAGCGCTCGTTGCCGTACTGCCCGAAGACGTAGAGCTCCGTGCCGGCCGCGGCGAGCTCGTCGGCGACGTCCTCGAGCCCGCCGAGGTCGAGCACCTGGCGGGCGGGCCGGCCGGTGACGACGGCGATGGCCAGCACCCGGGGGGCGAGGCCGAGCAGCACCTGCGCCGCGTCGGGGTGGATCCGCGCCTTGGTCGGGTCGTCGACGATCGGCGCCAGCGTGCCGTCGAAGTCGAGGGCGATGATCGCGCCGGCGGCCGCGGCCACGAAGGCGTCGTACCGCTCCTCTCCCAACGGCGACACGAACTGCATGCCCCTAGGAGACCATGCGGACCGGGCGCCAGGGCAATCGAACCGGGTGAACATCACGGCAACAGCGGGCCGATCAGGCCGCCGAGGGCTGGTGCGACCAGCCGGGCCCAGGAGGCGGTGACGTGGTCGTCGTCGTAGTAGACGACCTGGTCGCCGACCACCAGCGGGCAGACGCCGGCGGCGCACACCAGCGGACGTGGGTCGACGAACCGGGCGCCGGTGCCGTCGAGCGCGGCGGCGGTGAGCGGGTTGCTGACGATGCCGTTGCCGGCGATCGGGGCGAGGCAGGTCAGCTGGTCGGCGCCGGGGGTCGAGAGGCAGTCGGCGGCCGGGAGCGCCCGCTGCGGCAGGTCGGCGAGGACGACGACGGTCGGCGCGGCGGCGGTGAGCGCCTGGGCGGTGGCGGTGACGCCGGTCGACCAGACCTCGTCGCGTACGTCGGCAGCGGCCTGCACCTGGTAGAGGCCGCGGTAGCCGACGACCACCGCCGCGGGGTGCAGCTCGGCGATCTCGGCGATCGCCCAGTCGTAGAACTCCGCGCAGCTCGGGTAGGGCTTGCCGCCGAGCGTCTGAGGCACGTCGAAGGGCGCGCAGGAGGACTTGATCAGCGGTACGACGCGGAAGTGCTGGGTCTTGCCGAGCTCGTCCAGCGCCGGCAGCCACATGCCGGCGTGGGAGTCGCCGTAGACGACCACCAGCTCGTCGGCGGCGGTGTCGCCGTAGTCGCACAGCCTGGTGCTGCTGTCCTCGAAGCCGGCGTAGCAGTCGAAGTCGGTGCGCCACACGTCCTGCTCGTGCTCGTCGAGGTCGACGGCCGGCAGCGGCGCGCCCTCCCGGGCGAACCCGACCGCCCGGGCGAGCGAGCCCTCGATGTCGGCCGGGTCGGGAGGTGTCAGCGCCTCCGAGTGCTGGGTGAACCAGCTGCCGGCGACCTCACGCTCCGCGGCCACGGCGTCGCGGGCGTGGGCGGTCGCGCTCAGCGAGCCCGTCACCACGACGCCGACGGTGACCGGCCACAGCACCAGCCCCCAGCCGCCGCGCAGCAGCGGCCGTCGGCGGCGGTGGAAGGGCTGCTCGACGAGGTAGTAGCTGGCGGTGGCGAGCGCCACCGAGACCGCGACCAGCACCGCATGGAGGAGCCCGGGCGGCCAGGCGTCGGGCAGGTGGGCCGGGCCGAGCAGCAGCACCGGCCAGTGCCACAGGTAGAGCGAGAAGGAGATGTCGCCGATCCAGCACAGCGGCTGCCGGGACAGCAGCCAGGCCACCGGCCCGCGCCGGGCGGCCAGCAGCGCGACGGTGGCGAGCACCGGCAGTGCGGCGTACGACCCGGGGAACGGCGTCGAGGCGTCGATCACCACGACCGAGGCGACCAGCCCGGCCAGGCCGACGAGGCCGAGCAGCCACTGTGCCCGGCGCGGGACCCGCGGCCGCCAGACCGCGAGCAGGGCGCCGGCGCCGACCTCGAAGGCCCGCGCCGGCGAGGAGAAGTAGGCGGCGACCGGGTCGGCGTCGGTGACCCGCATCGACCAGGCGAAGGAGAGCAGCACCACGGTGCCGGTGATCGCGAGCATCATGCCGCGTGGCAGCCGCGCCCTCACCATGACCAGCGTCAGCAGCGGCCACAGCAGGTAGAACTGCTCCTCCACCGCCAGTGACCAGTAGTGCTGGAACACCGAGGTGGTGTCGGGGGCGAAGTAGTCGGCGCCGGCGGCCGCGAAGTGGACGTTGGCGAGGAAGACCGCCGACCAGATGGCGTCGGTCGCCGCCTGGTCCACCCGGGCGACCGACAGCGAGGCCGCGGCGACCAGCAGCGTCGCCAGCAGCACCACGGTGGCGGCCGGCAGGATGCGGCGGGCGCGGCGGGCGTAGAAGCCGCCCAGTGACACCGTGCCGGTACGACGGCCCTCGCGCAGCAGCAGCGTCGTGATCAGGAAGCCGGAGACGACGAAGAACACGTCGACGCCGATGAACCCGCCGACCAGGCGTGGCACGTCGGCGTGCGCGGCGACGACCAGGCCGACCGCGACCGCGCGCAGCCCCTGGATGTCGCGGCGGCGGTCCAACCTGGCTCCCTCAGCTCGACGATCCAAGTCGCCCGGAAAGCCTAGTAGCCTGCTAGATGATCGATGCACGGCGGGGATCGCGCGACGTGCGATGCCCTCTTCGGCGAGGGCCGGGTCTCACTGTCCGCAGGTGCACTGGCCTGGCGGACAGTGGGCACAAGCACCGGCTGAGGAGCAGCGTGACCTCGACAGATCGGGCACATCGAGCGCCGGCGACTTGTCGAAGAAGTTGCTCGGCAGCAGCGAGAAGGACGCCACCTCGTTCGGCATCACCGGCCAGTCCTCGGCGCGCGGGATGTGAGTGACGCCGACGGTGTGCCACAGCACGATGTCGGTGTTCTGGACGGACCGATTCGCCGCGGTCCAGGCAGGAAGTCCGGCCCCGGACCGGTCCCCGTTGGGTTGATCGCCCGCGGCATGCATCTCGTCGGGCGAGTACGGCGTCACCCAGAGGTTCCTGGTCGCGAATCCGGCACGCTTCACCATCAAAGAGGGCTCCTGGGCGATCAAGGTGTCCTGGGCCCAGCCGGGGAGCAGCTTGTAGCCGACCGGCACTCCCCAGGCGTTCTTCTTGTCCGCGTTGATCACCGTCCAGGTGCGAGCGGTGTGCGGGCTCGTCATGCCGTCGCCGTCCTGCTCGGTCGAGAGGACGGTCTTGGTCACGCGGATGGCGTTGCCATAGGGGTTCTCCGGCCCGACCGGAGCGCCGTCCACGTCGCTCTGGACGACCGAGTTCTGCCAGCCGTCGACCTCCATGTCGAGACGGAAGTTGAAGAGGTGTTGGTGCCAGGTGGCGGCAAGGTTCTCGGCGATGATGCTGGCGCCGACCGGTGTCTGGCCGTCTTCGAAGGCGATGGTCTGGACGACGCCCATGAGCTTGGTGTCGACCTCGATATGACCGTCTTGGAAGAAGTTCCAGTAGAAGCCGTAGTGGTAGTTGCCGACGGTGGCGATGAAGCTGACGACGAGCTTGCGGGAGCGACGGACATCGACGTTCCCGGTCACCCAGTCGGTGTGCTTCCACAAGATGCCGGCGTCCTCCTCGTGGATGCAGATCGCATTCTTGATGACGAGGGGATCGCCGTCGTCGTCGGCCATCACCGCGTCGAGGTAGGTGATCTCACCGAGGCAGTCACAGCCGAGTGTGAGTGAGTTCGCCATCCGGCCGAGGCCGTACTCGCCAGCGTCGAAGGCGCTGCGGAAATAGTGCGCCTCCTCGGGGATGCCATAGGGGACGACCATCTCGGCGAGGGAGCCGCGGTGCATCACCGAGCGGTAGTTCGCCGGCTCGCCCGTCTTGGCGTCGTCGTACTCGACCCCGGACAGGACCAGGCCGTCGATCGGGTGCATGTTGATCCGGAAGCGCCACTTCTGCCACATCATCTGTGGGCCGTCGAGGACGAAGCCCGGACCGTCCGGTTGCACGATGTCGAGAGGCCTGATGTCGTCGCGCATCGGGCCATTGGCTTCGGCGACGTAGTTGCTGCAGGCCATCGGCATCGGCTTCACGCCCGCGTCGCGGAGCTCGAAGACCTCGCCCTTGACGGTGTCGACGATCGCGATGACGCCTTCGACGATGTGCGCGTAGGCGTTGTCCTCGGCGAAGTGCCGGAAGTAGGTCACGCACGCCCACAGCCGACGGCCTTCGAGGTCGACATCGGCGATATTGCCGGCTCCGAACGGATCGAGCTGGACCAGGGTCAGGTCGGTGATGCCCCGTTTGGCGAGCGCCGCGACGTAGGCCGAGTCGGCCTTCGCGACCCGGTCGACGATCTCGATCTCCTCGGCCAACATCTGCGCTCCGCCGTCGACGAGCCTGGTCGAGGACAAGATGACCTGCGCGTCGAGGTCGACGATCACGTCGTAGGTCGCGGCCGAGGTGCGGTCGAGCACCAGCGCCCGAGCCTGGCGCGAAGTCCTCTCGCCCGCCCGCAGCCTGGCCTTGTCGGGCTCGTGGGTGAAGAGCGAGCCGAAGCCCGGCCGCTCGCCGGCGATGCCGGCCTTCTTGATCACGGTCGAGGCAATGCTGATCTCCTGAGCGGTCAACGCGTCGAAGAGGGGACTGTGCATTGGTGTTGCCTTTCGTTGCACGTTCCGGCTACGACACACGTCCCGTCTCCTTGCGGGCCGCAGTTCACCGAGAGCCTGTTGTCGAGTTGTCCTGTGGCCGAAGGCAGGTCAGCCCAGGTTGATGAAGGTCGTCTTGGTCTCGGTGTACTCCTCGATCGAGTACGAGCCGAGCTCACGGCCCCAGCCGGAGGCACCCAGGCCGCCCCAGGGGGAGCCGGGGTCGATCAACGGAAGCTGGTTGACGAAGACCGTGGCGGCCTCGATGCGGCTCGGCAGCGTGTGAGCGGTCTTGAGGTCCTGGGTCCAGACGACTCCGACCAGGCCGTACGACGTGCCGTTGGCTCGCGCGACGGCCTCGTCGAGGTCGTCGTACGGCATCACGGAGAGGACCGGGCCGAAGATCTCCTCCTGTGCGATCGTCATGTCGTCCTCGACCTCGGTGAAGACGGTCGGCTGGTAGAAGAAGCCGTTCTCCAGCGCTCCACCGACGCGCTCGCCGCCGGTGACGAGCTCGGCGCCCTGCTGCTCGCCCGAGCGGACGTAGCCATCGACCCGATCGAGATGCTCGGCGGAGACGAGCGGGCCAACGACGGTGTCCGCCTCCTGGCCAGGGCCGATCTTGAGGGAGTCGGCAGCGCTGGCGAGCTTGGTGACGAACTCGTCGACGCGCGCCCGGTGGACGAAGAAGCGCGTGAACGCACCACAGGCCTGCCCGGTGTTGAACAGCGCGCCCTGCAGATTGCCGACGACCGCGGCGTCGATGTCGGCGTCGTCGCAGATGATCGAGGCCGCCTTGCCGCCGAGCTCGAGTCCGACCCGCTTGAGATCCGCGGCAGCGGTCTTGACGATCTCCCGGCCTACCGCGGTGGAGCCGGTGAAGGAGATCTTCTTGACACCAGGATGGGCGACCAGGGCCCGACCGGCTTCGGGGCCGCCGGTGACGAGGTTGACCACACCGGCGGGGACGCCGGCCTCGAGGCAGAGCTCGGCGAGGCGGACGGTCGAGAGCGGGGTCTGCTCGGCAGGCTTGAGGATGGTCGCGTTGCCGGTCGCCAACGCCGGGGCGAGCTTCCAGGCCGCGATGTCGAGCGGGAAGTTCCAGGGCGTGATGAGGCCGACGACGCCGAGCGGCGAGCGCTGCTGGAGGCTGAGCTGATCGGGGATCGAGACCGGCGAGATCTTGCCCTCGAGCTTGGTAGCGAAGCCGGCGTAGTAGCGGAAGACCTGCGCAGCCAGCGGCACCGAGATATTGGTGGAGACGAAGGTGGGCTGTCCTTGGTCGAGGGTCTCGAGGGCGGCGATCTCCACCGCGTTCTCCTCGATCAGCTCGGCGACCCTCCACAGCACCTTGCCGCGCGCGTCAGGACTCATCCCCCGCCAGGCATCAGACTCGAAGCCGGCCTGAGCCGCAGCGACCGCGGCGTCGACATCGGTTGCCGAGCCGTCGGCGAAGGTGCCGATGACCTCGCCATTGGCCGGGTTGATCGTCGCGGCGGTCGCGCCGTCCGCGGCGTCGACCCACTCCTCGCCGATCAGCAGCTGGGTGGTGGTCATGGCAAAGGTCTAGTTGCTTCGACTCCGCGACCGCATCTCGATGGTCCGTTGACCGAACCGTCAGGCCGTACGCAGGTGTTCGACGATGTGGCCGGCCGTCTTGTGGGCGAAGGCCTCGATGGAGACCATCGGGTTGACGCCGGGGGCCGTCGGAAGTGCGGACGCGTCCACGACGTACACGCCCTCGACATCGTGCAGGCGGCCCTCGCCGTCGACCACCGAGGTCGCCGGGTCGCGGCCGGTGGCGGCGGATCCGGACTGATGGGCGGAGAGCGAGAAGATCTGCTCGGCGCTCAGTCCGCGCAGTCGTTCGAGGAAGGCTTCGAAGTCCTCGCCCTGCCGCCAGCGCGGGTCTGAGGGCAGGAAGGTGTAGATCTCCCGCGCACCGGCCGCGTGCAGGATGCGCGCGAGCTGGACGTGACAGTCCCGGACCACCGCGAGATCGGTCGCGTCGTCGAGCCCCCAGTGCACCACCGGCATCCCGTCGGCGCCGGCACGCACGGACCCTGCGCCGTGGTCGCGCTTCCAGCCCCATACCCCTGAGACGTGCCTGAATCGCAGCATCTCCGCCTTGTGTTGACGCGCGCCCGCCCAGGGAGTCAGGCCGGACCAGAACCCGATGCCCATCGGTGCCGACTCGACCATGAACCCGTGATGCTCGACCACGTCGTCGAAGTCGTAGGAGACCGAGGTGAGAATCTGTCCCTCCCAGGGATTCACGACCTCGTCGAAGACGCCGCTCATGAAGTACGACGCGTGCACGTGCAGGTTCTCGCCGACCGCGGGGCCGCCGATGCCGGAGGCCTCCAGGATCAGTGGCGTCATGAGAGCACCGGCCGCGAGCACGACCGTTTGCGCACGCACGGTGACCTGCCGAGGGGAGCCGTCGACGAGGAGCGTCCCCTCGACACCCACTGCCCGGCCGGCCGCGGTGACGACGCGGGTGATCGTGGTGTCCGCGAGCAACAGCGCCCCCGCATCGGAGGCATCCTGGAGAAAGGTCTTCATGGTCGACTGCTTGCACCCGAGCAGGCAGCCGGCGTTGCACTCGCCGCAAAACCGAGTGTCGTCGTCCTTCGCGTTGCGAGGAATGACCTCACGCGCGATGCCGAGAGCGTCGAGACCGCGGTTCAGGATCGCGCCCACCGCGTTGTCCACGGTGTTCTCGGTCCGGGCGTTGATCCGCTCCATCACCGTCGCGATGTGAGCGCCGAAGCTCAGGTCGTCGGCGTCCCTCATCCCGGCGGCCCGCCACTCCTCCAGCACATATGACGGCGTCGGGAGCGAGGCCATCGAGTTCACTGTCGTTCCGCCGCCGACCGTCGACCCGGCGAGCAGCGCCATCCTCGCGTCACTCGACCAGAGGTAGCCGCCGCCGAGATAGAGGTTGGGGAAGGCGAGAGCCTCGAGTTGCGGGAGGTCCGGCTCGTTCCGGTAGGAACCCTTCTCGACCACGATGACCTCGAGCCCGGCTCCCGCGAGCCGCGCGGCGGCCGGGCCGCCCCCGGCACCCGAGCCCACCACGACGACGTCGGTGACCAGCTCGATCGGGCCGTCGCCGACCGGGACGGCCACGGTGGCCAGGGTCTTGGGGAACTCCTCCTCGCCCGGTGGCGGGAGCAGCGGGCCTGGATAGCCGATGCCTGCCCAGGTGGGGTTCGATCCGTCGGCATCGGGGCTGGTGTAGAAGACCGACAGGATCGTGCTCTGCAGGATGAACGCGCCCGGCCGGGTCTCGGGGTCCTCGACGAGTTGCTTCCAGCGCTCCTCCCGAGCCGGAGCGTCCAAGGCGACGAAGTCGGCCGCCAGCGTGGCGAGCGCGACCTCCACGAGGTCGCGGGCATGAGGCGCGAGTCCGGCCACGACGCTCGGGATGATGTCGGCCGTGCCATCGTGAACCGCGCCCGCGGCCAGCAGCTCGTCGACGGCGGCCGACCCGGTGTCACCGCGCAAGGACGGGACGAGGGTGTCGCAGATCGCCTTGAGCAGCGTCACAGGATCGGTCATCGGGAGGCTCGGGTCTGAAGCTTGTCGAGAATGACGGCGAGTACGAGCACCAGACCAGTGATGACGCCTTGCCACCAAGCGGAGATGCCGAGGATGTTGAGACCGTTCGACAAGAAGGCCATCAGCAGCACCCCGACCACGGTCCCGCTGACACCGCCGATGCCGCCGAAGAAGCTGGTCCCCCCGAGCAGGACCCCGGCCGCTGCCGTCAGGGCGAGGGTGGAGCCCGCTGTCGGGTCTGCCGACGCCAGCCGTGAGGCGTCCACGACGCCGGCTACGCCCGCGAGGAAGCCGGCGATGGCATAGACCGAGATGTAGACGGCGGTGACGTTGATGCCGGCCAACCGGGCCGCCTCCGGATTGCCGCCGACAGCATAGATCGCCCTGCCGAGCGAGGTGAAGCGCAGCACGTAGCCGGCGAGCAGGACTACGACGAGCGCGACGATGACCGGCACCCGGATGCCGAGCAGCTCACCGTTGCCGAGCCACTCGATCGCACCGCCTTCCGGCATGGCGATGGCATTGGTCTGCCCGTTGGTGATCACCTCGAGGACCCCGGTGAAGAGCGAGCTCGTCCCCAGGGTGACGACGAAGAAGTTGAGCCGGAACTTGCCGACCAGGACGCCGTTGACCGCGCCGCCGAGAAGGCCGGCCAGGACGGTGCCGAGGACGAGCGCGAGCCAGGGCGGGACGCCTGACTCGATCGCGCGCCAGACGACGTACCCCGCGGCAGCGAAGATGGCCCCGAGGGAGAGGTCGAAGCCAGCCGAGATGATGATGAAGGTCAGCCCCACCGCGGCGATCAGCAGCGAGGAGTTGGCGGTCAGGACGTTGAGGATGTTCCCCTTGGTGAGGAAGAAGTCCTGGCTGATGCTCAGGCCGACGAAGATGACCACGAGGGCGCCCAGCGCACCGGCGAAGTGCCGGACCTGCCGATAGAGGCCCGCGGCCATGGCCACGGCGGGGTTCGAGTTCGTGCCGCTGTCGTCGGTGCCGGCTAGCGGCGGGGCGGGGTTCTCGGTCATCCGTGAGTCACTCCTGCGATCTTCTCGGCGATGGTCAGTTCGTCGAGATCCTGGGTCGTCATGTCGGCGTTGATCTCGCCCTTGAAGAGGGTGATCACCCGGTCGCAGAGGCCAATCAGCTCGCCGTTCTCCGAAGAGCTGACGAGCACCGCGCAACCCTCGGCGGCGAGCTGGCGCAGCACCCGGTAGATCTCGGACTTCGCGCCGACGTCCACGCCCCGGGTCGGCTCGTCGAGGAGGAAGATCCGGGGTGAGTGGTCGAGCCAGCGGCCGAGCACGACCTTCTGCTGGTTGCCGCCCGAGAGACTGCCCGCGAGCAGCGCCGGGTTCGAGGGACGGACCTGGAGCTCCTTGATGGCCGCCCGAATCGATTGCTGGAGGCGGCCACGTCGCACTGGCGTGACGTCGAGCCTGTTGTTGTGGACGAGCGTGAGATTCTCGCCGGTGGGCCGAGCGCCCACGATTCCCTCTCGTTTGCGGTCGCCGGTGACGAAGGCCATGCCTCGCTTGATCGACCGCTTGGGGTTCCGACGTGGGTAGGGAAGGCCGCCGACCATGACCTCGCCCTTCGAGGGCTCGGCACCGAAGATGGAGCGCACCACGTTGACGTGGCCGGAGCCGACCAGCCCGGCGAACCCGACGATCTCGCCCGGACCGACCTCGAAGCTGGCATCGACCAGCTCTCGACCGTTGGTCAGACCACGCACCACGACAGCCGGATCCCGACCGGAGGTGTCCGGGACCTGCGCGACCTCGCGGTGAAAGTAGTCGTCGAGGTCCCGGCCGACCATCAACCGAGTGATGGTCGACTCCCCCGCTTCGGCGATCGGGAGGGTGGCGACCGCCGAGCCGTCGCGGATCACGGTGACACGGTCGGCGACGGGTGCGATGTCTTGTAGACGTTGCGAGATGAACCCGATGGCGGTTCCGCGCTCCTTCATCCGCTCGACGATCGCGAAGAGGGCCTCGACCCGCTCCGCGGTCAGCGAACTGGTCGGCTCGTCGAGGATGACCACCTGCGCCCGTGCCGCAATGGCGCGCGCGATCGCGACGATCTGCTTGTCACCCGGGCCGAGCGAGTTGACCAGAGCCCGTGGGCTGATCCTGGATCCGAGCTCGGCGAGAGCCGCCTCAGCCCTGGTCGACATCGCCTTCCAGTCGACGCGGCCACCCCGCGTGGGGAGATTGCCCAGCACGATGTTCTCCGCCACCGACAGGGCCTCGACGACCGGCACCTCCTGGGCGACCATCGTGATTCCGGCCGCCGCGGCGTGCAACGGATTGGCGAAGCTCACCCGGGTGCCGTGAAGCAATATCTCCCCCTCGGTCGGGGAGTACTCGCCGTAGGCGATCTTCATCAGCGTCGACTTGCCCGACCCGTTCTCGCCCAGCAGGGCGTGTGCCTCGCCGGGACGGAACGCGAAGTCGACACCCTTCAAGGCATGTGTGCGTCCGAACCTCTTGTGGATGTTGCGCAGCTCGAGGATGGGATCGGTCATGGCCGTCTCCTGTGAAGGGTGCCGAACTTGGCTGGGCTCACGCAGAGGTCAGCGGGTCACTGCGCCAGTGCGGCGATGTCGGCGGGGATGCTCGGGTCGTCGACGTCGAGTTCGCCCGACTCCAGCTGGTCGATCGCCTCGTCCCAGTCGATGCGCTGGTCGATGTTCTCCTTGGTGTACACGGTGCCGGGGCTGGACATCCAGGCCGGTATCGTCTTGCCCGACTCGACCCCCTTGATCACGGCGACCAGCTCGAGGCCGAGGCGCCAGGGAGTGAGCTCGTACGTCGCGTACTCGTTGCCGTTCTCGATGGCCTCCACCGCGTCCGTGTCGCCATTGGAGCCCACCGTGACCGGAGCCGAGATGCCAGCCTGCTTCAGGGCAAGGGCGGCGCCGATGGCCGAGGCGTCGTTGTAGGCGATGACACCCTGCACGTCGTTGTGGTTCTTCGTCAGGGCGTCCGCGACGACCTTCTGCGCCCCTGCCACGTCGTCGGTCTGGTTCTCGACGAGCCCGACCCACTCCAGGCCCGCCTCCTCGGCGAACTGCTCGTAGCGCGTCATGAGCTGCTGCAAGGACGGCACCGGGATGCCGAGGCCGACGCCGAGCACCTTGCCCTGGCCGCCGAGGCCGGTGACCAGGGTGTCGATGTTGAGCTTGGCGTCGTCGTAGAGGCCCGAGTCGATATTGGCGGTGAGATCGCCGGGATCGGCATCGGGGTTGATCAGGCAGGCCACGCAGACGACGGGGATGTCGGCTGCCTTCGCCCGCTTGATCGCCGGAGCCAGGCTCTCGTAGGCGCCGGCGAGCTGGCCCAGCACGATGACGTCGACTTGCTGGGCGATCATCTGGTCGACGCCCGCGGCCTGCTTGGAGGCGTCGAGCTGGGCGTCGTACGACACCGTCTTCCAGCCGGCGTGCGCCGCGGCGGCATCGAAGCTCTTCTCCCAGTAGGAGAGCACCGGCTGAGCGCCGCTGGCGTTCACATAGGCGACCGTCAGCGACGTCGAGGTCGAGGCTGAGCCGTCGTCACTGGCGTCGGAGGAGTCCGACGAGGAACCACAGGCAGAGAGGGGCAGGGCAGCGCCCGCCACGACGGCGACGAAAGCCGTCCTAGCGAGCCGGTGGGTGCGGGACATCGCGACCTCCATGGTGGCGAGAAAGGATGGCTCCGGCGGATCGCGGCCACATTGCACGCGACGTCGAGGCCCACAGGGCTGAGCGGAGAAGGGACTCCCCGAGGAATGGCGTCAGGCTTCCATCCGTGCCGCCCGGGCGGGAACGGCGCGGTTCAGTGACCGGACCGGGATCTGTCGGCGAGAAGCCGGATCAGGTCGCGGATCCGCTCGAGCATCCGCTCGGTACGGTCTCCGGAGCCGTAGATGGCGTGCTGGAGGATCGTGCCGTCCACCGCGGCGAGGACGACCGCGGCGATCGAGCCGTCCGGGTCGGGGACATCGAGTGCGCGAAGAGTGCGCGCGACCTCGGAGATGTAGAAGTCGTAGATCGCGGTGACCCGTTCGACGGGCACGCCGCCACGCACGGCACGGAGCAGATAGTCATACTGCAACATGCCGCGGTTGCGCTCACTTCCCATGACGGGCAGGAAGTCGCGCAGGAACTCCTCGAGGGTCTCGCCACCGAGGTGTGACTCCTCGACGTCGAGGTGGGCCGCCCGCTCCAGCGCCTCCGCGATCATGGCGTCCCCGGTGCCGAAGTAGAACCGCACCAGGCTGTGCGACAGCCCGGCCTGGGCGGCAACGGATCGATAGGTGACCTTGTCCAAGCCGCTCGTGCTGGCGATGTGGATCGCCGCGTCGAGCAGGCGAGCCCTGGTGTCTGGGTCGCCGACCGGGGCGGGGCTGTCGGCTTCGGCAGTACTCACGGCCCGAGCAGACCAGAACCACTACCCCGTGTCGAGCGCGGGTCCGGTCAACGGACTGGCGCCCAGGTCCGGAGAACGGACCGCGTGCTATCCCAATCGAGGTTGTGCCCGTTGGCTGTCCCCATGCGTGCCGCGCGTATTCACGATTGGAAGACCGCTCCTGTCCTTGAGGATCTCCCCTATCCGCAGCGCGCTCCCGGTAGCACCCTGGTCAGGCTGACCGCGGCGACCGTCAGTCATCTCGATCTCACCGTCCAGACCGGCGAGTTCGACCTCGTTCCGCCGCTCCCCTATGTCCCGGGCTGCGAAGGGGCCGGCGTCGTGGTGGAGTCGGACACGCTGGCGTTCGACACTCAGGTGATCTTCCGCGACGGCGCCATCGGCCTCGACCGGGACGGCACCTGGCAGGAGTTCATCTGCGTACCGGACGACACGCTCGTCGCATTGACCCCGACCGTGGACCCGGCGATTGCGGCGACCTTCTTCACGCCGACGGCGACGGCCGCCGTCGCGCTGTTCGAGGTCGGCGGCCTCGAGCCTGGGCAAACCGTGATGATCACCGGCGCTACCGGCGCTGTCGGCTCGATGGCAGTCCAGCTCGCCCACGACGCCGGCGCTCGGGTGCTCGCGCTGGTCTCGGGCTCCGCACGCCTTGCCGGGCTGCCCGCCGGTGTCAGCGGCGTCGCCCTCGACGACGAGGCAGCCGTCGCCGAGCTGGCCCGCGACCGTCCCGCCGACCTGCTCGTCGACACGATCGGTGGGGCCGGGCTCAGCGAGCGAATCGGCTGGGTGAGGCCCGGTGGCGCCGTTGCCAGCCTCGGCTACACCGCCGGCACCGAGTTCACCATCGACCTGCCGGCCTGGTTCTTCTCCTCGGTCCGAATCCTTCCCGTCAACCTGATGGCACATCAGCCTCAGGCGAAGAACTACGCTGCCGAGCTGCTGCCGAAGTTCGCCGACGGCACCTTGGGGCTCAGGATCGAGGAGTTCAGCCTCGGCCAGGCCGCCGAGGCGCTGGAGAAGCTCGCCACCCACCAGATCGCCGGACGTGCGGTCATCCGCTTCTGACCCATACCCCAGGAGACAACATCATGACGACGTACGCCGACACGGTCCTTCGCGGCGGCACCGTGCTCGATCTCTCCGGCTACACACCGGGTATGCGTGCCACCCCCGAATGGCTCGCCAGCCGACCGACCGCAGTCGCGGTGAAGAACGACCTCGTCGTCGCTCTCGGCGAGGACGCGGAGGCACTGATCGGGCCCGACACCCAGCTCATCGAGCTCGACGGCTCGACGGTGATCCCCGGGCTGGCCGACACCCACTTGCACTACACCGGATTCGCGGTCACCCAGTTCGTCTACACCAAGATGGGGACCGATGTGTTCCGTGACATCGCCGACCTCCCGGCGTACCTCACGAAGGACCGGATCGACGCCTCCGGCTGGATACGCGGTCACGGCTCCGATCCTCTCGTCCTCGGTCGCAACATCACGGCCAAGGACATCGACGCCGCCCTCGATGCCAACGGCATCGCCGGAACACCGGTGGTCCTCTTCGACTGGAGCGGTCACGCCCTCACCCTCAACCAGGTCGCCCTCGACTTGTGTGGCATCACGAAGGACACTCCCGAGCCGGTCGGCGGCGTCATCGTCCGCGATGCCGAAGGCAACCCGGAGGGCTTCCTCCAGGACGCCGCGCTGGTGCCGGTCATCGAGACGATCCCGCCTGTTCCGGCCGAGCAGCTCAGGGACGCCTATGCGAAGGCGCAGGCGTATCTGCACGGCCTCGGGCTCACCGCGCTGACCGAGCCGGGCATGGGCCCTGGCCATGTCGCGCTACTCGACGGTTCTCCATCTCCGGCGGCGATGGAGGTGCTCGCCGACTTCGCGGCGTCGGGCGACCTGTCGCTGCGCGTGTCGGTGATGGCCCTTCCGGTCGGCACCGGCGGCGGCAACGCGGCCGCGGTCAGGGAGCATCTCTCCAACGGTCTCCACAAGACCTTCGAGCGACCCGGCATCGACCCCCACCGTCTCCGCATCGGCGCGGTGAAGGTCTTCGCGGACGGTACGCCGCAGAACGGCACCACCTGGCACAAGGATCCGATCCACGACATGAACGAGCCGGGTCATAGGTGCGGTCATATGGTGCTCGTCGGCGACTCCGACGACGACAAGGTCGAAGAGCTCAAGGAGATCATCCGGGCGGTAGAGAGCTTCGACCTGCAGATCGGCGTCCATTGCATCGGTGACCGGACCGTCGAGACGGTCATCGACGCTCTGGCCGAGATCATCCCGAACGATCCGAAGCGCCCCTACCTGATCCACACCACGGAGCTCTACCCGCAGGGCGCCGAGAAGGCCGGGAGCTACGGCATCAGCCTCAACTTCAACCCGACGATCATCAGCACCTTCATCAGGCACATGCCCGAGGAGTACCGCCGCCGCTGCGAGCCGCTCGGCCTCGCGCTGCGCGCTGGAGCGAACATCGGGATAACCTCCGACGCGCCCGTGGTGCACCCCGACTGGCGACCGGCGTTCGTCTACGCCGTCACCCGGAGCCACTGCTGGGAGGGCGAGGTCCCCGCCGATGACCTGCGATATGCGGGCATCACGACGCTCGACGCGCTGGCCGCCATGACGAGCCGGGCGGCCTCTCGCGAGCGGGACGAATCCTGGCGGGGAACGCTGGCCGTTGGCCAGAAGGCCGACCTCGCCGTACTCGAGGGCGGTTGGCCCGACAATGCCGAGGTTGAGACGCTCCTCGACCGGGCGATCCTGCTGACAATGGTCGACGGCAGAGTCGTCCACCGCGCCTGAGCGGCCGCGGCACCGACTAGATGATTGATGCACGGGGATCGTGCGGCGAGCGGCGCTCGGCGCCGCGCTCGCCAGGCGCCAGCGCGAAGGCAGGCTGGGTGCCTGTCGAGCGTTGGCAACGCCGCGAGCGTGGATGCCGAGGGTCGCGCAGCGTGCGAGACCCGTGCATCAATCATCTAGAGGCCCTGGCCGTCCAGGAACGACTCGATAGCGGCGACGACCTCTTCGGACTTGTGCTCCATCACCGCCACCGTGCCCCCCGGAATCTCGACCTGGTCGACCGAGGTGACGGCGGCGTACCCTTCGACAACCATCCTGGTATGGGGAAATGAGACCGGATCCGCGGTGTTCGCGATGACCAGCACTGGAGCGGTGACCAGGCCGACGCGGTCCTCCATGCGGTAGCGCCCGCAAGCCCGGTGGCCCTCGGTCGGGTCGACGCCCGGAGCGAGCGCGTCGCGAACGAAACGGTCGAGGAGATCGGGACGGCCAGGGGGATAGAGGGGATAGCGCTTGCCCCACAGCACCATCAGATGGCGACCGTCCTCCTCCGGCAATGCGAAGTCGACGTCCCCCGCACTCGACCTAGGCCCCGTGCCGCTCTGGTCGTAGTCCTGTGCCACGGCAGCGCGGAAGGCGGCGTCGGCGAACTCGGCGGCGGAGAGAATCACGGCCTTGATGCGGTCACCGGCGATCGAGGCGACCTCGGACGCCACGAAGGAGCCGGTGTGGTGACCGACGACGACAGCCTCGCCGATGCCCAACGCGTCCAGCAGGGCGATCGCACCTTCGGCGTACTGCTCGATGGTCTGCTCGGTGTCAGGTGCGGGCTTGGCCGAGAGACCGAAGCCATACATGTCCATCGCGATCGCTCGACGGCGCCTCGCCAGCAGCGGAAGGACCTCGCGGTACTCGTCCGAGGAGCGCGGGGTCTGGTGGAGCAGCAGCACCGGGGTGCCCTCGCCGGCCTCGGCGTAGTGCAACTGCCCGAGCGGGGTGTCGGCGTATCCGAACGTGGCGACCGTCATGGCGACCACCTTTGACGCGGCACGTTCGACGTCCAACCTGACGGTTCGGTCACCGGACTCTTGACCATCCCGGTGAGCCACGTCATCTTGTTGTCCACCTGGACAGTGATTTACACCGTTGTGACAGATCAGGCCCGTGGTCGAAAACTCACCGGCGCACCATGGCGCTGTCCAACTGGAAAATCGGCAGGAGTTCCTCATGACCGTCACCGCGATCACCTCCGAATTCGACGACGTCGCCGACTGCCCGGAGTCGGTCGACAGCCGCCCCCCGTCGGTGTTGGGCAAGGCTCATCTGCTTCTCGAAGCCTTCGCCTCCGGAAGCTCCACCCTCGGGCTCACCGAGCTCTCACGACGCTCCGGGGTCCCGAAGGCGAGCGCCCACCGTTTGGCCGTCGAGCTCGTCGGGCTCGGCCTCCTCGCCAAGACGCCGCAGGGCTACCAGCTCGGTTGGCGGATCTTCGAGCTCGGCCAGCTGGTTCCCGGACCGGCGAATCTCCGGGCCATCGCGAAGCCATTGCTGATGGACCTACGTGTCGCCATCCGGGCCGTGGTGCACCTGGCCGTGCCGAAGGGAGCGGAGACGGTCTATCTCGAGCGCTTCGCGGGTCAGCACGAGATCGCCTCCGTCAACACCGTCGGCCACCGAGTGCCGAGCCACACCACCGCCTCGGGCATGATCTTCCTGGCGCACGGGACTCCGCGAGCTCTCGCTGATCTGCCCGAGGACGCGCTGACCCTCCTCGGGCTCCGCGACCGAACCGAGCTCGAGGAACGCTTCGCCGGGATTCGTGGTCGCCGCTTCGCCGAGGAGCCGCGGCAATGCGTGCCTGGCCTGAAGACCATCGCTGTCCCTGTGATGTATCCCGGCACCGACCAGGTCATCGCCGCGGTCTCCGCCACCATGCCCGTTGGACGCAGGGACGACCAGCGGGTCTGCCACGCGCTCTGGACCACCGCAGGTGACATCTCGCGGGGCATCGCCGGCGGACCGTCTCGTCGCAACAACCGGCTCGCCAGCTGACTGGGCGTCGGATCGAATGTAGGTGGGTGTCGGCCGAGGAGATGATCGCTGGGTCCGCTGGCCGAACCAGCGGATAGGTACGAGGTCCCCGGTGCCGAAATATGCTCACCATGACTGAGAAGTGGCCACCGGTGACCGAGGAGTTCTGGGACTCGCTGCTGTCCGAGCTCGCCGAGCGTCAGCCCGAGTTCCATGCCCAGGGCTACGTTCCCCGTGACTACATCGAGAAGACGTTCCCGCTCGGGGTCTACCGCCATGCGACACCGATCCGATTCGGCGGCGAGCCGATGCCGACGAGCTCGTTCCTCAAGATCATCGAACGGTTCGGCCGCGTCGACGGCTCGACCGCGTGGGTGGTCGGCTTCGCGTCAAGCAACACCTACATGGGAGCGCTGCCGCTGGAGACGCAGGCCAAGATCTACGCCGGCGGCCCCGACGTTGTCCACGCCGGTGGCCTCTACCCGATGGCGCGAGCCGAGGTCACCGACGGCGGCTACCGGATCACCGGCCGCTGGAAGTTCGCCTCCGGATGCATGGCCGCCGACTACATCAGTGTCGGTCTGCTCGACCCGTCGGCAGAGGGCAAGCCACGCGCGGCGATCGTGCCCAAGGACCAGGTCGAGATCATCGACAACTGGGACGTCTCCGGTATGCGGGCCTCCGGCTCGTTCGACACCGCGGTACACGATGTCGTCGTTCCATTCGAGTGGACCTTCGTCCGAGGCGGCGAGCCGCTGATCGACGAACCGCTCTTCCACTATCCGCTCATCGGGTACCAGGCCCAATGCCACGCAGCCATCGGGCTCGGTGTCGCGATGGGTGTCCTCGACTTCGCCCAGCACAACGGCTCCTACAAGGGCATCACTGCCGCCCCGCCGATCGGCGAGCGCCCGTACTATCGGGCGGAGTTCGCCCGCCAGTACGCAGCCCTCAGCTCGGCTCGCGGCTGGTTCCTCGACGTGGCCGACGAGGTCTGGGAGACCGTCAACGCCGGCCAGGAGGTCACGCCGGACCAGAAGGCCCGCATCCGACTCTCAGCCGTCAACGTCTCGGACGTGTCGGCACAGGTGGTGCATGACCTGTCCAAGATCTCCGGAGCGAAGATCATCGAGAACGGCCATCCGCTCAACCTCCCCCGGCTCGACGCGCAGGTGCCTCAGCTCCATGCCTCGCTCTCACAGCACATGTACGACGACGCCGGTGCCGTCCTGCTCGGCCTGCAGCCCACCACCCCCGGCTTCCTCTGAGCCGACCCGCCCTACCGACAGAGCCTGCCGGACTACTCCACCGGGCCGGTGAGGATCAGGGTCAGCCGGTCCATCTTCATCGGGTCGACCGCCTTGGCGGTCCGCTTGAGGCCGAGGTCGAGGGCCAGCTGCTTGGCGGCCCGCTTGAGCTTGGCGGGGTAGTAGACGGTGGTGGCGTCGATCGAGCCGTACCAGTTGTCGGCGCCGACGACCTGCCAGCCGACCGCCGACACCCGGTCGCCGACGGTCGCGGCGAGGCCCTTGATCGCGGTGTTGTTGTAGACCTCGACGGCGACCTTCTTGCGGACGACCGGCTTGGGGGTCTTGGTGGGGGTCACCTCCGCGGCGGACGGGGTCGTGGTGGCCGGGGCGCTGGTGGCGCCGTCGGCGACCGGGGTGATCTCCCGCTCGGTGGGCCCGCCGCCGCGGGTGAGCAGGAACGCCACGAGGGCCATCGCCACCGCGACGATGCTGAGCATCATCACCGGCGACGGCAGCACCACGCCCCGCTGGCTCCGCCGACGTCCCTGGGGGTGCATGTCAGACCTCGAAGCCCAGCCGCCGGGCGGAGCGCTGCCGCTGCCGGGCGGCCCGCAGCCGGCGCAGCCGGCGCACCAGCAGCGGGTCGGCCGCCAGCGCCTCGGGGCGGTCGATGAGCGCGTTGAGGACCTGGTAGTAGCGCGTTGCGGACATGTCGAACTTCTCGCGGACGGCCGTCTCCTTGGCGCCGGCGTACTTCCACCACTGGCGCTCGAAGTCGAGGATCTCGCGGTCGCGGTCGCTCAGCTCCTGCGCGGGCGCGCTCGCGGCCCTCTGGGCGGCGTTCTCGGCGGCCATCCGGACTCCCAACACTCGCGTGGCTCACGTACGTCGGCACCACTCTAGACGAGGAACCACATCGATGTGATTCACTCCCCCGGCGTGGCACGCCTGCCGGACGTCATACGAGTTGGTCGCCCGGACCACCGACTCGTATGACATCCCGAGTTCGACACGTATGACGCTAGCGGGACGGGTGGGATTGCCTGACCGGGCGCAGTCGCTTGGTGTGATTGCCGGGGACGTCGGCCAGTTCGGTCATGAAGGAGGCCGCCCAGGCGGCGACGTCGTGCTGCTTGATGGTGCGGCGCATCGCCCGCATCCGGCGGCTGAGCTCCTTGGGCTGAGCCTGGTAGGCGGCCAGCAGCGCCGCCTTCATGCCGTTGAGGTCGTAGGGGTTGACCAGCCACGCCTGCCGCAGCTCCTCGGCGGCGCCGGCGAACTCCGAGAGCACCAGCGCGCCGTCGTCCTCGAACCGGCAGGCGACGTACTCCTTGGCGACCAGGTTCATGCCGTCGCGGTAGGGCGTGACGACCATGATGTCGGCGACGCGGTAGAGCGCGGCCATCTCCTCGCGGGGGTAGGAGGAGTGGAGGTAGTGGATGGCGGGCTGCCCGATCCGGCCGTAGTCGCCGTTGATGCGGCCGACCAGCCGCTCGATCTCGTCGCGGAGCATCCGGTAGTGCTCGACCTGCTCGCGCGAGGGCACCGCGACCTGCACGAAGACGGCGTCCTCGACGTCGAAGTGGCCGTCGGCCATCACCTCGCTGAAGGCCCGCAGCCGGGCGAAGATGCCCTTGGTGTAGTCGAGCCGGTCCACGCCGAGGAAGATCTTGCGGGGGTTGCCGAGCGACTCGCGGATCTCCTTGGCGCGCTCCTCGACCGCCGGTGTCTGGGCGAGCTGCTCCAGGCCGGCGGCGTCGATGGAGATGGGATAGGGAGCGGCGCGGACGGTCCGGCCGTCGGGGAGGTAGACCAGGTCCTTGTGAGTCTTGTGGCCGACCCGCTGGCGGACCAGCCTGATGAAGTTGGCGGCGCCGCCGGCGAGCTGGAAGCCGACCAGGTCGGCGCCGAGCAGGCCCTCGATGATCTGCCGCCGCCAGGGCAGCTGCTGGAACAGCTCGCCCGGCGGGAACGGGATGTGGAGATAGAAGCCGATCTTGAGGTCGGGCCGCAGCTCGCGCAGGTAGGCCGGCACCAGCTGCAGCTGGTAGTCGTGCACCCAGACGGTGGCGCCCTCGGCCGCGACCTGGGCGGCCTTCTCGGCGAAGCGCCGGTTGACCCGCTGGTAGCTGTCCCACCACTCGCGGTGGAACTCCGGCTTGGCGACCAGGTCGTGGTAGAGCGGCCAGAGGGTGCCGTTGGAGAAGCCCTCGTAGTAGTCCTCGATCTCCTCCTCGCTCAGCGACATCGGGACCAGGTGGAAGCCGTCGTGCTCGAAGGGCTCGAGGTCGGTGTCGGTGCCGCCTGTCCAGCCGATCCAGACGCCGTCGTTGACGCGCAGCACCGGCTCGATCGCGGTGACCAGGCCACCGGGCGAGGTGCGCCAGCCGCGCGAGCCATCGCCCAGCGTCACCCTGTCGACGGGGAGCCGGTTGGCGACGACCACGAGATCGGCCTGCACGTCTTCGAGGCTACCCGCAACCGCCGCCGGTCATCCGCCGGGCACGCTCTCGTTGAACTCCGCCTTGGGATGCATGAGCGCGGTGATCTCCGCGCGCAGCGCCGGGCCGAGCTGGCCCCAGCCGTCCTGGTAGCCGTAGACGGCGGCCAGCGAGCGGGCCTCGTAGTCGCCGTTGAAGATGTCGACGTCGGCGCAGGTGATCAGGCCGGGGTGCGGCACGCCGACCGCGGCGGAGACCTTGGTGAGCTCCTTGCGGAGCACCCGCAGGTACGTCGCGCAGCGGACCGACTTGTCGGCCGGGTCGAGTCCCCGCACCAGCCAGGGGTTCTGGGTGGCGACCCCGGTCGGACAGTGGTCGGTATGGCACTTCTGGGCCTGGATGCAGCCGATCGACATCATCGCCTCGCGGGCGACGTTGATCAGGTCGGCGCCGAGCGCGAAGGCGACGATCGCGTTGTCCGGCAGGCCGAGCTTGCCCGAGCCGATGAAGGTGACGTCGTCGGTCAGGCCGAGCTCGGCGAAGGTGGCGTAGACCCGGGCGAAGCCCATCCGGTAGGGCAGCGCGACGGAGTCGGTGAAGATCAGCGGCGCGGCACCGGTGCCGCCCTCACCGCCGTCGACGGTGATGAAGTCGACGCCCCGCTCGCGGCTGGTCATCAGGTGCGCGAGGTCGGACCAGAAGCCCAGCTCCCCCACCGCCGACTTGATGCCGACCGGCAGCCCGGTCTCGGCGGCGACCGACTCGACGAAGTCGAGCATCGAGTCGACGTCGGAGAAGGCGGTGTGCCGCGACGGCGAGGCGCAGTCCCGGCCCAGTGGGATGCCGCGGATCTCGGCGATCTCGGGGGTGATCTTGGCCGCCGGCAGCAGCCCGCCGAGCCCCGGCTTGGCGCCCTGGGAGAGCTTGATCTCGATCGCTCGCACCGGGGCGGACTCGACGACCTCCTTGAGGCGGCTCAGGGAGAACGCGCCGGAATCGTCGCGACAGCCGAAGTACGCCGTACCGATCTGGAGGACGAGGTCGGCGCCGCCCCGGTGGTACGGCGACAGCCCGCCCTCGCCGGTGTTGTGCATCGCCCCCGCCATCGCCGCGCCCTTGTTGAGGGCGGTGATCGCGGCCGGCGAGAGCGAGCCGAAGCTCATCGCGGAGACGTTGACGACCGAGCCCGGCCGGAACGCCCTGGCCCGGCCACGCGGTCCGCCCAGCACCTTCGCGCTGGGCAGCGCCGCGTCGGGGTCGTGGTCGTCGGGCAGCGTCTCGGCGAAGGTGCGGTGCTTGATGTAGGCGTGGCCCTGGGTGTGCTCGACGTCGACGTCGGTGCCGAACCCGAAGTAGTTGTTCTCCTTCTTCGCGGTGGCGTAGACCCAGGTGCGCTGGTCGCGGCTGAACGGCCGCTCCTCCTCGTTGCTGGTGACGATGTACTGCCGCAGCTCGGGCCCGACCTTCTCCAGCCAGTAGCGGGCGTGGGCGATGACCGGGAAGTTGCGCTGCAGGGCGTGCTTCTTCTGGGTGAGATCGCGGAGCGCGACGGCCCCCACGGCCACGGCTGCCCCGCCCAGCAGCGTGGTGAGCTTCATGGTTGCCAGTCCTACCTCTCCGTCGGCCCGTGTGTAAACGACACGCGGGTGAACACCCGTTAGCCTGTGCCATGGCCATCTCGACGAGTATCGACGCCGACGGCCGCGACGCGCTGTCGGTGGCCGACCTGGCCCGGATCGCCGCCCCCCTGGAGCTCTATCCCGCCTGGCTGCCGCGGGTGCCGGGGCCGGTGGTCGAGGGCTGCGTGATCCACGACGCCGGGGCGGCGGTGCCCGACCGGCCCGGCGGCGTGCTCCTGGTGGTGGGCACCCGCCCGAGCTCACCGGACGCGGAGGCGGCGGTGCGCGAGGCCGGCGAGCACGGCTACGCC
Source organism: Nocardioides sp. (assembly GCF_047607185.1). Lineage (GTDB taxonomy): Bacteria > Actinomycetota > Actinomycetes > Propionibacteriales > Nocardioidaceae > Nocardioides. The sequence continues at coordinate 2,759 of NZ_JASGDQ010000068.1, read as the reverse complement.
TGCGCGGTCGTCAAGGCCCGCCAGGAGAGGGTCGACGGCCTGACCGCGATCGCCGAGGACGCCGGGGTCGCGCTGCTGGTGGCCGGCGACGAGACCGACTGGCGCGACCTGGACCAGCTGGTCGGCGCGCTGGTCGCCGCCCAGGACTCGCGCACGCCGGCCTACACCCAGGTGCGCCCGGGGGACCTGTTCGCGCTGGCCAACGCGATCGCCTACCACGTCGGCGGGGCGACGGCGATCGAGGACCGCAACGGCCAGCTGTTCGCCTACTCCACGCTGCCCCACCAGGAGATCGACGAGATCCGGCTGCGCAGCATCACCAACCGGGTCACCCCCACCCTGGTCGGCGACGCGGAGCGCTACCTCCAGGCGCGCAACGCGACCAGCCCGGTCCGTTTCGAGCGGGAGCTGCCCGAGCAGTCGAGCCGGCTGGCGATGCCGGTCCGGGCGGGCGAGGAGCTGCTCGGCCTGATCTGGGTGCTCGACGGCGAGCCGCCGCTGACCGCCGCCGCGCCGCAGGCGCTGGAGAGCGCCGCGCGGGTGGCGGCGCTGCACCTGCTGCAGCTGCGCCAGCAGGAGAACAGCCAGCGCTGGAACCGGCGTGAGCTGCTGGCCTCGCTGCTGCGCGGACGGGTCGGCGCCGGCGCCGCGGCGGCGCTCCTCGGCCTGCCCGTCGCCACGCCCGCGACGGTGCTCGCGATCAGCCCGGCAGCCTACGGCGAGGACCCGGCGCTCGGGGTGGCGCGCACCATCGACCTGGTCAACCTCTACTGCGAGGCCTGGCACCCCCAGTCGCTCGCGGCCGGCGTGGACGAGGTGATCTTCGCGCTGCTGCCGACGCCCACGGGCAACGCCGCGGGCAGGAGCGTGAGCGGGTTCGCGCACAACATCGGCGACACCGTACGACGGACCAACGGGGTGAGCCTGCGGATCGGAATCGGCCCGGCGGTGGAGACCCTGGAGGGGGTGCCGGAGTCCGGCCGGCTCGCCGCGCTCACCCTGGCGGCGATGCGGCGAGGAGCGACCGGGTCGACCGTGGCGAGCGTGGCCGAGGTGCGCAGTCACGTCCTCCTCCACGGCCTCGCGACCACCGGCGTCCTCGAGCCGCTCCCCGGCGACCCGGTCGCCGAGATCGTGGCGCACGACCAGGAGAGGAACACGACCTACGCCGAGACGCTGCTGGCCTACCTGGACGCCTTCGGCGACGCCGCGGCCGCCGCCCGGGCGCTCAACATCCACGAGAACACGCTGCGCTACCGGCTGCGCCGCGCGCAGGAGCTCTTCCCCCTCGACCTGGCCGACCCCGACGCGCTGCTGGTCACCTGGCTGCAGCTCCGGATGGCCCGGATCGTCGCCGACTGAGGGTTGGCGGACTCCACGAAGCCGGCCGAGTGATTCTCGTCGAGACCGCCAAAGCCACCGCCTTGTTCCGGCCTCTACCGTGGCGGGAACTCCCGAACCCGGCAGAAGGGCCATCATGACCACCTCACGGACGTCAGCACCGACGCCCGGCGCGCTGGGGCGCCGCGGCCTCCTCACCGCGATCGGCGCCGGCCTCACCGCGACCGTGGTCGCCGCGTGCACCAACTCCGAGCTCGACGACGCCGAGGCGAGCGATCCGACCACCACCCCCGCCGGATCGGCGACGGCGGACAGCACCGCCGCGGCGTACCCCGTCACGGTGACGCACCGCTTCGGCGAGACCACGATCAGCGCCGAGCCGCAGCGTGTCCTGGCGTTGGGCCAGACCGACTGCGACCCGCTGCTCGCGCTCGGCGTGGTGCCGATCGCGGTCGGCTCCTTCGTCGACGACTGGTACGAGCCGGTGCATCCCTGGAACGAGTCGCTCTTCGGCGGCGAGCCGAAGGAGGTGAGCTTCACCGAGGTCGACTTCGAGGAGATCCTGGCGCTGGCGCCCGACCTGATCACGATGGTCAGCGGCGGGATCACCCAGGCGCAGTACCGCAAGCTCAGCAAGATCGCCCCGGTCGTGGGACCGCCGGTCGGCTATCAGGACAGCGCGGTGCCCTACGGCCCGCACACCCTGCTGATCGGGCAGGCGCTGGGCAAGGAGCCCGAGGCGCAGCAGCTCGTCGACGACGCCGACGCGGCGTTCGCCGCGGTCCGCGAGGCCCACCCCGAGTGGGCGTCGCTGACGGCCACGCACGCGGAGTGCTACTCCGGCGCCTTCGACATCCTCGGCGCCAACGCGCCCCGGACGACCTTCCTCGTCAACGTCGGCTTCGGCCTCTCCGAGGAGCTGACCGACATCGTGGGCGACGACTACATCATGGACCTGAGCGCCGAGAAGCTCGATCTGGTCGGCGCCCTCGACCTGGTGGTCTGGTGCACCGACGAGGGCGCCATCCCCGACGTCCAGGACAACGCCGTGGTCGCCGAGCTCGCGGCCGTCAAGGCCGGGCACTGCATCTGGACCACCTACGGCAAGGACGACCAGTTCATGTGGGCGATGGACTGGGGCACCGTCCTCAGCGCGCAGCACGCGATCGACCTGGGCGTGCCGCTCATCGAGTCCGCCCTGGCCGGCGAGAGCCCGATCTCGGACGGCAACGCGTGAGCCACGTTCTGAGAGCGTGTTTGAGAACTCGGCGTCGAGCTCGGCGTTGTCCAGCGTGCGTCATGGCAAGGCGGAGGAGGGAGCCATGCCGGAGGCATGGCTCCCTCCTCCGCCTTGCCATGACGCACGCTGGACAACGCCGAGCTCGACGCCGAGTTCTCAAACACGCTCTCAGAACGTG
>NZ_JASGDQ010000067.1:0-4323 GCF_047607185.1 Nocardioides sp. | reverse complement strand
TCCGGTCGCGGTACATCCGCACCGCCCTGGCCATCGTCTCCTCGTCATACTTCCTCGCTGCAGGCACGAGCCGATCTTCCTTCCGTGGGTCTCTTCAGACCCTCCGACTCGCCCAGGGCGGTTCAACTTGACCCAGCGTTGGTGCAGACGCCGGTTGCCCTCATCGCCCCGTGCTCGGGCGGCGGCGGGTGCGAGGTCCCAGCGGGCGCGCATGGTGGCGCCGATGGTGTAGCGGGGCCGGTGGTGCCAGGCGGCCTCGACGAGCAGTCTGCGGGCGTGAGTGTTGCCGGCCTTGGTGATCGGTCCCTGGGAGCGTGAGGCCCCTGAGGACTGCTCGGAGGGGACCAGCCCGACGAACGAGCCGATCGAGTTGCCGGTGAACCGGTGCCAGTCACCGATCTCGACAGCGAGTGCGAACCCGGTCAGGGTGCCGATCCCGCGCAGGCAGCCGAGCCTGCGCACGATCGGGGTGAGCTCTGAATCGGCGGCCATCGCTGCGATCTGCTCGTCGAGACGGTCCCTGCGAGCGGTCACCGTGAGTACCGCGTCGTAGTCGGAGTCGAACCTCAACCGGGTCGCGGTGGTGGTGAGCTGGGGCAGTGCTTCGGTGCGTAGCCAGCGGTCGTGTCTGCCGGTCCACGGGTTCCCGTCGTAGTAGACGATGCCGTGGCGCAGCAGGAGCTTGGAGAGCCGGTGCCTGGCACGCATCAGGTCACCACGAGCGTCCTCACGCGCCCGGACCAGATCACGGGCCGCTTCCTGATCCACTGACGGAACCGCGACCGGGGTGATCTCGTCGATCCGCAGCAGCCGTGCGAGGTGGACCGCGTCCTTGGCGTCGGTCTTGACCCGGTCACCGGCCGGCCGCTGCAGCTTGGACGGTGCGATGACCTCACACCGGATCCCTGCCGCGCTCAGATGCCGGTACAGCCCGAACCCGGTCGGGCCGGCCTCATAGGCCACCGCGACCGGGCCTGGCAAACCCCTCAGCCAGGACCGGACATGGTCATACGACGGGGTCAACGTGGTCTGGAACAGCTCGCCCGTGACGCCGTCGATCGCTGCTGCCGCGACCGACCTTGCGTGCACGTCGAGCCCAACACTCGTACGCTCAGTGAACACCGGGGCCTCCCACAATGTCGGATAGGCCGGGCAAGGGACTTCTTGTCCGGCAACCCACGAATCTTGTGAGTGAGGCCCCGGCCCGCAACCCCCATCACCGCGAGGGGGTCACGTCATACCGTCTAGCCTTGCCCCATGACCACGCTCTTCCCGGATGCCCAGGCCGCGATCGACGCGATCTGCGAGCACGAGGCGTGGGCCCTGATCAGGCGCTCCACCCGGAGCGGCGACCGGGACACCATCGGGGCGGTCGGCGGCCGCCGCTGGGTCGCCGAGTCGCTGCTCGACATCCCGCTGGAGACCGGCGCCCCCGCCGACAGCCACGTCGCCGACCGGCTGGTCGCGGTGCCCTTCCGCCAGGTCCGCGAGCGCGGCTTCGAGGCGCACGACGACGGCACTCCGCTGGTCGTCGTCGACATCGAGACCGAGTTCGAGCTCTCCGTCGCCTCGGTCGTCGAGGCGCTGCCGGTGGGCGAGATCGAGTTCCGCGACCGAGGCGGGTTCGAGACCTCCGACGCCGACTACGAGAAGGTCGTCGAGGCGATCATCAACGACGAGGTCGGTCAGGGCGAGGGCGCCAACCTGGTCATCGGCCGGCACTACCGCGCCGTGGTCGCCGATTGGAGCACCGAGAAGGCGCTGACCGTCTACCGCCGGCTGCTGGAGCGCGAGCGCGGCGCCTACTGGACCTTCTGCTTCTTCACCGGCGACCGCTACCTCATCGGCGCCTCGCCCGAGCGCCACCTCTCCCTGGTCGACGGCAACGTCCGGATGAACCCGATCTCGGGCACCTTCCGGCTCCCCGCGCTGGCCGCCGAGACCACCGAGGCCGCCGTCGCCGAGCTCAAGCCGCGGCTGCTCGACTTCCTGCGCGACGAGAAGGAGATCTACGAGCTCTTCATGGTCGTCGACGAGGAGCTGAAGATGATGTGCGACATCTGCAGCGGCGGCGGCACCGTGCTCGGCCCGTTCCTCAAGCCGATGTCACGGCTGATCCACACCGAATACCTCCTCGCCGGGCAGACCGACCGCGACCCCCGCGAGGTGCTGCGGGACACCATGTACGCCGCCACGGTGACCGGCTCGCCGGTCGAGAACGCCTGCCGACTGATCAAGGAGTACGAGTCCGAGGGCCGTGGCTACTACGGCGCCGCGCTGGCGATCCTCGGGCGCGACGCGACCGGCGCCCCGGTGGTCGACAGCCCCATCGTGATCCGGGCGGCCGACGTGTCGGTCTCCGGCGAGCTGAAGGTGACCGCCGGCGCGACCCTGGTGCGCGACAGCGACCCGGCCTACGAGGTCGCCGAGACGCACGCCAAGGCCGGCGGCATCCTGGGTGCCTTCGGCCTGGTGCCGCCCGCCCCGGCCGCGTCCGGGCTGGGCGTCGCCGAGGTGGTCGCCGACGAGGACGTGCTGCTCGAGCTCAACCGCCGCAACCGCCGGCTGTCGTCGTTCTGGCTCACCGACCAGGCCGACAGCGACCCGGACCCCCGGCTGGCCGGCAAGTCGGTGGTCATCCTCGACGGCGAGGACGACTTCGTGAAGATGCTGCGCCACGTGCTGCGCGTCTTCGGGATGCCGTCTGCGGTGGTGCGCCACGAGGACTACGTCGAGGGCTGCCTCGACGGCTACGACCTGGTCATCGTCGGCCCGGGTCCCGGCGACCCGCGCGACGACGCCGACCCGAAGATGGCCAACCTGCGGGCCGCCGTCTCCTCGCTGCTGGCGACCTCCCGGCCGTTCCTGGCGGTCTGCCTCGGCCACCAGACGCTGTGCCACCAGCTCGGCATCCCGCTGTTCTACAAGGACATCGTCTTCCAGGGCACCCAGTCGCCGATCCGGTTCCTCGGCCGCACCGAGCGGGTGGGCTTCTACAACACCTTCGTCGGCCGCGCCGACGACCTGCCCGAGGGCGTCACCGTCGACGCCGACCCAGACTCCGGCGACATCCACGCGCTGCACGGACCGCACTACGAGGGCGTCCAGTTCCACGCCGAGTCGATCCTCTCCGAGCACGGCTACGACCTCCTCCACACCCTGGTCTCCCGGCTCCTGCTGGACTAACTGGTGGCAGATGGCGCTCCTTCGACGCTTCGGCGTGGCAGATGCCACCAGTTAGCGAGCGCGTGGTGGTGGTGGACCACGACGACTCCTACACCTGGAACCTGGTCCACCTGATCGCCACGGTGACCGGCTCGCTGCCGGACGTGGTCAACCACGCCGCCGGTGCCGAGCTGTCGTCGTACTCCCATGTGGTGCTCTCGCCCGGGCCGGGGCACCCCGAGGAGTACGACTGGTCGGTACTGGACCTGGGCAGGCCCGTGCTCGGCGTCTGCCTGGGGATGCAGGGGATCGTGACGCGCTTCGGCGGCACCGTCGCGCGCGGGATGCCTGCCCACGGCGAGGTGGCGCGAATCGAGCACGCCGGCCGCGGGGTGTTCGCCGGGCTGCCGCCGGGCTTCGCGGCGGTGCGCTATCACTCGCTCGTCGCCACCGCGCTGCCCGACGCGGTGGTGGCCACCGCGTGGACCGACGGCGTGGTGATGGGGGTGCGACACACCTCGCTGCCGATCGAGGGCGTCCAGTTCCACCCCGAGTCGATCCTGTCCGAGCACGGTGAGAGGCTGATCGCCAACTTCCTCGGGAGCGCCTTGTGAAGGATTCGTGGTGCTCTGACACCACGAATCCTTCACAAGGCGAGGTGGAGTCCGTCTTCGCCGAGGTGGCGCGCTCCCACGCGCGGGTGGTGTGGCTCGACGGCGGCGGCGCCCGCAACTGGTCGCGCGGCACCTCGCTGCTCGGCTGGCTCGACGACGACGACGTCTCGCTCACCTACTCCGCCGCCCGGCGGGAGGTCACCCGTCACCGGTCCGGCCGCTCCGAGGTCGTCGGCGACGACATCTTCGACGTCCTGGCCGCCTCAGCGGCGGAGGGCGGCCAGTGGTTCGGCTACCTCGGCTACGCCTCGCGCCCCGATCTGCCCGCCTCGCCGTCCACCGATCTCCCCGACGCGGTCTGGATGAGACCGACCCACCTCCGCCTCTTCCCCCATCGCCGAGTCGGCAGAAGTGCGGGTCTCAGACCTGCCGAGTCGGCGCTAGTGCTGGTCTGAGACCTGCCGAGTCGGCAGAAGCGCTGCTCTGAGACGTGCCGAGTCGGCAGAAGTGCTGCTCTGAGACGTGCCGAGTCGGCAGAAGTGCT
>NZ_JASGDQ010000066.1:0-64664 GCF_047607185.1 Nocardioides sp. | reverse complement strand
TTTCGCTCTCTCGCTCGCCGCCTGGTGGTTCTAACCCCCCGACCGCCCCCCGACTCGACGGTTGTGGCGCCAGCACTAGCGCCGACTCGGCTACTTCTTGGTGAGGCGGGGCAGCACCGTGGTGGAGGCGGCGACCAGCACTGCCGTCACGACGACCTGCCAGATGTGGCGCCACCAGTCGATGCCCTTGGTGGTGTTGTCCCAGCCGTAATTGGAGTTGCCCTCGACATTGCCGGCAACCCCGAAGATGGCGTAGTAGAGGAAGCTGCCGACCAGCATGCCGATGATGCCGACGACGACCATCGGGACGAACTTGATGTTGTCCTTGCCGCCCGGCGCGACGACCTTGCCGAGCCAGCCGATGATCGCGCCGCCGATCAGCGTGGTGATGATGAACCAGATGACGCCCATGGGAGTCCTTTCCGGAGCGGTCGGGACATCGGTGCCGATGCCCCGCTTCGATCTTGCACCTGCTGAGACGTAAATGCACGGACCCCGTGACGCGGAACGGCGGGTCGTGTCAGCTGCGGAAGCCCACCGCGGTCACGGTGCTGCGGCCGACCTCGACATAGGTGATCTTGTCGGCGGCGACGAAGACCTTCTTGCCCTTGTGGTCGGTGAGGGTCAGCAGGCCGCCACCGGCGATGGCCTCGGTCACCAGCTTCTCGACCGCCTCTGTCGTCTCGTCGGTCTCCACGACCAGCTCGCGCTGGGCGTACTGGACGCCGATCTTGACCTCCACGACTGCTCCTTCTCGTTCTGAGGAATTACCTCGGGAAAAACTCTCAGTGCTCTTCGGTCTTGGGATAGCCGCGGATGCCGCGCCACGCCAGACCGGAGACGAGCGCCACGGCCTGCTCACGGGAGAGGCCGCCGTCGTCAGCCAGCCAGAACCGCGAGCTCTGCTGTGCCATGCCCACCAGCGAGACCGAGAGCAGCAGCGAGGCCGGTGCCGGCAGCCCGGTGTCGTCGTGGATCACCTCGGCGATGGCGGCCGCGCACTGGTTGGTGACCCGGTCGACCTGCTCGCGCACCGCCGGTTCGTTGGTCAGGTCCGACTCGAAGACGAGCCGGAAGGCGCCGGTCTCGCTGGCGACGTAGCTGTAGAAGGCGTCGATGGTGGCCGTCACCCGCTGCTTGTTGTCGTGCGTGGAGTCCAGCGCGGCGCGGCAGTGCTCGATGATCTCGTCGCAGGACTTCTCCAGCAGCGCGAGGTAGAGCTCCAGCTTGCCGGGGAAGTGCTGGTAGAGCACCGGCTTGGAGACACCGGCCCGGTCGGCGATGTCGTCCATCGCGGCGGCGTGGTAGCCCTGGGCGACGAAGACCTCCAGCGCTGAGTCCAGCAGCTGGGCGCGTCGCTCGCGTCGCGGCATCCGGCCACCGCGGGGGCGCGCCGTGTCGAGGTCGTCGTACGTTGTCACGCGGCGAGCCTACTCCGGCGTAGCCGGTGTCCGGATCACGGGATGCGGCGCGGTGCGTTGACCCGATGAGGGAACATGGAGTGGGTGCGCCGGTGTTGGGCAGACCTACCCAGCACCGCAGACCGACCAGAACCTTGAGGAGAGCCCGAGACCATGGCAGCGTCCTTCCCGCCGCTCGTGGAGCCTGCTGACGAACTCAGCATCGACGAGGTCCGCCGCTACAGCCGGCACCTGATCATCCCCGACGTCGGCATGTCGGGTCAGAAGCGACTCAAGAACGCCAAGGTGCTGGTCATCGGCGCCGGTGGCCTGGGCTCGCCCGCGCTGCTCTACCTGGCCGCCGCCGGCGTCGGCACGCTGGGCATCGTGGAGTTCGACGAGGTCGACGAGTCCAACCTGCAGCGCCAGATCATCCACGGCCAGTCCGACGTCGGCCGGCCCAAGGCGGAGAGCGCGGCGGACGCGATCCACGAGACCAACCCCTACGTCGACGTGGTCATCCACAACGAGCGGCTGGACAACGACAACGTCTTCCGCATCTTCGAGGGCTACGACCTCATCGTCGACGGCACCGACAACTTCGCGACCCGCTACCTGGTCAACGACGCGGCGTACTTCCTGAAGATCCCCTACGTCTGGGGCTCGATCTACCGCTTCGACGGCCAGGCGTCGGTCTTCGCGCCGACCCTCGCCGAGGACGCCCCCTGCTACCGCTGCCTCTACCCCGAGCCGCCGCCGCCGGGGATGGTCCCCTCCTGCGCCGAGGGCGGCGTGCTGGGCGTGCTGTGCGCCTCGATCGGCTCGATCCAGGTGACCGAGGCGATCAAGCTGCTCACCGGCATCGGCGAGCCGCTGATCGGCCAGCTGATGATCTACGACGCCCTGGAGATGAGCTACCGCAAGCTGAAGGTCCGCAAGGATCCCAACTGCGCGCTGTGCGGCGAGCACGCCACGGTCACCGAGCTGATCGACTACGACACCTTCTGCGGCGCCGTCTCCGAGGAGGCTGCCGACGCCGCTGCCGGCGCGACCATCTCGGTGGTCCAGCTCGAGCACATGCTCAAGGAGCGCACCGACGGCGTTCGCGACTTCGTCCTGGTCGACGTGCGCGAGCCCAACGAGTACGAGATCAACAAGATCCCCGGCTCGGTGCTGATCCCCAAGGGCGACTTCCTCAACGGCACCGCGCTGGGCCGGCTCGGCGAGCTGTCCGGCGAGGGTCAGCGGCAGGTGGTCTTCCACTGCAAGTCGGGCGTCCGCTCCGCGGAGGTGCTGGCCATCGCCAAGGGCGCCGGCTACTCCGACGCCGTCCATGTCGGTGGCGGCGTGGTCGCCTGGGTCAACCAGATCGACCCCTCGCAGCCGAGCTACTGAACGGCCCACTGAACACTGAGGAGTACGCCGAGGCGGTGCTCGCTCTCGTCGAGCGGGTGCCGCCCGGCCGGGTGACGACCTACGGCGCCATCGCCGACGTGCTGTACGACGACTTCGGCGGCGGACCGCGCAATGTCGCCCGGGTGATGTCCAGGTCGGGTGGCGGGGTGCCCTGGTGGCGCTGCGTGCGCGCCGACGGCACCCTGCCGCCGTACCTGGCCGACGAGGCGCGACAGGCCTGGCTGGCCGAGGCGACGCCGCGTCGGCCCTCCGGCGCCGTCGACCTCTCCGCCGCCTTCTGGCTGCCGCGTCACTGACCCCGCGCGGACTCCTCCGGCGTGTGGTGGGGCAGACCTTCAGTGGCCGGCGGGGGTCGGGCGTGACTGGCGGGACAGCTCGGCCAGTCTGGCCAGCGCGGCGGGGAAGACCTCGGCGGGCGGGTTGACCAGGCCGGCGCCGACCTGGCCGGTGCCCGCGACCTTGCCGGCCATGCCGGTGTTGATCTGCGGCAGGATGCCGGTGCGGCACACTCGGGTGACGTCGATGCCGGTCGGGGTGCCCTGGAACTCCAGGATCGGCACGATCCAGCGGGGGTTCTCGCCCAGGGTGATCTCGTGCATCCGCCGGGTCGCCGCCAACGCGTCGGGCACCGAGCCGCCCACCAGCCGCACGATCGCCGGTGCCGTCGCCATCGCGAAGCCGCCGATGCCGGCGGTCTCGGTGATCGCCGAGTCGCCGATGTCGGGGTTGGCGTCCTCCGGTCCGTACTCGCCCAGGAACAGCCCCTCGGGCACCTGCGCCGGACCGGTGAACCACTCGTCGCCGGTGCCGGAGACCTGGATGCCGAAGTCGGTGCCATTGCGGGCCATCGCCACCACCATCGTGCTGCCCGGGATGTCCCGGGCCGCGTCGAGGGCGAGCTTGCAGGCCGGCATGGCGAGGTTGAGGAAGAAGTGGTCGTTGGCGCCCACGAACCGGAGCACCTCGGCGATGTCCTCGCTGTCCGCCCCGGAGGTGACCAGGGCGGGGGAGAGGTCGCGCAGGAGCATCAGGGTGCCGGCCCGGTTGCGGTTGTGGGCCTCGTCGCCCATCTGCAGCATCTGGGTGAGGATGCCGGTGACGTCGATCGTGGTGCCGGCGCCGACGGTGCCGCGGACGGCTCGCTGCAGCAGCGGCCCGAGCACGTCGCGCATCCACCGCAGCCGGACCAGCACCGACTCCTCGTAGGCGCCGTAGCGCAGCACCTTGCCCAGACCCTCGTTGAGCGAGCAATAGGTACGCCGACCCGTCGCGGCGTCCTCGAGCACGAACATCCACATGCTCGGCGTGACCACGCCCGCCATCGGCCCGACCGCGCCGTGATGGTGACAGGAGTCGAGGCTGAGGCTGCCGGACTCGAAGAGCGCCGGCGCGTCCTCCGGGTCGTCGACCAGGCCCTCGAATGCGGCGCCGGCCATCAGGCCGCCGCGGAGCGGACCGGAGGCGCGCTCCCAGGTGATCGGCGGACCGGCGTGGAGGAACTGGCCCCGTTCTAGGCCGAGCACCTCGCTGGCGGGTGCCACGTCGACCAGGGTCGCGGTGACGCCCAGCATCGCGGCCAGCGCGTCCTGGTTGGCGGCGTAGCGCCGTGGGTCGGTGGCCACGGTGGCGAGATCCGCCTCGGTGCCCGGCATCGGCGGCCGCCAGTCGACCCGGCTGACCGGGACCGCCTGGGCCTCGACGGCGGCCGCGAGCAGGTCGATGCCGGAGCTGACGACGGTCATGACAACGTCTCCAGGAGGGCGAGGGCGCGGCGGGTGGCGCCGGCGTTGGACAGGTGCACCTCGGCGCCGACGGAGACCAGGGCCGCCACCTGCCGCTGGTAGCCCTGCGTGTCGCCGCTGGTGCCGATCAGGCTGATGACCACCGGCCTCTCGATGCCGGCGAGCGCCGGGGCGAGCGCCGCGGTCGGATCGGCCTCGGCGCCGTGGCCGAGCACCACGTCCATCAAGATGACGGCCGTCTCGGGGTCGGCCGCGGTGCGGGCGAGATGGTCGAGGCGGAGCGTCGGGTCGATCATCGGGTGGGCCCGGCCGACTGTCAGGGCGTCGTCGCCGAAGTCGACGAAGGTGTGCGCCGCGGCGGTCAGCGTCGCCGGCAGCGCGTCCTCGGGCGAGAGTGGGATGTTGGACCTCACCGGGCCGAGGACCGAGGCGGCGATGAGCATGGCCTCGTCGCAGAGCGTGCCGCCCACGAACAGGCCGCGCAGGAACCGGCCGCCGGCGACGGGTCGGGCCGAGCCGGCGACCGGCCAGTCGGGCACCGTCACGCCGAGCTCGGTCAGCACCGCCTCCGCCGAGGCGGTCAGGTCGGGGGCACCGGCGCCGAGCAGCGCGAAGGTGACCGGGGTCGCCAGCCGTTCGGCGTACTCCTCGATCCGGGCGGCCACCTCGGCGGCGGCCGGCTTGGAGAGCAGTACGATCCGCTCGACCTCGTCGTCGGCGTCGAGCCGGCGCAGCGCCTCACGGGTGGACAGCCCGCCGACCGCCGCGGAGAGGTCGCGGCCGCCGACGCCGAGCGCGGCGGTGACGCCAACACCGGCATGGTCGAGCAGCGCCAGCAGCTGCTGGGTGCCGGTGCCGGAGGCGGCCACGATGCCGACCGGGCCGGGGGAGACCACATTGGCGAAGCCCAGACCCAGCCCTCCGCTGGCCGGGCCCCCGCCGACGGAGCCGACGACGGCGGTGCCACAGTCGGGGCCCATCACCAGCACGCCCCGGGTCGCGGCGGCGGTCTTGAGCGCCACCTCCTGCTCGACCGGCATGTTGTCGCTGAAGACCATCACGTCGTGACCGGTCTCGACCGCGTCCATCGCCTCCAGCAGGGCGAGGTCGCCGGGCACCGAGACCAGCGCGATCGCGTCGGTGTCGGCCTCGCGCAGCGCGGCGGCGGTGGTGCGGTGCGGCGCCACCTCGGCCGCGCCCCCGGTCGGGCGGCGCGAGGAGTCCGCGAGCGCGGCGGCCACCCCGGCCAGCGCGTCGGGCAGGTCGTCCTCGGCCGCGACCCGGAGCGCGACCACCATGTCGTTGGGGGTCGCCTCGGCCGGGACCTCGAAGCCCATGCCGGCGAGTACGTCGACGTTGAGCGGGGTCGCCATCGCCACCTGGGCGGCGAGCACGCCGGGCAGATCGGCGACGGTGCGGGAGACCTGCAGCAGCGTCACCGAGTCGGCGTACGCGGCCCGCAGCTCCACGTGCGTGAAGGTCATGCCGTCACCCCTCGCTGCGCTCGTGGCCGGCATGGTGCCCATGATTCGCGTCGCTTGCTCGCTCACGCCGCCGTCACCACCGAGGAGAGCTCGCCCAGCGCCTGCCGGCCTCCGGCCAGCAGGCCTCGGCCGGAGGTGTGGCCGATCGCGGCCAGCGCCTCCTCGGCCGCCGGCTGTCGCGGCGTGTCCAACGACCTCACCCAGGCCGCGAACTCCGGCAGCACCTCGCCGTGCATCGCGCAGTCCAGCAGGGTCGCGGAGAGCAGCGTGGTGCGATGCAGCCGCGCCCGGACCGCGTCGTCGACCTCGGGCGTGGCCACGGCGGCGGCCCGGTGGAGCGCGAGCCAGCCGCACAGCACGTCGTCGCCGTACGGCGTCAGGCCGTCGCCGGAGCCCAGCAGCCGCGCCACGGTCTCCTCGGTGACCCGGCCCGTCGCATGACGCGCCTGAGGCAGCCGCGGCGCTGGCGGCATGGACGGCACCCGGGTGCTCACGATCCGCCCGATCGGCAGCGACACCCCGTCGAGGTGGAGCACGCCACCGGCCAGCTCGGCCCGGTCCCCGGGCAGTCCCGCCAGCGAGACCACCCGCAGCGCACACGGCACCTGCGCGGCGGCCCCGGAGACGACGCCGACGCACCAGCCGTCGACCTCGAGATAGACCGCGTCGCGGCCCCGGTGCACCACCCGCAGCGGGCCGTCACCGGCCGCGGCGAGCCGGTCGCGCACCCGGACAGGGGCAGCGGATGGCAGGGGATTTGGCCGTCTCACCTCCCCGACGCTAGCCAAGTGCCTTACGGTGTGCCGATGTGAGGTTCTGCCAACGATCGAGGAAGGAGGGGCCAGATGTTGATAGGTGAGGCCCGGGCGGAGCAGACCGACCCGGAGCGTGCCATCGCCGCACTCGCCAGGATCGACGCGCTGCACCGCGCCCTGACCCAGATCGTGCTGGAGGACGGCACCCTCGACAATATCGCCGCCGAGGTGGCGCGAGTGCTCGACGTCGGGGTCCTGGTGACCTCCACCGACGGCCGCGAACGGGCCGCCGCGGTGACCATCGACCACCGCGCCGTCCTCGACGAGCACGACCTCGTCGACCCGACCGGCCGGATCCGGGTCGAGCGGCTCGGCGGCACCCGCATCGCGCTGGGCCGCGGCCACGAGGCGCGCAGCCTACGGGTGGCGGCCGGCGGCGCCGACCTGGCCCGGCTGATCGCGGTGCGCCTCGACGGGGAGATCTCCGTCGACGACGTGCACGCCCTGGAGCGCGCCGCGGCGGTGGCCGCGCTGCTGATCACCCGGCAGGAGGCGATCACCGCCGTCGAGAACAAGTACCAGGGCGACTTCCTGCGCGACCTGTTCCTGCACCGCACCGGCGACGACGAGTACGTCGCCGAGCACGCCGCCACCTTCGGCTGGGACCTGGACCGGCCGCTGATCGTGATGTGCGCCGAGATCGACCCGCTGCCGCCGGGCGCGACGCCCGTCTCGCGGCTGGTACGACGACAGTGGCAGGAGCGCTTCGCGGCGGCCTGGCGGCAGGTCACCCGCGCCAGTGGCGAGGGCATCGCCACCGTCGACTTCTCCTCCGAGGTGGTGGTGCTGCTGCCGATCGGCGCGGACGACCCTGATGCCCACGACGCCGGCCACCAGGCGGTGCGCCAGGTGGTGCACGCCGTTGCCGGCGACAAGGGCGGCGGCCGGCGGCCGTTCAGCGTCGGCGTCTCCCGGGTCGCTCGCGGCCTGGAGAGCCTGCCCGAGGCCTATGCCCAGGCGCAGCGAGCCGTCGCGGTCGGCCGCCGGGTCCACGGCAACGGGTCGACGACCTTCTTCGACTCTCTGGGCCTGCACCGGCTGATCGCGCTGATCCCCGACCAGGCCGAGCTGCGCTCCTTCGCCAACGACGTACTCGGCCCGCTGGCCCAGGACACCACCGAGGCCGCCGACCTGCGCAAGACGCTGCAGGTGCTGCTCGACACCAACTTCAACGTCGCCGAGGCGGCCCGCAGCCAGTTCTTCCACTACAACACGATGCGCTACCGGGTCTCCAAGCTGGAGCGGCTGCTCGGCCCGCTCTCGGAGGACCCGCATCTGCGTCTCGACGTCGCGGTGGCGCTGCGCGTCCTGGAGATCACCGGCTGATCCCACCCGGGCCACCCCGGACACCCAGCGCGAGACCTCACAACTGATGCCACCACTACGGGCCTTCCTTCGGCATGTGTCGCCGTCGAGACCCGATGATCTTCGTCACTACGTTGAACGAATCCCGCCTCGACTGAGCGAGGCACCGACGAAGGGTGCGGCGAAATGTCGTCGTTGTTCACATGGAAGGAAGTCGACCCGGCCCCCGGTGAGCCGGTCGGACCGGGCGAGCGGCTCAGCTGGGGCAAGACAGTGGGCCTGGGCGCCCAGCACGTCGTCGCCATGTTCGGCGCGACCTTCGTCTTCCCGCTGATCATGGGCCTGGACGCCAACCTGGCCATCTTCTTCTCGGGCGTCTGCACGATCCTGTTCCTGCTCGTCTGCCAGAACAAGGTGCCCAGCTATCTGGGCACCAGCGCCTCGTTCGTGGCCGGTGTCGCCGCGATCCGATCGCAGGGCGGTGATTCCGCCGACGTCACCGGGGCGATCCTCGTCGCCGGCATCGTGCTCGCGATCGTCGGCGTGCTGGTCCACCTCGCCGGCACCGGCTTCCTGCACAGGCTGCTGCCGCCGGCCGTCACCGGCGCGGTCGTCATGCTCATCGGCTTCAACCTGGCGCCGGTGGTCGCCGCCACCTACTGGCCGCAGGACCAGTGGGTCGCCCTGCTGACCTCGGCCTTCATGGTGGCCGCGGCTGTGCTGATGCCCGGCTTCTGGAGCCGCATCGCGGTCTTCCTGGCGCTGATCTTCGGCTACCTGCTGTCCTGGATCTGCGACGTCCTCTTCGGCCAGATCACCTCGGTGCTGCCCACCGGCCCCGATGCCGTGGCGCACGACCGGGTCAGCTGGGCGGGCGTCGAGGCCGCCGACTGGATCGGCTTCCCGAGCGGCAAGCTGGCCGACGGCGTCAGCGTGGTGCACGGCCCGAGCTTCAGCCTGACCTTCATCCTGCTGGTGCTGCCCGGCGTGATCGCCCTCATCGCCGAGAACACCGGCCACGTCAAGGCCGTCGCCGAGATGACCGGCGACAACCTCGACCCCTATCTGGGCCGGGCCATCGGCGCCGACGGCGCCGCGACCGCGCTGGCCAGCCTCTTCGGCGGCAGCCCGACCACGACGTACGCCGAGAACATCGGTGTCATGAGCGCGACCAAGGTCTACTCCACGGCCGCCTACTACGTGGCCGCCGTCGTGGCGATCCTGCTCGGGCTCTGCCCGAAGTTCGGCGCCATCGTCAACGCCACCCCCGGCGGCGTCCTGGGCGGCATCACGGTTGTGCTCTACGGCATGATCGGACTGGTGGGAGCCAAGATCTGGGTGGAGAACGGCGTCGACTTCGGCAAGCCCGTCAACATGGTCGGCCTGGCCGCCGGCATCATCGCCGGCATCGGCGGCGTCACGCTGACGATCACCGACGACTTCTCGCTCTCCGGCATCGCCCTCGGCACCCTCCTGGTCCTCGTCTACTACCACCTGGTCGACCGCGGCCGAGGTGTCGAGCAGGGGCAGGTGTCAAAGGTCCTGTGAAGCCAGCGGCGTTCCGCTATCACCGGCCCACCACGCCAGCCGAGGCCTGGGAGGCGCTGGCGGCTGACCCCGGCGCGAAGGTTCTCGCCGGCGGTCAGTCGCTGGTGCCGCTGCTGTCGATGCGGCTCGCGGCACCCTCCGCGCTGGTCGACATCAACGGCATCCGGGGGCTGGACGCCATCGAGATCACCGACGAGGGCGTGCGGGTCGGTGCGCTGGTGCGCCATGCCGACCTGCTCGCCTCGCCGGCGGCACGAGAGGCCCAGCCGCTGCTGGCGCTGGCGCTCTCCCATGTCGCCCATGCGACCATCCGCAACCGCGGCACCTGCGTCGGCTCGATCGCCCATGCCGACCCCTCGGCGGAGCTGCCGGCCGTGCTGGCGCTGCTCGGCGGCTCGCTGACCGCCGGCTCCGCACGGGGGACCCGGGTGATCCCGGCGGCCGACCTCTTCATCGGCCCGCTGGAGACCACGCTCGACCACGACGAGCTGGCGCTGGCCGTCACCTTCCCGGCCCTCCCCGCCGGCGCCGGGGTGGCCTACGACGAGATCGCCCGCCGGCACGGCGACTACGCCATGGCCGGCGTGGCCGCCCTGGTGGCTCCCGACGGCACCGTCACCGCGTCGTACGTCTCCTGCTCCGAGGTGCCCACCGTGGTCGACCTGACCGGCGTCCCGGACGACGAGCTCGGCGCGGTCGCACTGAGGCACCTCGACCCGGTCGAGGACATCCACGCCACCGCCGACTACCGCGCCCACCTCGTCGAGGTGCTGACCCGGCGCGTGGTCTCCGAAGCCAGAAAGGCACGCGCATGAGAAAGGCACGCGCATGAGTGAGGAGACCCACTCCTTCGCCCTGAGCGTCAACGGCGTCTCCTACGACCTCGACGTGCCCGCGCGCCGACTGCTCTCCGACGCGCTGCGCCACGACCTCGGCCTGACCGGCACCCACGTCGGCTGCGAGCACGGCGTCTGCGGCGCCTGTACGGTGCTGCTCGACGGCCGCCCGGTGCGCTCCTGCCTGGTCTTCGCGGTCAGCGCCCAGGGGGCCGAGATCACCACCGTCGAGGGCCTCGGCAACGAGGACGGCTCGCTGGGTCCGGTGCAGCAGGCGTTCGCCGAGTGCCACGGCCTGCAGTGCGGCTTCTGCACCCCGGGTTTCCTCACCACCATCACCGCCGGGCTGCGCGACAACCCCGCCCCGACCCACGAGGAGGCCCGCGAGATGATCGCCGGCAACCTGTGCCGCTGTACCGGCTACCAGAACATCGTCAAGGCCGTCGAGCGCGCCGCTCAATTGGGTGGAGAGCGCGCCGCTCAATTGGGCGGAGAGCGCGCCGCGGAGGTGTCGCCGTGACCACCAAGCTGATGGGGCGAGGCGTCCAGCGGGTCGAGGACCAGCGGTTCCTGCGCGGCCAGGGCCGGTACGTCGACGACGTGGCGGTCTCGCCGAGCACCCTGCACGCGGCGGTGCTGCGCTCGCCGCACGCCCACGCCCGGATCGTCGACATCGACGTCTCCGAGGTGCTGGAGATCGACGGCGTCCATGCGGTGTGGACCTACGACGACCTCGAAGGCCTCATGGCCGAGCCGCTGCCGCTGCTCATCCCGCACCCGAGCCTGACCCACGGCCGCACCCAGTACGCGCTGGCCAAGGACGAGGTCAACTACGTCGGCGAGGCGATCGCGTTCGTGGTGGCGGAGGACCGCTACCTGGCCGAGGACGCGGTGGCGCGGATCAAGGTGAGCTATGAGTTCCTGCCGCCGGTGGTGGGCGTCGAGGCGGCACGGCGCGCCGAGCACCTGGTGCACGAGGACGTGCCCGGCAATGTCGCGGCCCGGCTGGAGCAGAACACCGGCGCCGAGGGCGAGCTCGAGGCCCGGATGGCGCAGGCGCCGCACCGGCTCACCCTCGACCTGACCATCGAGCGCTCGGCCTGCACCCCGCTGGAGGGCCGCGGCACGGTGGCGCGCTGGGACCCCGACCTGGGCCGGCTCACGGTGTGGACCTCGACGCAGACCTCGACCGGCGTACGCGCCGCGGTGGCGGCCAAGCTGGGGCTCGACCTGCGCCATGTCGACGTGATCACCCCCGATGTCGGCGGCGGCTTCGGGGTGAAGATCAACCACCCCTGGCCCGAGGAGCTGCTGGTGCCGCTGGCGGCCCGGCTGCTCGGCCGCACCGTGAAGTTCACCGAGGACCGCCGCGAGCACTTCATCTCCTCCGCGCACGAGCGCGGCCAGCTGCAGCACATCGAGGTCGGCTTCGACGACGACGGCCGGCTGCTCGCCCTCGACGTGACGTTCTGGCACGACAACGGCGCCTACACGCCGTACGGACTGATCGTCCCGATCATCACCTCGACCCAGCTGCTCGGGCCCTACAAGCCGGGCGTCTACCGGGTCGTCTTCGAGTCGCTCTACACCAACACCGTCATGGTCACCCCCTATCGTGGCGCGGGCCGGCCGCAGGGCTGCTACGCCATGGAGCGGACCATGGACGCCATCGCCGCCTACCTCGGCAAGGACCGCACCGAGGTCAGGGCGGTCAACTTCATCCAGCCCGACGAGTTCCCCTACGACCAGCGGATGATCTTCCAGGACGGCCGCGAGCTGGAATACGACTCCGGCGACTACCCGGCGATGCTGGCGAAGATCAAGGCGCTGGTCGGCTGGGAGGAGTTTCCCGCGATGAAGGCGGCGGCTGCCGCGCAGGGACGCCGGCTCGGCATCGGACTGGCCTGCTACGTCGAGGGCACCGGCGTCGGCCCCTACGAGGGCGCCCACGTCCACATCGAGACCTCCGGCAAGGTCAAGGTGGCGACCGGCCTGACCACCCAGGGCCAGGGCCACGCCACCGTCTTCGCGCAGCTGGTCGCTGACGAGCTCGGCTGCAAGTTCGAGGACGTCGAGGTGGTCACCGGCGACACCCGCCGGATGCCGTACGCCGTGGGCACCTTCGCCTCCCGGGCAGCGGTGATGTCCGGCTCGGCGATCCACCTGGCCGCCAAGCGCGCCAAGGAGAAGGCGCTGCGGATCGCCGCCGACGCGTTGGAGGCGGCCGAGGACGACCTGGAGATCGTCGACGGCGTCGTACGCGTCCGTGGTACAGACGCCTCGATCGACCTGGGCACCGTCGCGGTGCTCTCCAACCCGCTGCGCTACGCCTTCGACGAGGCCTCCAAGGCGGCCACCCAGTTTACCGTCGGCGACCCCGGCAAGCCGCCGGTGGCCGAGGACGACGAGCCCGGCCTGGAGGGACAGGACTTCTACTCGCCCGAGCGGTCCACCTTCGCCTCCGGGATGCACGCCGTCATCGTCGAGACCGACCCCGAGACCTGTGAGATCCGGGTGGTGAAGTACGCCGTGGTGCACGACTGCGGCCGCCTGATCAACCCGATGATCGTGGAGGGTCAGATCCACGGCGGCGTGGCCCAGGGCATCGGCGGCGCGCTCTACGAGCGGATGGCCTACGACTCCTCGGGGCAGCTGCTCAACGCCTCCTTCATGGACTTTCTGATGCCCTATGTGACCGAGGTCCCCGACGGCATCGCGATCGACCACCTCGAGACGCCCTCGCCGCTCAACCCGCTGGGGATCAAGGGCGCCGGCGAGGCCGGCGTCATCCCGGCCGCCGCCGTCTTCGCCTCGGCCATCTCCGACGCCGAGGGCTTCCCGCTCACCGCCATGCCGATCTCGCCCGCCGAGCTCTACGAACTCCGAAAGGCACACTCGTGAACATCTCCGGTGCCGTCACCGTCGCCCAGCCCGTCGACGCGGTCTGGGACGCCATCCTCGACCCGGCCGTGCTGGTGCAGACCATCCCCGGCTGCTCCCGGCTGGAGACGCTGAGCTCGACTCCGGGGGCGGAGACCTCCTACGCCATGACGGTCACCGCCGGCGTCGCGGCCATCAAGGGGACCTACGACGGCACCGCGACGCTCTCCGACCTGGTCCCGGGCAAGTCGCTGCGGATGAGGCTCTCCGGCGCCGGCGCGCCGGGCACGGTCGACGCGACCGTGTCGGTGTCCTTCGCCGAGGTCGAGGGCGGGACGTCCATCTCCTACGACGCGGACGCCATCGTCGGCGGGATGGTCGGCGGCGTCGGCCAGCGGATGCTCTCCTCGGTCTCCAAGAAGATGGCCGGCCAGTTCTTCGCGGCGGTGGGGGAGGCCATCGCAACTCCGCGAGTCGGCAGAAGTGCAGGTCCAGAAAGCGCCGAGTCGGCAGAAGTGCTGGCTCCAGGAGGTGCCGAGTCGGCACAAGTGCCGGGCCAGCCCGCCCGCGCGACCTATGTGCGTGACTCCGGGCCTGCACTCGTGCCGACTCGGCAGGCGTTCTACGAGGGCATCGCCATCGGCGCCGGGCTGGTGCTGCTCGGCATGGCCGCCGGCCGGCTGCTCGGCCGACGATGAGCGACCTGACGGTCGACTCCCCGGCGCGCGACCAGGCCGCCGCCGTACGCTCCCGCGCGATCTCCGCCCGCGAGCTGCTGGAGCTCCACCTCGACCGGATAGCCGAGCGCAACCCGACCCTCAACGCGATCGTCTCGCTCGACGCCGACCGGGCCCGGGCGGGCGCCGCCGCGGCGGACCAGCACCTCGCCTCCGGCCAGCCGGTCGGGCCGCTGCACGGCCTGCCGTTCGCCTTCAAGGACACCCACGCCGTGGCCGGCTGGCGCACGACGTACGGCTCGCCGCTCTACGCCGGCTACGTCCCCGCGACCGACGAGCTGATCGTCGAGCGGATTCGTCGCGCCGGCGTGGTGACGATCGGGAAGACCAATGTGCCGGAGTTCGCGGCCGGGTCGCACACCTTCAACACGATCTTCGGTACGACGCTCAACCCGGTCGACCCGACCAGGAGCGCCGGGGGCTCCAGCGGGGGAGCGGCGGCCGCGCTGCGGTCGGGGATGGTGCCGCTCGCCGAGGGCTCTGACATGGGCGGCTCGCTGCGCAATCCGGCGTCCTTCTGCGGCGTGGTCGGGCTGCGGCCCTCGTTCGGCCGGGTGCCGGAGTGGCCGCTCTACAACCAGTGGGAGACCACCTCGACCGGCGGCCCGATGGCTCGCGACATCGGCGACCTGGCGCTGCTGCTGTCGGTGATCGCCGGCCCGGACCCGCGAGCGCCGCTGGCGCTCGGCGATCCAGGTGCCGCCTTCGCGCCGCCGTTGAGCGAGTCGGGGGTCGGCGCGCTGGCCAGACTGCGGGTCGCCTGGTCGCTCGACCTGGGCGGCGCCTTCGAGGTCGACGCCGAGGTGGCGGCCGTCGTGGAGGAGGCCGGCCGCGTCATCGCCGGCGCCGGAGCCGCTGTCTTCTCCGACTGGCCCGACCTGTCCCCGGCGGACGACACCTTCAGAGCGCTGCGCGCCTGGCACTTCTGGGCGAAGTTCGGCCCTCTGCTGGCCCAGCACCCGGACTCGTTCAAGCCCTCGCTGGCCGCGAACATCCGCGCCGGCGAGTCGCTGACCGGCGCCGACGTCGCCCGCGCCTATGCCCAGCGCACCGCGCTGGGCGAGACCATGCGGACGTTCTTCCAGACCTACGACCTGCTCGCGCTGCCGGTCTCCCAGGTGCCGCCGTTCCCGGCCGACCAGGAGTTCCCGACCGCCATCAACGGCCGGCCGATGGACACCTACCTCGACTGGATGCGGTCGGCCTACTTCATCACCGTCACCGGCTGCCCGGCCCTCGCCATCCCGGCCGGTCACACTGCCGCCGGCTTGCCGGTCGGCGTCCAGCTCGTCGCCCCCCACGGCGCCGACCGCCGGCTGCTGGAGATCGGTGCCGCCTTCGAGGCCGCCCGCGGCTGGTGAGCCCGCGCCTCGACTGGTCTAGACCGGTTGTTCACAGTCGACCCCGATAGCGGTGGAGAAACGATCGTTTCGGTGGATAACAGACCGTGAACGGTGGAGGACACGCCGACGAATTGTGGAACCAGAAGAATGTCTCGGAAGGGTCTTGAGCCGGGTGGATCGGCGGGCGTAGAACTTACTTACGCACTCCCGCAAGGGAGAGCGGGACAGCTCGGAGACGAGGGTCCATCTCACCGGAGGACGTCGCAAGACTGACGAAGGTGACGGCGGCTGGGTGACGAAGCCGTTGGGGCCGGAGTCGAGGAGATGTCGATCGGAAGCGTCACCGGCACCGATCAACCCGAAGGGCCCTTGGCACTCATACTGCCGAGGGCCCTTCACCTATTTCCCGCGCGCCGATTCGCACGACCGGCCGGTAACCGTCAGGATCAGGCCGTGCTCTACGAGGTGATGCACCGTGTCCTTCCGCCATTGCTGAAGGCGGTATGGCGCCCGGACGTCAGCGGCCTGGAGAACGTGCCCAGGCAGGGCGGGGTGATCCTGGCCAGCAACCACCTCAGCTTCGTCGACTCCGTGGTCATCCCCACCGTCGTCCCGCGCCGGGTCGTCTTCCTGGCGAAGTCCGACTACTTCACCGGCACCGGCATCAAGGGCGCGCTGCAGCGCAGCTGGTTCGAGACGATGGGGATGCTCCCCGTCGACCGCGAGGACACCAGGTCGGCGCTGGAGAGCCTCGACGTGGCGCTGCGCGTGCTGGCCGACGGCGAGGCCTTCGGCATCTACCCCGAAGGCACCCGCAGCCGTGACGGCCGGCTCTATCGCGGCCGGACCGGCGTCGCCCACCTGGCGCTGACCGCCGGCGTGCCGGTGGTGCCGGTCGGCCTGTGGGGCACCGAGCGGATTCAGCCGATCGGAGCCAGTCTCCCGCGCGTGGTCAAGGTGCGGGTCAGGTTCGGCGAGCCCATCGACCCCGGCACCCGGTACGACGACCTGCCGACCGGCAAGGCCCGGCGGCTGCTCACCGACGAGATCATGACGGCGATCCAGCGGCTCTCCGGCCAGGAGGAGGCCGGGATCTACGCTCCGCCGTCTCTTGAGGGCCGGTCCGCCGACGCCTGACGACTTCTGACAACGAGACCCGGTTTGGTCGGCAGAACCTGCTATCGCCGTACGTCGTGACGCCCGGCGAGACTGGAGCCATGAGTGTGCGCATCGGCATCGACACCGGCGGCACCTTCACCGACGTCGTCGCCTTCGACGAGGAGACGGGCCGGGTGGTCACCACCAAGACCCCGAGCACTCCCCACGATCCGGCCGAGGGCTTCCTGGCCGGCGTGGCCAAGGGTCTGGGCCTGCTGGGGCTGCGTGACGGCAGCCAGATCGCGGCGGTCTCCCACGGCACCACGGTGGCGACCAACCAGCTGCTGGAGGGGAAGGTCGACCGGCTCGGCTTCATCACCAACACCGGCTACGAGGCGATGCTGGAGATCGCCCGGCAGTCGGTGCCCGACGGCTACGGCAACTCCTACTTCTGGGTCAAGCCCGACCGGATCGTGCCGCGCGACCTGGTCAAGGGGGTCGAGGGCCGCTTCGACTTCGAGGGCAACGAGGTCAGGCCGTTCGACGAGACGGGCGCGCGGAGCGTCGCTCGCTGGTTCAAGGACAAGGGCGTCAACACCCTCGGCGTCAGCTTCCTGCACTCCTACGCCAACTCCGCCCACGAGGAGCGGATGCGGGAGATCCTCGCCGAGGAGCACCCCGACGCGGTCGTCTCCATCTCGAGCGAGGTGCTGCGGGAGTACCGCGAGTACGAGCGCTCCATGACCACCCTGGTCGACGCGGCCGTGAAACCCAAGCTCAAGGCCTACGTCGGCAACATCAAGACCCGGCTCGCGGAGTTCGCCAGCCCGCCGTTCTACGTCATGAAGTCCAACGGCGGCGTGCTCAGCGCCGACGAGGTGGTCAACCAGCCGATCACCACCGTCCTCTCCGGTCCGGCCGCCGGCGCCCTCGGCGCCGCGCTGATCGCCAAGGTCGCCGGCTTCGACCGGGTGCTGACCAGCGACGGCGGCGGCACCTCCACCGACGTCTCCGTCGTCATCGACGGCGAGCCCACCCTGACGACCGAGGGCAGCGTCGGCGCGTACCCGTCGAAGATCCCGATGATCGACGTGGTCACCGTCGGCGCCGGCGGTGGCTCTATCGCCTGGCTGAGCCCGGAGGGCACCCTCAAGGTCGGCCCGCAGTCGGCCGGCGCCGCGCCCGGCCCGCTGTGCTACGGCACCGGCGGCACCGAGTTCACCATCACCGACGCCCACGTCGTGCTCGGCCGGATCCCCCCGCACCTGCTCGGCGGCGAGATCCCGCTCGACGTCGACGCCGCCCGCGCGGGCCTCGACACTCTCGCCGAGAGCCTCGGCATGACCCCTGCGCAGGCCGCCGTCGGCGTGCTCGAGATCAGCGCCTGGAACCAGGCCAACGCGCTGCGCCAGGTCACCGTCAAGCGCGGCCTCGACGTCCGCGACTTCACCCTGGTCACCTTCGGCGGGTCCGGCAGCCTGCTGCTCTGCCGGCTGATGGACGTGCTCGGCATCCCCACCGTCCTGGTGCCGCCCAACCCCGGCAACGTCTCCGCCTTCGGGCTGCTCACCGTCGACGTCAAGAACGACTACGTGCAGACCCACGTCTGCCTCGCGGCGAGGCTTCAGGCGAGCGATGTCGGCAAGGTCTACGACGACCTGACGGCGCAGGCGGCGAAGGCGCTCACCGACGAGGGCTTCGCCGCCGAGCAGCACCAGTTCGTCCGCACCGCCGACCTGCGCTACTTCGGCCAGGCCTTCGAGGTCCGGGTGCCGGTCCCCGACGGCCCGATCACCGAGGAGACGCTCGCCACGGTGGCGGCCCGGTTCCATGCCGAGCACAAGACGACCTACGGATACAGCTTCGACGGCACCGACGCAGCGTCCCAGGGCCAGCAGGTGGAGTGGGTCAACCTCCGGGTCTCCGGGATCGGTCCGATCAAGCGACCCGAGATCCGCCGGTACGACGGCGAGCCCGGCGAGCCGGAGCCCCGCTCGAGTCGAGAGGTCTGCTTCGACGCCGCCGACGGCTACCTGGAGACGCCGGTCTGGTGGCGGCCCGACCTGGTGCCCGGCGTACGGATCTCCGGCCCAGCCATCGTCGAGGAGTTCGGCTCCACGGTGCCGGTCCACCCCGGCTTCGTGGCGGAGGTCGACGACTACCTCAACCTGATCGTGAGGAAGGACTCATGAGCCGCAGGGCCCCCACTCAGTTCCCGTTCGGCCACCTGACGGCCGACGAGGGGAGGAGCGCCGACCCGGTGCTCGTCGAGATCGTCCAGGGCAGTCTGGCCAGCGTCGAGCAGGAGGTCGAGACGGCCATCGCGCGCACCAGCCGGAGCCCGATGATCCGCGACGCCCACGACTTCCGCGCCGGCATCCACGACCGGCTGCTGCGCAAGCTCACCGGTCGCTCCTACTCCGCCCTGGTCCACCCGGTCGCCCGCGACTTCCCGATCGAGGAGATGAAGCCGGGCGACGTCTTCTTCCACAACGACGTCTACCGCTCCGAGGGCGGCATCGGCCACCTGCCCGACCTGTGCGTCACCGTGCCGGTGTTCGCGAAGCGCAGCGGAGCGAACCATGGGGACAGCGCGGGCGGGCGTGTGGTCGCCTTCGTCCAGGCCTTCGGCCACCACGACGACATCGGCGGCGCGGTGCCGGGCTCGATGCCCAGCACCGCGACCAGCGTCTTCGAGGAGGGCCTGATGGTGCCGCCCATCAAGCTCTGGAGCGAGGGCGTCCCCAACCGCGGCGCGCTGGCGATCATGACCCGCAACTCGCGGATGCCCGAGTCCCTGGCCGCCGACCTCGACGCCGAGTGCTCTGCCTGCCTGATGGGCGCGCGGCGGCTCGGCGAGCTCTTCGAGCGGTACGGCGTCGAGGCGGTCGAGTCGGCGTTCGACGCGATCATCAGCCGCACCACCGAGACCTACCGCCGCGAGATCCTGGCGAAGATCCCGGTCGGCAGCTGGGCCTGGGAGGATTACGCCGAGCACGACGGCGTCGAGGAGCCGAAGCTGCACACCCAGCGGATCACGCTGACCCGTACGGCCGCCGACGACCCCGAGGGCGAGCGGATCATCCTCGACTTCGACGGCACCGGCCCACAGGCCAAGGGCCCGATCAACCACTGCGGTGACTACAGCGACGGCGTCTTCCTCAAGAAGTGGCTGGCGCCGATCCTGCGCAACCTCGCCGACACCCCGGAGCGGATGGCCGAGCTCGACGTCAACGAGGGCATCGTGCCGCTCGTCGAGATGCGCTTCCCCGAGCCGGGCACGCTGCTCACGCCGGTCTTCCCGGCGCCGACCAACGCCCGCACCTTCGTCATCCTGCGGCTGCTGGGAGTGTTCGCAGGTGTGCTGGCCAAATCCGTCGACGGCCGGATGCCGGCCGACCAGGAGACGATCCGCTACACCGGCGTCTACGGCGAGGACCGCGACGGCAACCCCTACCTGATGCGCGAGGTGCTCGGCGGCGGCTCCGGCGGTCGGCCGCACGGCGACGGCGAGGACACCATCCACGTCGTCCCCGACAGCCGCAACCTGCCGACCGAGTTCACCGAGGCGCGCTTCCCGTTCCGGGTCGAGTCGCTCACCCTCGCCGTCGACAGCGGGGGAGCCGGCAAGCACCGCGGCGGACTGGGCTACGAGAAGCACATCCGGATGCTCAAGGACGCCCACTTCATGTCCATCGCCGACCGCTCCATCCTGGCCTGCTGGGGCGTCAACGGAGGGCTCGCCGGCAAGCCGTTCCAGATCACCATCGACCCCGGCGGCCCACACCAGCGCGAGGTCGACGCCCTGGCCGACGCCGAGCCGGTGCGGGCCGGCGAAGTGATCCGGATCCGCACCACCGGCGGTGGCGGCTGGGGCGACCCGCTCGAGCGCGACCCGGCCCTGGTCGTCCGCGACGTCATCTGGCGCAAGGTGTCCGCCGAGTCGGCGCTGGCCGACTACGGCGTCGTTCTCACCGGCGAAGGCGACGACCTGGGCTTCGACGAAGCGGCCACCCAGCGTGAGCGCGCAGCGCGAGCATCGGGTCCGGCCAGCCCGGCCTTCTTCGACCGCGGCCCCGGCTACGCGCGGCTCGCCGCCGGGGCGTCGTACGCGGAGGTCGATGTGCGGGAGAATCCGGGGCGTGCTGACTGAGACACTGGGCCTGACGCCGCACCCCGAGGGCGGCCTCTACCGGCTGACCTGGACGTCCCCGCAGACGGTGACCCTTCCCGACGGCCGGGTGCGCCCGACCGCGACGCTCATCTACTTCCTGCTCCCCGCCGGCGCCTCGAGCGCCTGGCACAAGGTCGCCTCCGACGAGACCTGGCTCGCCCATACCGGCACCGTCTCGTTGCAGTACGGCGGCGATGGCGATGCTCCGGTCGAGGGCGAGGTCGTCACCGTGGGCGTCGATGTCGCCGCCGGCCAGCACCCGCAGGCGCTCGTCCCGGCCGGCGTCTGGCAGCGCACCCTCCCTGGTGAGGCGGAGGCGCTGGTGAGTTGCCTGGTCAGCCCCGGCTTCGACTTCGCCGACTTCGAGCTCGGCTGAGGCTCTCGCCGGGCCGCGAGTCAGGGCGTGATCAGCCCGGCCGCGAACTCGGGCGAGACCCGCGTCTCCGGGCTGATCCCCATTCATAGCCTGGGCATATGCTTGGCCCGATGCGAGCCAAGAACGTGGTGATCGGCGCGGCCGTGGCACTGTGGACAGCCGTCGCCGTGACGAGTGGCACTGCCCCGGCCGAGGCCGTGACGCCGGCCTCGGCCAAGCTGAAGGTCAAGGCCTGGCAGCAGGTCGCGCTTCCGGTCGGCAGCATCCCCCGGGACGTCTCGACGGTCAGCGCGCGAGTGGTCTGGGTGGCCGACTGGCAGGGTGGGATCCTGCGCACGACCAACGCCGGCCGGTCGTGGCGGCGCACGCAGGTCACCGATCCGGCCGACTACGTCACGTACGTCGCCGGCGTGAGCAAGAAGGTCGCCTATGCGATCACGGCGCCCACCACGTTCCCCGCCACCTCCACCCAACGGCTCCTCCGCACGGGCAACGGCGGCAGGACCTGGCGGCCCGTGCTGACGCCGCCCGGCCCGGACTACCAGCTCTCCTGCCTCGCGATGGCGCCCGACGGCAAGCGGGGCTTCGTTGTGGGGAAGCAGGTGTCCGCCGTCCCCTACACCTCGCCGAGCCAGCTTCACCTCTGGGTCACGAAGGGCGCCGGCAAGCGCTGGGCACCGGTCGCCGCCGCGGCATCGCCGAGCGAGTTCCCGACCACTCGCCTGGACCACACGGGGCTCTCGGGCTGCTTCGTGCAGCAGGGCGGCAGCGTCGGCATCGTCCTTCAGCGCTACACCGTCGACCCGACGACGTACCGGACGAACGCCAACTACAACTACCTGATCTCCGGCTCAAAGTGGGGCAGGCACTGGCGTGCTCCCGTCGAGCTGCCGCCCGCCGCCGGCGGGATGGGCTTCGTGCAGACGGTCGCTGCGCGCGGCAAGCACGTGCTGGCCGTCGGCGGTGTCGACGGCGACGACATCTTCACGACGCCGGGGCCGTCATGGTCCGCTGTCCGCTCCCGGTGGTCGGTCGGCGGGACGACTCCGGGATACATGCTCGACGTGTCGTGGGTGCCCGGCCGCCCGAAGACCGCGGTCGCGGTCGGCTTCGGCGGGACCGCGGTCACCACCGATAGGGGCCGCACCTGGCTCCCGATCGACCAGCTCGAGCTGGGTCAGGTCTCGTGCGCGGGCACCACCTGCTGGGCTGCCCCGCGGGCCGGTGCCACCCTGGAGCGACTGCGCCTGAGGTAGGCCTGCACCCATCGAATGGGTGCTGATCCCCATTCAGAACAGCCGCCCGTGCCGGTGGACTCGTGGCACGGTGGTCCGGATCGTTGAGGATTCCCTAGCAACACCTGCCAGTGAAACGACGATCCGTTGGCCGATATTGGGCTGGGGAGTCGGGCCGCGCTGAAATAGGTTCGTGCCATGGGAGTGGCCCGATGAAAGTGCTCTGCGCGCTCGGCGGCAATGCGCTGACCAGCGCCGAGGGTCGTGCCCGACCCGAGGACCAGATCGCCGCGGTCACCACCGCTGCCGGTGGCATCGCGGAGTTGATCGCGGCCGGCCATCAGGTCGTGCTGACCCACGGCAACGGCCCGCAGGTCGGCAACCTGCTGGTCAAGAACGAGCTCGCCGCCGCGGTCGTGCCGCCGGTCCCACTGGACTGGTGTGTCGCGCAGACCCAGGCCACCATCGGCGTCATCCTCGCCAATGCGCTGGAGAAGGCGCTGGCCGACCGCGGTGCCCCCCGCCCGGTGACGGTGCTGGTCACCCGCGCGCTGGTGCGATCCGACGACCCCGGCCTGACCGAGCCCAACAAGCCGATCGGCCGCTACCTGCCGCTGGCCGAGGCACAGCTGCTCATCGACCACGGCGAGGTGTGGCGCGACTTCGGGGCGAAGGGCTGGCGCCGCGTCGTGGCCAGCCCCGAGCCGGTCGAGATCGTCGACGCCCCGGCGATCCGCGCCATGGTGGACACTGACTGCGTCGTGGTCGCCAACGGCGGCGGCGGCGTGCCAGTGGTGGCCGACGCCGACGGCCTGCTGCACGGCGTCGAGGCGGTCATCGACAAGGATCTCGGCGCGGCCCTGCTGGCACAGGCGGTCGAGGCCGACGTACTCCTCATCGCGACCGACGTCCGCCACGTCCTGCTCGGCTACGGCACCTCCGCCGAGCGCGCCCTCACCCGGACCACGGTGGCCGAGCTGCGCGGCTTCGCCGAGGCCGGCGAGTTCGGCACCGGCTCGATGGCCCCCAAGGTCGAGGCCGCGCTCCGCTTCGTCGACCGCACCGGCGGTCGCGCCGCCATCTGCTCGCTCGATGACATCGTTCCCGCCCTCGCCGGCGATGCCGGCACCCTCGTCACCGCCTGAAAACCCGAAAGGATCCCACTGATGCCCTCCCCGCGTGTTCCAGCTATCGAGGTTCGCAAGGTCCCGCTCCACAACGTCTCCGACGCCTCCGAGCTCGTCAAGCTCCTCGACGACGGCGTCTTCGAGGCCTCCCGGGTGATCGCCGTCGTGGGCAAGACCGAGGGGAACGGTGGCGTCAACGACTACACCCGCATCCTCGCCGACCGAGCGTTCCGCGAGGCGCTGGTCTCCCGTGGCGCCGACCCCGAGGCGGTCAAGGAGGTGCCGATCGTGTGGTCGGGCGGCACCGACGGCGTCATCAGCCCCCATGCGACCATCTTCGCCACCGTCGACCCGGATCCGGAGCATGCGCCGTCCGACGAGCTGCGGCTCACCGTCGGCTACGCCATGAGCGAGGAGTTGCTGCCCGAGGACATCGGCCGGGTCGCCATGGTCGAGAAGGTCGCCGCCGCGGTGAAGGTCGCGATGGAGCGGGCCGGCATCACCGACCCCGCGGAGGTGCACTACGTGCAGACCAAGACCCCGCTGCTCACGCTGTCCACGATCTCGGATGCCCACAAGCGCGGCAAGACGGTCTTCACCGAGGACACGCTGCACTCGATGGACGTCTCCAACGGTGGTACGGCGCTGGGCATCGCGGTCGCCCTCGGCGAGATCGAGATGCCCACCGACGAGCAGATCATGAAGGACCGCACCCTCTACTCCTCGGTGGCCTCCTGCTCCTCCGGCGTCGAGCTCGACCGCGCCCAGGTGGTCGTGGTCGGCAACGCCCCCGGCGTGGGCGGCCGCTACCGGATCGGCCACTCCGTGATGAGGGACGCCCTGGACGCCGACGGCATCTGGGAGGCGATCCGCTCCGCCGGGCTCGACCTGCCCGAGCGGCCGCACACCTCGGACATCGACGGCCGGCTGGTCAACGTCTTCCTCAAGTGCGAGGCCTCCCAGGACGGCCACGTCCGCGGCCGCCGCAACGCGATGCTTGACGACTCCGACGTGCACTGGCACCGCCAGATCAAGGCCGCCGTCGGCGGCGTCACCGCGTCCGTCACCGGCGACCCGGCCGTCTTCGTCTCCGTCAGCGCCGCTCACCAGGGCCCCGACGGCGGCGGCCCGGTGGCCGCCATCGTCGACCTGGGCTGACGCCGGTTGTCGGCCCTCTCGTATATACGTACTGTATATACGAGAGGAGGTTGCCGATGGTCACCACCAAGCTCTTCCTGAGCAACACCACGCAGGCCGTCCGGCTGCCCAAGGCTGTCGCGTTCCCCGACGACGTCACCGAGGTCGAGATCACCGTCGAGGGCGATAGCCGGATCATCCGGCCCGTCCGCGTCGATATCAGCTGGGAGAGGTTCTTCAAGCTCCGGGAGGAGTTAGGCGGCGTCGGCGACGACTTCCTCGCGGATCGCGATGAAGGCGTCCGTGATCAGGAGGAGCGTGCCTGGTGGTGGGAGTGAGCGCACTGCTCGACACCGACATCTCCATCGAGGTCATGCGCGGTCGCTTCCCGGAGATCGACCGGCGGTTCAACGAGGAGCCGGAGCCACGCATCTCGACGATCACGCTCATGGAGCTCGCATTCGGAGTGCTGCGATCCCCGCGTCGTCGTCGTGAGCAGCAGCTCCTCACCGGCTATGCCGACCTGGTCCCGGCCGAGCCGTTCGACGAGCGTGCCGCGATCAGCGCCGCCCGGGTGCGGGCCGAGCTGACGGCCGCCGGCACGCCCATCGGGCGCTACGACACCCTCATCGCCGGTCACGCGCTGGCGCTCGGCGTGCCGCTGGTGACCCGCAACCGGCGCGAGTTCGAGCGGGTCGAGGGACTGACCCTCGAGGTCTGGTGATCAGCCGAACTCGGCGCGGATCGCGTCGGTGTGCTGGCCGAGCAGCGGGGGAGCGGCGTGGGTCTCGCGGCCGCCGCTGAAGGCGTTGTCGTCGAAGCGCAGCGGTGAGCCGGGCAGCTCGATCTCGCCGAGCGTGGCGTGGTCCACCGAGACCACCAGCCCCTGGGAGCGGGTCTGCTCCCAGGTGTAGACGTCGTCGAGCGAGCGCACCTTGCCGGCCGGCACCCCTGCGTCGGCCAGCAGCGCCAGCCAGTGCTCGGCGTCGGCGGTCGCGAAGAGCGTCTCGAGCCGCTCGATGAGCTGGCTGCGACGGGCCACCCGCTCGGGGTTGGTGGCGAAGCCGTCCTCGTCGGGCGACCAGCCGAGCGCCGTACACAGGGCTCGCCACAGCGACTCCGAGCCGCAGGCGATCTGGATCGGCGCGGTGGCCGTGGCGAACATGCCGTAGGGCGCGATCGACGGGTGGTGGTCGCCGGCCAGCCCCGGCACCTCGCCGGCCACCGTCCAGCGGGTGCCCTGGAACGCGTGGATGCCGACCATGCCGGCCAGCAGCGAGGTGCGTACGACGCGGCCGACGCCGGTCAGCGCCCGTTCGTGGAGCGCGGCGAGCACACCGATGGTGCCGTTCATGCCGGCCACCAGGTCGCCGATCGGCACCCCCACCTTGGTCGGCGCGGAGACGCCGGTCAGCGACATCAGGCCGCCCTCGCCCTGCGCGATCTGGTCGTAGCCGGCTCGGGTCGCCTCGGGTCCGTCGTGACCGAAGCCGGTGATCGAGAGGACCACCAGTCGCGGGTTGAGCTCGTGCAGCCGGGAGACCGGGAAGCCGAGCCGGTCCAGCACGCCGGTGCGGTAGTTCTCCATCAGCACGTCGGCGCGCTCGATCATCCGCTCCAGCAGCTGCTTGTCCGCCTCGGCCTTGAGGTCGAGGACGATCGACTCCTTGTTGCGGTTGGCGGAGAGGAAGTACGTCGAGACGCTGTCGTCCTGGTCGGCTGTGCCCGTGACGAACGGCGGCCCCCACGACCGGGTGTCGTCGCCGGCGGGTGGCTCGATCTTGATGACCCGGGCGCCGAGGTCGCCCAGCGTCATCGCCGCGTGGGGCCCCGCCAGAGCACGGGTCAGGTCGAGCACGAGCAGGTCAGTCAAGGGTCCGGACATGTCTGCCAGCCTCTCAGCATGGGATAGGGCGGCATATGGCGAGACCTGACCACAACTGGCGGAACTGTCGGCGCCGCATGATGGAGTGTCCCTGACATGCCGACCTACCGTCTCCTTCCGCCCGCCGCGCCGCCCGTGCCGCCGGTGCTCGACGAGCACCAGCAGCGGGTCGTCGACCACGCGGGCGGGCCGCTGCTGGTGCTGGCCGGGCCCGGCACCGGCAAGACGACCACCATGGTCGAGGCGATCGTCGACCGGATCGAGCGGCGCGGCGCCCGCCCCGACTCGGTGCTGGCGCTGACGTTCTCCCGCAAGGCCGCCGAGCAGCTGCGCGACCGGGTCACCGCCCGGCTCGGCCGCACCACCGGCGCCAGCCCGTCGATGACCTTCCACTCCTTCGCCTACGGACTGGTGCGTCGCTATGCGCCCGCCGAGCTCTACGCCGCACCGTTGAAGCTGCTCAGCGCCGCCGAGCAGGACGTGGTGCTCGCCGAGCTGCTCACCGATGCGCCCGAGTCGGTGCGCTGGCCGGAGCGGCTGCGGGCCGCCGTCGGCACCCGCGGCTTCGCCCGCGAGGTCGCCGGGGTGCTGGCCCGAGCGCGGGAGCGTGGCCTCGACCCCGACCAGCTCGTGGAGCTGGGCCGCCGCGAGCGGGCCCCCGAGCTGGAGGCGGCCGGTCACTTCCTCGCGCAATATCTGGACGTGCTCGGCGACCAGGCCGCGATCGACTACGCCGATCTGGTGGCCCGGGCGGTCATCGAGGCCGAGCGCCATCGCGACGAGCTCCGGGCTGCCTACTCCTGCGTCCTCGTCGACGAATACCAAGACACCGACCCGGCCCAGGTGGCGCTGCTGCAAGCCCTCGCCGGCGACGGTCGCGACCTGGTCGTGGTCGGCGACCCCGACCAGTCGATCTACGGCTTCCGCGGTGCCGACCTGCGCGGCATCCTCGACTTCCCGACACAGTTCCGAACGGCGGCTGGCGACCCCGCCCCGGTCCTCGCCCTCGGCACCACCCGGCGGTTCGGCCACGCCCTGCTCGCCGCGTCCCGGCGGGTCGCTCGCGGCATCCCGCTGACCGGGGCGATCCCCGCCGACGCCTACGACGCCTTCCGCACGCCGGAGGTCGCCGCCGGCACCCCGGACGGCGAGGTCGGAGTGCTGACCTTCGACACGCCACGAGCCGAGGTCGAGCACATCGCCGACCTGCTCCGCCGCGGCCACCTCGAGGGCGGTCTCGGCTGGGGCGAGATGGCGGTGCTGGTGCGCTCGGGACGCAACTCGATCCCGGCGCTGCGTCGCTCCCTGATGGCGGCCGGCGTGCCCGTCGAGATCGCCGCCGACGAGACGCCCTTGGCCCAGGAGCCCGCGGTCCGGGTGCTGCTCGACGCGCTCTCGGTGGCCGTCGACGCCGAGATCGAGAGCGGCGATCACCTCGACTATGTCACCGGCGACCGAGCGCGGGAGCTGCTCACCTCGCCGCTCGGCGGCCTCGACGTCACCGACGTCCGCGCACTGATCCGGCATCTGCGCGGCGTCCACCCCGAAGCGCGCAGTCGTGACCTGCTTCGCACCGCCCTCCTCGACCCCGACGCCCTGGCGCACGTCGAGGGCGAGCCGGCCCGGCGGGCCGCCCGGCTGGCCCGGCTGGTGGCGGCCGCTCGCGAGGCGATCGCGGCGGGCGCCAGTGCCGAGGAGGTGCTGTGGGGCCTCTGGAGCGGGAGCGGCTGGCCCGACCGGCTCCGCACCGCCGCCGAGTCCGGCGGCCCGGCGGCCCGGCTCGCCCACCGTGACCTCGACGCGATCGTCGCCCTCTTCGAGGCCGCCGCGAAGGCCGAGGAGCAGCGAGCCAAGACCAGCCCGCAGACCTTTCGCAAGCAGCTCGAGGCCCAGCAGATCCCGGCCGACACTCTTGCCGAGAAGGGGGTGCGCGGCGAGGCGGTGCGGCTGCTGACTGCCCACCGGGCCAAGGGGCTGGAGTGGCGGCTGGTGGTCGTCGCCCATGTCCAGGAGGGCAGCTGGCCCGACCTGCGTCGTCGTGGCTCGCTGCTGGGTCCCGACCGGATCCCGCCAGGCGGCCGGGGCGAGCTGCTGCCACCGCTCGGCAGAGCGGCGATGCTGGCCGAGGAGCGCCGACTCTTCTACGTCGCGGTCACCCGAGCCCGCGAGCGGCTGATCGTCACCGCCGTGCGCAGCGCGGAGGAGGACGGCGAGCAGCCGTCGCGATTTCTCGACGAGCTCGACCCGACCGCGGACGAGGATGCCTTGGCAGCACGCCATCGGGTCGGCCGCCCCGCTCGCTCGCTCTCGCTGCCCGGTCTGGTCGCCGAGCTGCGGCGCGTGGTCGCCGACCCGGCGCAGCCGGCGCAGCGCCGCAACGCGGCCGCGCTGCGACTGCGACGGCTGGCGTCGGTGGTGCCGGCCGCGGACCCGGCGACGTGGTGGGGTCTGCACGCCTCGTCGGTGGCGATCGAGCCCATCCGGCCCGCCGAGGAGCCGGTGCGGATGTCGGCGAGCGCGCTGCAGAGCATCCTGGAGTGCCCCGTGAAGTGGTTCCTGGAGCGGGAGGCCGGCGGCGAGCGACCCAGCACCAGCAGCCAGGGCTTCGGCACCATCGTCCATGCCCTCGCCGAGCGGGTCGCCTCCGGCGAGCTCGGCGAGGCGAGCGTCGCGGACCTGATGGAGCTCGTCGACGAGGTGTGGGACCGGATGGAGTGGCGTACCCCCTGGGCGGCCCAGCGCGGTCGTGACGACGTCCGCGCCGTGCTGGAGCGCTTCCTCAACTGGCACCGTCGCGCCGAGGCCCGCCTCGTCGTCCAGCAGGAGGCCAACCTCGACGTCGAGGTCGACCTGCCCGACGGGCAGCGGGTGCGGCTCTACGGCTTCGCCGACCGACTCGAGCTCGACGCGGACGGCAAGGTGGTGGTGGTCGACCTCAAGACCGGGAAGTACGCCCCGCGCGACAAGGATCTCCACCTCAACCCGCAGCTGGGGCTCTACCAGCTGGCCGTCGACCACGGCGCGGCGAAGGAGTGGGCGGGCGAGGCCGGCTCCGGGGGCGCCGAGCTGATCCAGCTCCGGATGGGCTCCGGCGGCCTGCCGAAGGTGCAGGCCCAGGCACCCGCCACCGACGACGCGCCGCTCGCCGTGGTGGAGCAACTCGGCGACGCGGTCCGGGCGGTGCGCGGGGAGACCTTCGTGGCGCGTCCCGACGACCAGACCTGCCGGTTCTGCTCGTTCAAGCCGGTCTGCCCCGCCTGGTCACCGGGGAGCGTGCTCTCGTGAGCCCGCGGATCCACACCCCCGAGCAGCTGCGCGACCTGCTCGGCGAGACCTGGACCTATAGCGCCGAGCAGTGGGCCGCGGTGACCGCCGACCCCACCCGGCCGGCCGTGATCATCGCCGGCGCCGGCTCCGGCAAGACGGCGGTCATGTCCGGCCGGGTGGTCTGGCTGGTCGCCAACGGCATCGTCACCCCCGACCAGATCCTCGGACTGACCTTCACGACCAAGGCCACCGGCGAGCTGCAGCAGCGCGTCCGCGCCGCCCTGCGCCGCGCCGGCCTGCTCGGCGCCAGCCCCGACACCGGCACTGGCATCGCCGACGACGTCGAGGAGCCCACCATCGCGACGTACCACTCCTATGCCGCCAACCTGCTGAGCGAGCACGGTCTGCGCATC
Source organism: Nocardioides sp. (assembly GCF_047607185.1). GTDB lineage: Bacteria > Actinomycetota > Actinomycetes > Propionibacteriales > Nocardioidaceae > Nocardioides. Next base: position 34,446 of record NZ_JASGDQ010000066.1, on the reverse strand, counting down.
GGTCACGAGCCCGACGCCCGGCTCATCGCCGACGCCGCCCGCTTCCAGCTCGCCGCCCAGGTCGTCTCCCGCTACGAGCAGCCGGTCCACGCCCTCACCGACCACCCCGACACCGTCATCGGCAACCTGCTCGCCCTCGACGGCGATCTCGCCGAGCACCTCGTCAGCCCCGAGCAGCTGCGTGCCTGGGACCTCGACGCGCTCGACCAGCTCCGCGCCACCGACGCCAAGGGCTGGAAGGCCGACTACGACAAGGCGATCAGCGCGATCACCCGCCGACTGGAGCTGGTCGGGCTGGTCGAGGCCTATCGCGCCCGCAAGCGCCACCTCGGCCTCATCGACTTCTCCGACCAGATCGCGCTCACCGCCCGGCTGGCCGAGGAGCACCCCGCGGTCGGCGAGGCAGAGCGGGAGCGATTCCGGGTCGTGCTGCTCGACGAATACCAGGACACCTCCGTCGCCCAGGCCCGGATGCTGCGCGCACTCTTCACAGGCGGTCATCCGGTGATGGCCGTGGGCGACCCCAACCAGGCCATCTACGGCTGGCGCGGCGCCTCGGTTTCCAACATCCTCGGCTTCCACCGTGACTTCCCGCCCGCCGACGACCGCCTGCCCACCACTCTCAACCTGACCTTCAATCGGCGCTCCGACCGACGCATCCTCGAGACCGCCAACCTGCTTGCCTCACCGCTCTACCAGGCCACCGGCACCCTCCCGCTGCGGCCCAAGGAGGATGCCGACCCGGGCGAGGTCCGCGTCGCCGTCTTCGAGACCTACGACGACGAGCTCGACCACCTCGCCGACCAGGTCCGCGCCACCCACGACCGGGGCACGCCGTGGCAGGAGATCGGCGTGCTGGTCCGCACCAACGCCCACGGCGCCGACGTCTACGACCGGCTCACCGCCGCCGAGATCCCGGTGGAGATCGTCGGCCTGAGCGGGCTGCTCCGGCTCCCCGAGATCGCGGAGGTGCTGGCGACCCTGAGCCTGCTGCGAGACGTGACCGACAACGCCGCCGTGCTGACCCTCCTCAACGGTCCCCGCTGGGCGATCGGGCTGCGCGACCAGGCGCTGCTCGGTCGTCGCGCCCGCGAGCTCGGCGGCCGCGGGCAGCAGCGGCGCCCGGACGTGCACGGGCAGCTGGCCGCCGCGGTCGAGACCGTCGACCCGGCCGAGGTCAACGCGCTCTGCGACGCTCTGGAGGACCCCGGCGACCTGCCCTACTCCGCCGAGGCGAGGCAGCGGTTCGCGGCGCTGACGGCCGAGCTGCGCCGACTCCGGGCCGCGGCGGGTGAGCCGGTCCTCGACCTGGTACGCCGCATCGTCGAGACCATCGGCATCGACGTCGAGCTCTCCTCGGCAGTCAGCGAGAGCGCTCGCGCCCGCCGCGACAACCTCGACCTGTTCCTGCAGGCGGTCGCCGAGTTTCGCGGCTTCGACGGCCAGATCACGCTGCCGGCGCTGCTCGCCTGGCTGGAAGCGGAGAACGACGCCGGCCAGGGCCTCGACATGACGACGCCGAGCGACGCCGAGTCGGTCAAGCTGCTCACCATCCACCGGTCCAAGGGGCTGGAGTGGGACGTGGTGTTCCTCCCGGGCGTCAACGTGGACCAGTTCCCCAATGGCACGTTGCGCAGCGGCCACCTGACCTCGCCGCAGGTGCTGCCCCAGCCGCTGCGCGGTGATGCCCACGACCTGCCCCGCCTGACGTCGTACGGCAAGGACGAGTTCAAGGACTGGGTCGAGCGCCGCCGCGCCCACCAGGCGGACGAGGAGCTCCGGCTCGCCTATGTCGCCTGGACCCGGGCGCGTCACGAGCTGGTGGTCTCGTCGTGGCGGTTCGGCCCCAACCAGCCGTCGCGAGGATTCGGTCCGTCCGACTACCTCGAGACCACCCGCGCCGCGATGGCCGGCTGGGGCGCCGAGCCCGAGCGGTGGGCGCAGCGGTGGGAGCGGGGCTCGGAGGAGACCAACCCCTACGCCGGCCGGGTGGTCGAGCACCCCTGGCCGATCAGCCACCGCACCCTGGAGGTGGAGCGTCGCGTCGAGGCGGCCCGGCTGGTCCGCGACGCGGTCGACGACGGCTACGCCGACGAGCTCACCCAGGTGTGGGACACCGAGCTGGCGCGACTCCTCGACGAGCTGGCCCGGCAACGCGCCGTCGAGGTGGAGGTGCCGCTGCCGAGCGCGCTCTCGGCCACGGCACTCGCCCGGTTGCGAGAGGACCCGGAGACGTTCGCCCACGACCTGGTCCGGCCGATGCCCCGGCAGCCCTCGGCCGCGGCCAGGTTCGGCACCCGCTTCCACGCCTGGGTGGAGACCCGCTTCGGACAGCAGGACCTCTTCGACCCCGACGAGTTGCCGGGTCGCGGCGACAGCGACATCGAGGACGACGCCGACCTGGCGGCCGTCGTCGAGTCATTCGAGCGAGGCGAGTTCGCCGACCGCGCCCCCTCCCGGGTGGAGGCGCCCTTCGCGCTGGTGCTCGCCGGCCAGGTGGTGCGCGGTCGCATCGACGCGGTCTACGCCGAGACTAGGCCGGACGGCAGCCCCGGGTGGCTGCTGGTCGACTGGAAGACCAGCCGGTCCCAGACCGCCGACCCGCTCCAGCTCGCCCTCTACCGGCTCGCTTGGGCCGAGCTCACCGGCGACCCGCCGGAGTCCGTCCGTGCCGCGTTCTACTACGTCCGCACCGACACCCTCGTCGAGCCGGCCGACCTTCCCGACCGCACCGAGCTGGAGAGGATCATCAGCGTCGGTTGAGCCGACCCATCACGGATTCCGTGTTGACCGTCCGGCACCGGCGTCGTTTGCTCGACGGCATGACGTTGACGGCGTGGGAGACCTGGCGCGAGGAGCGCGACAAGCAGTTTCGCGAGCCCTACACCTGGACCAGTTTCCGGGGCCTCACCTGGCTCACGACCGAGCCGGTAGCGATCCCGGGCACCCCGGGGCGCTGGTGGACCGACGGCGAGGCCGTCCATGTCGCGCCCGGCCACGACGACACCGATCGGCTCGTGCTCGCCGGGACCGGCGAGCCGGTCACCGAGGAGACGGTCGTTCGTCCGGGTGAGAGCCACAGCCTGTGGGCATTGCGGTACGGCGGCCCCGACTCCAGCCGCGTCGCCATCGAGCTGCTCTTCTTCACCAACCCCGACGGGACCACCCATCGCGGCGTCCGGCCGCGCGACCCCGACAACCCGCTTGTCGAGCACTTCGCCGGCATTCCGGTCTTCGACTACGACCCGGCCTGGGTGGTGACCGGCCGGATTCGCTACCTGGCCGAGCCGGTGGCCGCAGAGGTCGGCTCCGAGCAGCCCGACCTGCGCTTCGCGGTCTCGATCATCGGCGAGATCGAGCTGCCGCTGCCGACCGGCGACACTGTGGCGCTCAAGCTGGTCGGCGATCGACACGGCACGCACCAGCTCACCTTCGCCGACATCGCGGCCGGCGTCGCACCGTGGCGCACCATCCGCTTCGAGCCCGACGCCGTCGCGGCCGACGGCACGATCGAGCTCGACCTCAACGTGCTACAGAACTATCCAGCCGGCGTCGCGCCGTACTGCTTCTGCCCACGAGAGCTCCCCGAGAACCGTCTCCGGATCGCTCTCCCGGTGGGTGAGAAGAGCGCCCGCTGAGCCGACGCATCGGGGCTAGCTACTAGGTTGGATTCCGTGGCTTCCCAGGGGCATGTGCATCTGCGGCTCAGTCAGCACCCCCACGACCGGCTCCACGCCCGCCGCAACGACGAGGAGTGGTTGAGCCGTCAGTGGGCGGCCGAGGACTCTCTCGCCGTCGTGATCGCGGGAAATCGGGTCCGTCCCGTCGACGGCCGGATCGAGTGGCTGCCGACCAGCCAGGCGCCCGCCGGACAGCGGCTGCTGCTGGGGGAGCGGGACGGCCGTACCTGGTTCGCGGTCCGGGTCCAGCCCCGGCCCGAGGACGGCTGGGTGCCGCTGCGCGGCGTGCTCCCGGCGCTCGCCGCCGACGACACCGGTCAGGCGCCGCTGCTGTTCCACGCGCTCGGCCTCGCCGAGTGGCTGCACGTCACCAGATTCTGCCCGCGCTGTGGTGGCCCGCTGTCGCCACGCGCGGAGGGTCACGAGTTGGTCTGCTCCGACGGTCATGTGCAGTTCCCGCGCACCGACCCGGCGGTCATCATGCTCATCACCGACGGCGAGCCCGGCTCGTCGTCGGAGCGCTGCCTGCTCGGCCGGCAGCGGGTCTGGCCGGTCGGCCGGTTCTCGACGCTGGCGGGCTTCTGCGAGCCGGGGGAGTCGCTGGAGGACGCCGTACGCCGCGAGGTCGCCGAGGAGGCGGGCGTGGTCGTCGGCGAGGTGACCTACTTCGGCAACCAGCCCTGGCCGCTGCCTGCCAGCCTGATGCTGGGCTTCTTCGGCCGCGCCCTGGCCACCGACGTCGTCGTCGACGAGGACGAGCTCGAGGAGGCGCGCTGGCTGACCCGCGCCGAGCTGCGCACCGAGGCCGAGACCGGCTCGCTGGTGCTCCCCGGCGGCGCCTCGATCAGCAGGTCGCTGATCGAGGAGTGGTACGGCGGCCCGCTGCCGGGCTCCTGGTAGAGGACCGGAGCAGGCCAGCATCGGTCCGGACCGGCCCCCACGGATACCGATTCCACACCACCCAATATGGCACCAGGGATATCAGCAACCCGGGTTAATCGGCCGGCTCCTCGTAGGGCTCAGCCCGCCAGCGCCGCGAGCTTCTCCCTGACCTGGATCACCGAGGGGTTGGTCTGGGCGGTGCCGTCGCTGTAGACGAGCGTCGGCACCGTCTGGTTGCCGCCGTTGACCTGCTCGACGATCGCTGCGGCGCCCTCGACCGCCTCGATGTTCACCTCCTCGAACTCGATGCCCTCACGGCCGAGCTGGGCCTTGAGCCGCTGGCAGTAGCCGCACCAAGGGGTCGTGTACATCGTGAACTTCGAGTCGGACATGACAGCGGGAACACCCACGGCAACCGAGGCATTCCCACGTGGCGCATCAAGGCCGGTTCGTGGCGAGGACTGCTCGTTGCCTACGATCCAGAGGTGTCCCCGTTCGACCGGTTGTCCAAGATCCATGTCCTCGCCGCGATCCGCGATCACGGTGGCCAAGCCGACGAGCGCCTCGACGGCGCTGAGGCGGACGTCATGATCGTCGAGCGCGGCAGGCAGTACGACGCCCGTGCGATCGTCCTGGCGGCGTACGAGAAGGTCACCGGCGAGCGAGTGACCGTCGACCAGTTGCCGCAGGACCTGGCTGGCCTGTTGACCCGCCTGGAGCTCAAGGTGGTCCGCCGCAGCGAGATCCGGGCGGCAGAGGAGTCACGGCGTCCGAAGGCGCGGGTGTCCGGGACGCGTCGGTCGGCCGCACCGGCGAGAGCGCCGAAGGTCAGGCCGCCGGAGCCTCAGCTCGCGCTCTGCCCGCGTTGCATGATGCAGCTCCCCGCCGGTCGGAGCAGCTGCGACTACTGCGACTGAGCAAAACCCGCTCATCGCAGACCGCGCCAGCCGCGCCAGTCCCCGAACGCGTCCCTCAGCTCCTCGGCATCGTCGATGTCCGTGCCGCCATCTAGGGTGATCGCTGATGACTCCCACCGATCTGCTCGACGCCCTCGATCCGGAGCAGCGCCGCGTCGCCGAGGCGCTGCGAGGCCCGGTGAGGGTGCTTGCCGGTGCCGGCACGGGCAAGACCCGGGCGATCACCCACCGCATCGCCTATGGCGTCGCGACCGGGGTCTACGCCCCGACGGAGATCCTCGCCGTCACGTTCACGACTCGGGCGGCGGGGGAGATGCGCCAGCGGCTGCGAGCGATGGGAGCCGGCGCGGTGCAGGCGCGCACCTTCCACTCGGCCGCGCTGCGACAGCTGCGCTACTTCTGGCCTCACGTCCACGGCACTGAGCTGCCCACGCTGACCGAGTCGAAGATCCCGATGATCGCCCAGGCGGTGCGGCGGCAGCGGCTCAACGCCGACCAGGCCATGCTCCGCGACCTGGCCTCCGAGATCGAGTGGGCCAAGGTCTCCAACGTCCACCCCGATGTCTACGCCAAGGTCGCCGCGGCTCGCGGCAGGGCGGTCGGCCTCGACCACGACACCGTCGGCCGGGTCTTCTCCTCCTACGAGGACGTCAAGCGGGCTCAGGCGCGCATGGACATGGAGGACGTGCTGCTGCTGACGGCCGGTGTGCTCGCCGAGGACGAGCGGGTCGCCGCCCAGGTGCGCCGGCAATACAAGTGGTTCGTCGTCGATGAGTTCCAGGACGTCTCGCCGCTGCAGTCGGCCCTGCTCGACCTGTGGCTCGGTGGCCGCGACGAGATCTGTGTCGTCGGCGATCCGGCTCAGACGATCTATTCCTTCGCCGGTGCCGACGCCGGCTACCTGCGCGGCTTCACGAGGAAGTTCCCCGACGCCACCAGCGTCGAGCTGGTCCGCAACTACCGCTCGACCCCGCAGGTCGTCACCACCGCCAACACGCTGTTGGCCGGCACCGAGTCCCAGGGTGTCGCGCTGGTCGCGCAGCGGCCGGCCGGCCCGTCGGTGACATTCCACTCCCGCTCCGACGAGGTCGCCGAGGCGGAGGCCGTCGCCAACCGGATCCGGCAGCTGAATGCTGACGGCCGGCCGTTCTCCGAGATGGCCGTGCTGTTCCGCATCAACGCCCAGTCGGAGACCTTCGAGGAGGCGCTGACCGCCGGCGGCATCCCGTACGTCGTGCGGGGCGCTGCCCGCTTCTTCGACCGGGCCGAGGTGCGTGAGGCGGTCACCCGGCTTCGCGGGGCGGCTCGCGCCGAGCCGGCCGCCGATCTGATCGAGACCGTCCGCGACACGCTGTCCGGCATGGGCTGGTCTCCCGAGCCTCCGGAGGCGCGCGGGCAGACCCGTGACCGGTGGGAGTCCTGGCAGGCGCTGGTCGACCAGGCGTCGTCGTTCGACGGCGACCTGACGGCGTTCGTGGAGGAGCTGGACCGCCGTGCCGCCGACCAGCACGCCCCGGTGGCCGACGGTGTCACGCTCGCCACCTACCACGCGGCCAAGGGCCTGGAGTGGGACTCGGTCTTCCTCGTCGGTCTGCAGGAGGGCACCCTCCCCATCACCTATGCACTCGACTCACCCGAAGCCGTCGAGGAGGAGCGTCGCCTGCTCTACGTCGGTGTCACCCGCGCCCGGATCGACCTGTCGCTCTCGTGGTCGCTGGCCCGACAGCCCGGCCAGCGGTCCTCCCGCAAGCCGTCGCGGTTCATCGAGCCGATGCTGCCCGAGTCGGTTCGCCCGGTCGAGCGGCCGCAGTCGCGCGGCGCCCGGATGTGCCGCACCTGTGGCCGGCCGCTCGGCACCGCCACCGAGAAGAAGCTCGGCCGTCACGAGGACTGTCCGGCGGCCTATGACGAGGAGCTCTTCGCTCGGCTGCGGGCCTGGCGCAAGGAGACCGCGGACGCGATCGCCAAGCCGGCCTTCGTGGTCTTCACCGACCTCACCCTAGAGGAGATCGCGGCACGTCGGCCCACGACCGACAAGGCGCTGCTCGCGGTCCCGGGCGTGGGCCACAACAAGCTCGCGACGTACGGCGCCGAGGTGCTCGCGATCGTCGCCGAGTCCGCGTGATGTCCGCTTGGCAGAAAATCTTCCGGAAATCGGCCTTAAATGGTTTGCGGGTCTCCGGTAGGGGTAGGTAGCGTCTCCCTCGACCTGTTAGGCGCGCACACCGGAAGGAGGTGGCCGAGATGAGCATGAACCTGATCTACACCACGACTGGCGCTCAGTCGTCCTTTGGCATGTCCACCTGCGGCCACGTGATCTTCCCGCGCACCATCCTCGCTGCCGGCGAGTGGTCTGTCCGCACTGATGTCAAGGGACACGTGGCTGCCGTCAAGGCCACCCGCAACGGCCAGGGGACCCACGCCTGGAGACCGCCGAGAGTCTGAGACCCAGACTCGGCAGCCTTCAGGCCGCGGAACCCGACCAGGGTCCGCGGCCTTTTTTGTTGGAAAAAATCGCGATCAGGAAGCAACAGGAGGTGAACGATGACCACCAGCGTTCTCGACCGGGCCTACCAGGCGATCGAGGCTGGGCCGGCCGACCTGGCCGACATGGTCGATGACGAGCTGCTGCCATGTCGGGTCAACAACCCGGAGCTGTGGTTCGCCGAGTCCCCGAGCGACGTCGAATGCGCCAAGGCGCTCTGCCAGAGCTGCCCCGTCCAGGCGCTCTGCCTGGACGGCGCACTCTCCCGCCGGGAGCCGTGGGGCGTGTGGGGCGGTGAGCTGTTCCTTCAGGGAGTGGTGATCCCCCGGAAGCGGCCGCGGGGCCGTCCACGCAAGGACGCCGTTGCATGAACACCGAACTTCGAGACAACAGGAGCATCACGATGAACCTCATCTATGAGGAGTTGGCGCGCGCGCATCAGGCCGCGCGCCTGGGAGAGGCGCAAGAGCAGCGCCGGGGCCGTGCCCTGGCGCGCGCCCGCAGGCTCAGCCGCAAGGCCGAGCTCGCGGCGCAGCAGGCGCGTCTGGCTCTCGCCCGCGCTCTGTAGCAGACCAGGGGGGATCACCTCCTCCCGGCACCCTGATCGCGGGTGACGCGAACGGCCCGTCCTGCCTCCACCGGAGGCGGGGCGGGCCGTTCTATGTTGGTGCCATGGCCGAGATGATCACTAGTCCACCAGGATCGGCGTCGCCGACCTGATTCGCAGGGACTGGGCCGCGCCGGCCTTGGTGACCGTGCCGTCGACCATCGCCCACCCACCGCCGTCGAGGCGATACTCCGCCTCCCACACCGTGTCCACCCTCGCCTCGACCTCGCCCTTGGTCCGGTAGCGATGGGTGACCTCGAGCTTCGGATACGCCGCGCCCGGCTTCGTGGTCGTCTTGTCGACGCCGTCTCCGAAGTGCCAGCCGAAGGACTGCGGCCTGATCCGGAAGTCGACGGTGTGCTCCAGCACGGTCACAGTCGCCGTGAACGGCTCCGCCACGGTGTAGAAGTTGGTGTCGAAGTTGACCAGCGTCTCGCCGCCCGGCGGCTGGACCACGATCACGGACTCCGGCACCGGGATCGATTCGAAGGCGCTGCGGATGTCGCCCATCGTGACGGTGTTTTCCTCGGGACAGTTCGTGTGGGGATAGAGGTGCAGGCCGTCATTCGTCTGGTACCAGACGTTTTCCATGGGATCCCCGTTGTCACAGGCCAGTTGAGCATCGTCCACGCAGGTCGAGGCGCCCGCCAGATTGCAGGCTGGCTCGTGCACCCAATGCCCAGGCGGTAGGGCATTGTCGCTACCACCGTCCGGACTACCAGTGCCACAAGTCTGACCTGAAGCGTCGAACCCACCCTCGCCAGCCCCGGTCGTCGGATCACATGGACCGGGACTGTCAACATCTCCGGCTGTCGCCATTGATGCGAATCCGAGGATTGAGAAAATTAAAATCGATGAGCCGAAGAGTAATAGAGGTCTCATCTCACTTCGCCTCATGGAACTGAGCGACTTTCCAGGCGCCGTCGTCGGCTAGTAGTTCGAGTACGCGTTGAAAGGTTCCGCCATCGCTCTGCCAGTCTTGGGAATCATCCGGGTAGTTGACTTGCTGCGGTTGAAGCGTAAGTGTGAAGGTCACAACGGCTACCGTCAGCCCAGGCGAGTTACGCCAAGTCACTGACAACTCAGAGACCTCCCCGTCTCCGCCAAGGATCTGGCCGTGTTTGTCGTAGACCCTTCTGATGGCCGAGATGCCGTTCTCACAACCAGCACAGCCCTGAACGCTCTCGCGCCCAATGGCATCTGTATCGCCAGTCGACTGGGCATAGTCCACGACCGCCCAGAAGTACCTCACGAACGCCTTGGCTCCCGCCTCGTCGTGCGACTTCGCGGCCTCCGGCATGACCGGCGGCGTGGGGCCGGTCGGTGTGGGTGACGGGGGAGGGGCGGAGGTGGAGGGGGTGGTCGCGGGCGTTGTCGACGGCGGCGGGTCGGCTGCTTCGCTGCCTCCCGATGAGCAGGCTGATGGAAGCGTCAGTGAGCCAGTGGCGACGACCGCGCCGATGAGTGATGCGACACGTCTCATGAACCGTGGTCCTTCCCGAGATGGTCGGGAATCTACCCAGGGGGCCCGGGGTCCGAAACACCCTTGCGAGAATCTGTGGACAACCGGCCCAATGGATAGGTCCCGGCCGGCGTGCGGAGGTAGTGGCGACCTCCGGGGGATTGCCAGTGGTAGAGGCCGGGGGAGAGCTTCGAATATCGCCAGCCGGCGTGGGTCTTGAGACGGTGGTGAAGTCGGCATAGGGAGCCGAGATTCTCGGTATTGGTCTGGTCCGGCGGTCCGTTTGGATCGTAGGGCTCGTTGTGGTCGCGGTCGGCGGGGCGAGCATCGCGCGTGCAATAGGGGTGAACGCAGGTGGCGTCGACCAGGGTGGCCTGCTCGTGCATCTGCTCTGAGGGCGCATAGCCGTCGCGGGTGAGGGGCTGAGCCAGGTCGAGCACTGGGGTGACACGGAGGCTGGTGCCTGGGGTCGCGCACCAGGTCTTGAGCTGGTCGAGAGTGATCAGTGTGTCGGGTGACTCCAGGCGGGCCAGGCCGGTGCCGGCCAGGTCGCGGTCGAGGTGGACGTAGAGCCGCAGCTGACGAGTTGGTGCGGTGCCGTCGTAGCCGGCAAGCGTGCGGCGGGCGATGACGCCGAGGGCCTTGGCACGGCGCACGTCGAGGGAGTCCGACTCTGGCTCGAGGTCGGCGGCCACCTGCGCGATCGCGGCGTCGAGGTCGGCGGCGTCGGCGAGGTCGAGGGCGGCGTCGAGGTAGACGGTCCCGTCGACCGGGGTGTGCTTGGCGATGCTGACGTGGCGCTGCTCCGCAGCCTCGGCGGCTCGGCGGGCGGCTTCCTCGGGGTCGTGCAGCGCGATCGCGGCGTCGACGAGGCGGTCGAGTCTGGTGGCGCCGATCTGGTGGGCCAGCGGAGCGACGTGCTCGGCGACGTAGCCGGCGGCCGCCTCGGTGAGCGTGCGGGTGCGCCGAGCGATGAGCCGGGCCCGCCAGACCGGCACCTGGCCGTTCTGAAGCCGTCGCCAGAGCGGTCCGAGTCGCTGGCTGATCTCGAGCGCATCGCCGAGGTAGTCTCGTGCGGTGTGGTCGGCCATGCCGAGCGCGGCAGCGAACTCGGCCACCGCGTCCTCGGCGACGAGCGGCGCACCCTCGCCTGCGAGAGCCAGGTCGGTGACCTGCCCCCGCTCGGCGACCAGTGCCGCCGCGCCGGGATCGGTGGTGGCATGAAGCAGGCAGAACTCCGCCGCCCGGGTGATCGCGTAGACCTCCGCGCGAGCGGCGGCCTCGCGGAAAGAGGCCACGTCGGCCAGCACAGCGTCGGACGCCGTCTGGACCAGGTCCAGTGCGGCGCCAGATCGTGCTGGCTCGGCAGTTGCGCTCATGACCCAAGCCTAACAGGTTGTGCTACGTATTCAAACATATGTTCGTAAAATGGCAGAGATGTAATCCGTTTGTGCAGCGTTCGAGACTGGGAGGCAGAGCTGGAGTTCTGGCGGCGACTGACCGGCTGGGAGGTCCGGCCGACCAGACATCGCGACGGACAACCGCGCGGCCGCGAGAGGCGGTGGACCGGTCTGGACGGTGCTCGACCCGCCCGCCGGCCCGGTCGTCTGCGTGACCGATCGCGATCCTGACACTGGTCTAGTCGGCTAGCGCGTCCCAGGCGCAGCCGCACAGCGGGTGACGGGCGAACGCCTGTGAGGACGGCAGGCCCACGGCGGGGAGGGTCAACACCGCCGACCAGGTGTCGGGCAGGTCGCCGTCGACATAGGCCAGCACCTCGCGGACGACCAGCGCCAGCGCGAGTGACTGGGCGACGGGATCCACCGGCGTCGAGTCGGCGACCTGTGCCAGCTGGTCGACGACCAGAGGACGACGGGGATCGGGGTCGTCGAGGTCGACGCACCGCAGACATGCCGTCTGGCCGGGTACGACGAGCGGCCCCACTTCCCAGCAGGAGGCGGTGCCGGCGACCGGCAGGTGGGGTACGCCGGAGCGCAGATGCTCGTCGAGCAGGGAGCGCCGCACCGGCCCGAGCGAGAGGACGACGGCCAGTGACCCTGGCCCGTCGACGGGCAGGACGCCGGCGGCCTTGAGCAGTGTCGAGACCGGGCCGACCAGGGCGGCCGGACCGGTCAGCGAGACGGCGGCCGCGGCCCGGGCGGCAGCCCGCTCCGGATGAGAGGAGCCGTAGGCGCCCGCCAGCCAGCTCGCCGTCGGCGAGGTCGGCGCCGGCACCACGGCATCGGCCGCGGTCAGCGCGGCCAGTGCCCGCCGCGCCGGGAGCGAGTCGGGAGGCTCCCCGGGCTCGGGGGAGGCGAGCGTGGCGAGCAGGCGTCGTACCGGCGCGGTGTCGGCCAGCACGACATGGCCGACCTGGAGGTGCGCGTCGTCGTGGCGCACCGCCGTGAGGCCGGGCCGGAGGATCATCCGAGACATGACCCGAGCGTGCCGAGCCGAGAGAAGGCTCGCAACCGGCTCTCCACAGGCGAAATGACGGCGGCGCCGATCCCGAGGGATCGACGCCGCCGTCGCGGTCCTACGGTGGGCCGAGGATCAGGCCTTGCCGAGGATGCGGTTGAGGTTGGTGCCACAGGTCGGGCAGACGGCCTTGGCCATCTTGGTGCCCTTGTCGTTGACCTTGATCTCGCCCGTGGCCTCGCGCTTCTCCTTGCACTTCACGCAGTAGAACTCGCCGCTCCAGGTCTCCGCCATGACGGCCTCCTTGCCTATGTCTTACGTTGGTCGTCGCGACGGGTATGTCGGGGAAGCCCGCCGGGGCCCCGGCCTGGGCCGGTGAGCCGCCTCGACCTTACGGCACGCTCCGCGCCTGAGCCCACTCGGCACGCTCGCGTGGCGTGGCGTGTCGCAGTGGAGCAAGAAGACGAGAGACCCCCGGTGTCCTGGATCGTCCTTCGCCTTCCCCTTGCCAAGGACGTCCGGCGGCGCCGGGGGTCTCGTCTGCGGAGAAACCTAGGGAGCCACGCCGAGCGGGTCAACGCAGCGGCTCCCCTGCCTGTGGACAGCGGTGTGGAAAGCCTGGTGAAAACGCCGGGAATACCGGTGGACAACCATGGGAGACCGGTGTGGAACACCGGTGGGTCAGAATGGGATGCGCCGCGCTGACCAGCGTCGATGCAGTCCACCGGGTGTGGAGGAAAAATAGATGGAGCCAGTCGCCGCGCTGCGCCGCATCGCGTTCCTGTTGGAGCGGGGCCGCGAGGACACCTACAAGGTCAAGGCGTTCCGTGCAGCGGCCGCCACGCTGTTGCCGATGGACGCCGAGGAGATCGCCCAGGCGGTGGCGAGCGGCACCCTCACCGACCTGCCCGGCATCGGCAACAGCACCGCCACCGTGATCAAGGAGGCGGTCGAGGGCAGGGTGCCCGAGCGGCTGCGCGACCTCGAGGAGGAGTACGGCGGCCCGCTGACCGACGGCGGCACCGAGCTGCGACAACGGCTCAAGGGGGACCTGCACTGTCACTCCGACTGGTCCGACGGCGGGTCGCCGATCGAGGAGATGGCCTTCACCGCCATCGAGCTCGGCCACGACTACCTGGTGCTCACCGACCACTCGCCGCGGCTGACGGTCGCCCACGGCCTCAGCGCCGAGCGGCTGACCCGACAGCTTGCCGTCATCGAGGCGGTCAACGACCACCTGAGCGGTGAGTTCACCCTGCTCAAGGGCATCGAGGTCGACATCCTCGACGACGGCGGGCTCGACCAGACCGAACAGCTGCTGACCAGGCTCGACGTACGCGTCGCCAGCGTCCACTCCAAGCTCAAGATGGACCCCGAGCCGATGACGAGACGGATGGTCAGAGCCGTCGAGAACCCGCTGACCAACGTGCTCGGGCACTGCACCGGTCGGCTGATCACCGGCAGCCGGGGCACCCGGCCGGGCAGCAGGTTCGACGCCCGGGCGGTCTTCGAGGCCTGCGCCGAGCACGACGTCGCGGTGGAGATCAACAGCCGGCCGGAGCGCCGCGACCCGCCGACCCGGCTGCTCGAGCTCGCCCGCGACATCGGCTGCCTGTTCTCGATCGACTCCGACGCCCACGCGCCCGGCCAGCTCGACTTCCAGCTCTACGGCTGCGAACGGGCCGAGGCAGCCGGCATCGACCCGGACCGAATCGTCAACACCTGGCCGCGGGAGCGGCTGCTGGAGTGGGCCAAGCCCTAGAGTCGCAACATGGTGGACCAGCAGATCGAGGTGCGGCGCAGCAGGCGCCGCCGTCGTACCGTGTCCGCCTACCGCGACGGCGACCGCATCGTGGTGCTCATCCCGGCCAGCCTCAGCAAGAAGGAGGAGGCCGAGTGGGTCGAGACCATGGTCGCCCGGCTGGAGCGGCAGGAGAGGCGGCGCAAGCCCTCCGACGAGGACCTGCTCAAGCGGGCGAAGGCGCTCGGCGACGAGTACTTCGGCGGTATCGCCGTCCCGGCCTCGGTCCGCTGGGTCGACAACCAGCAGTCGCGCTGGGGCTCGTGCACGCCTGGTGACCGCACCATCAGGCTGTCGCGACGGCTGGAGGGGATGCCCGGCTGGGTCGTCGACTACGTCCTGGTCCACGAGCTGGCGCACCTGTTCGAGCCGCACCACAACGAGGCGTTCTGGGGCTGGGTCGACCGCTACCCGCACGCCGAGCGGGCCAAGGGCTTCCTGCTCGGCTGGTCAGCCGCGGCCAGGCTGGAGCCGCCGCCCGGCGAGTCGGACGAGGGCGAGGTCGACGAGGTCGACTAGGTCCGGGTCGGGCGAGGGGAGTGCGTCGGCGGGCCACCACCGCACGTCCAGCGACTCGGCGGAGACGGCCGGCACCGCCTCGGGCGGTACGACGGCCAGGAACCGGACGTCGTAGTGGTGCACGCCGGCGCCGCAGAACGGCACCTCGTGGTCGCTGAGCTGGACCGGGTCGGGGTCGAGCGAGACCGAGAGGCCCGACTCCTCGGTCGCCTCCCGGGTGGCGGCGGCGAGCAGCGAGGCGTCGCCGGGCTCCAGATGCCCGCCGAACTGGAACCACTTGCCGGCCTTGGCGTGCAGCGTCAGCAGCACCGCGGCGCCGTCGGCGGACATCACCAGGGTCGAGGCGGTGAGGTGGTGCGGGCGCCCGGCCCGGTAGACGCCGTCCGGGGTCTCGGCGAGATAGGCGACGTAGCGTGCCCGGAGCGCCTCCTGAGCGGGATCGGGTGCACGCCACCCGGAGAGCACGCCGAGCGCGTCAGCGTGGAGTGCGCTCACTCCCCGGACTCGCCGGGACCGTCCAGCAGCGCCCGCAGCTCGGCGTCGAACTCGTCCGCGGAGAGCTCGGCCGGGGTGTCGGCGCCCTCGCGGAAGCCCAGCGGGTCGTCGAGGTCGGCGGCGGTCGGCAGCAGCGCCGGCGACATCCAGACCCCGTCGCGCGCCTCGGCGCCCTGCCGCTGCCGCAGTGAGCCCCACATCGTCGAGGCGTCGCGCAGCCGGCGCGGACGCAGCTCGAGACCGACCAGCGTCGCGAAGGTCTGCTCCGCCGGGCCACCGGCGGCCCGGCGGCGCCGGAACGCCTCCTGCAGCGGCGTGGCTGCCGGCATCCGCTCACGAGTGGCCTCGGCGACGATCTCGTCAACCCAGCCCTCGACCAGCGCCAGCACGATCTCCAGCCGCTCCAGGGCCGCTTGCTGGGCGGGGGAGTCGGCCATCTCGAAGAGCTGGGGGTTGTCCATCAGCTGCTGGAAGGAGGCCGGGTCGGTCGGGTTGATGCCGCGCAACTGTTCCTCGACCTTCTCCTGCAGGCTGCCGAGGTTGATCTCGACGCCCTTGGCATAGGACGTCACGGTGTCGGTCACATAGGACCGCAGCCACGGCACCCCGGCGAACAGCCGCTGGTGGGCGGCCTCGCGAAGCGCGATGTAGAGCAGCACGTCGTCCTCGGTCACCCCGTCCAGGCCGGCGGCGAAGGCATGGACGTTGGTGGGGACCAGCGCGGCCCGGCCGGGGGCCGCCAGTGGTACGCCGATGTCGGAGACCGAGAGCACCTCACCGGCCAGCGCGCCCAGGCCGGAGCCGGCCTGGTTGGCCACCATGGCGCCGATCGCCTTGCCCAGGAAGCCCGCCATCGGGCCGAGCTCGGCGGGCATGGCGTTGACCGAGGAGGCGGCCACCGGCTCGATGAGCACCTTCCAGGTCTCGATCGTGTTGACCAGCCACTCGGCCCGGCTCCAGGCCGACGTCGTGGTGACGCCGGAGGGGAACGTGGTGGTGCCGTCGATCCAGTAGTCGGCGAGCCGCAGCGCGTCGGCGACGGCGTCCTGCTGGCGCTGCGACGGCGTCGGGTCGCCGCCCGCGGCAGCGCTCTTGCGGGCCAGGTCCAACGCCAGGTCCCAGTTCAGCGGGCCGTCGTAGGACTGCGACATCATCGCCTGGATCTGCCCGAAGAGTTGCGACAGGTCGGGCATGCCGCCCGGGCCGCCGAAGAGAGCCTCGAACGGCGTGCCCTTGAACGGGTTCTCGGAGCTGTCGTCTCCCGGAGTTGCCATGTCGACAACGTTACGCGGCAGCGGCAAGAAGCGCCTGCCCGCGGCGCAGGCCACTAGCGTAGGTCCGTGACACATCCTGCAGTCAGGCTGGCCGACATCCGCGACGTGCCGCTCGACGTGGCCGAGGTGGTGGCGGCCCTCGACGACGACGCCTCCGGCGGTCTCACGCTGTTCGTCGGCCGGGTGCGCGACCACGACGCGGGGAAGGGCGTCGCCGGTCTGGCCTACGAGGCCCACCCGACCGCGCTGGCGCGGCTGGTGGAGGTCTGCGAGCGGGTCGCCACCGACTTCGAGGTCAACGCGGTGGCGGCCGTGCACCGCACCGGTGACCTGGCCATCGGCGACATCGCGGTCATCGTGGCCACCGCCAGCGGTCACCGCGGCGACGCCTTCGCCGCGAGCAAGGCCCTGATCGACACCCTCAAGAGCGAGGTGCCGATCTGGAAGCACCAGCGGTTCGCTGACGGAACCGAGGAGTGGGTCGGCCTACCCTGAACCCGTGGAGATCCTGCTCTGGCTCGCGCCCGCCGCCGTCGTGACGGTCCTCGCCATGTGCTGGGTGGCGTGGCTCGGCCGGGAGCACCGCGAGCATCGGGAGGACCGCGAGGCCGCTACCCGGCGGCTGGGCGAGGCGCTGTCGCGACAGCCGCGCACGACGTACGCCGCCCCTCGACTGCCCCGGGAGAGGTCCACCGGCGTCGCGGTCCGCCAGCGCCGGAAGGCGGGCTGACCACCCCTCACCGCCCGCTTGGACGGTGATGAGAAGGTTTGTGCCGTGATGCAGATGTCCCAGCGCACCCTGGCGGGGTTGATCGCCGTACCGCTGGTGTTGGTGCTGTTGCTGGTGGCGCTGCTCACCCCGCTTCCCTACGTGGTCTACCGGCCCGGGATGACGCTCGACGTGCTCGGCGAGGACCAGGGCAAGCCGATCGTCGAGGTCTCAGGCCTGCCGGTCTATCCCGTCGACGGCCAGCTGCGCATGGTGACCGTCTCGGTCACCCGGCCCGACACCAAGCTGACGCTGCCCGGCCTGATGGCCGCCTGGTTCGACAAGCACGACGCCGTCTACCCGTGGAGCGCGGTCTACCAGAGCGGCGAGACCGACGCGGACAGCGAGAGCGAGGGTGCCGCGCAGATGTCCTCCAGCCAGGACATCGCCGCCGGGGTCGCGCTCCGCGAGGACGGCGTCGACGTCACCGCGGAGGTCAGCATCGGCTCGGTCGTGACGGGCAGCCCGGCCGCGGGCCAGCTGCAGGCGGGCGACGTCATCGACAAGGTGGACGGCGAGAAGATCACCAGCGCCGACCAGCTCATCGACCTGGTCAGCACGACTCCCGCCGGCCAGCAGCGCACCTTCACCATCAGCCGCGACGGCGTCACCAGCGAGGTGAGCATCGCGCCGGTGGCCGACGACGACGGCACGCCGCGGATCGGCGCCTCGCTGGCGGAGCGATTCCTCGACCTCCCGGTCGACGTCGAGCTCAATATCGACTCAGACATCGGCGGCCCGAGCGCTGGCCTGATGTTCTCGCTCGCCATCTTCGACACCCTGACGCCCGGGGCGCTGACCGGGGGCCACGACATCGCCGGCACCGGCGAGATCGCGACCACCGGCGCCGTCGGCGAGATCGGCGGCATCCAGCAGAAGATCGCGGGAGCCCACCGCGACGGCGCGGAGCTCTTCCTGGTGCCACCCGGCAACTGCGAGGAGGCGCTCGGTGCCGACAACGGCGACATGCGGCTGGTGCGTGCCGACACCATGCACGACGCCGTCGAGGCCATCACGACGTGGGTCGCCGACCCGAAGGCCGACCTGCCCACCTGCGAGGATCAGTAAGACATGAGTGAGCGAAGCGAGCGAATAATTCGAGCTAGGGCGCGTCGCTCATGCCTCCACCGAGCGAAGCGAGGTCGCGCATGAGTGAGCTGTTCGACGACGACCCCCGCCAGACCCCGCCGCCGCGGGGGACCTCGAGGCGCACTCGGGCGCTCGTCATCACCGCCGTCATCGTGGTGGTGGCGTTCTTCCTGCTCACCACGTTCGCCGGCCTGTGGACCGACCACCTGTGGTACGACGCGCTCGGCTACGGCGGCGTCTTCAACAAGCTGCTGTGGACCCGGGTCGGGCTCTTCCTCGCCTTCGGCGTCGTCATGGCGGTGGCGGTCGGCCTGGCGATAGCGCTGGCCTACCGCGGCCGACCGTTCATCCTGCCAGGCGGCCACGACAACGGCATGGACCGCTACCGCGAGGCGGTCACCCCGATCCGCACCTACCTGCTGATCGCCGTCTCCGTCATCGCCGGCGTCTTCGCGGGCACCTCGGCCACCGGCCAGTGGCGCACCTTCCTGATGTGGCGCAACGGCAGCGACTTCGGCCAGACGGACCCCTACTTCGGCCGCGACATCGGGTTCTACGTCTTCGACCTGCCCTGGTACCACCTGCTCGTCAACTTCGTGATGGCGCTGGCCGTGGTCGCCCTGCTCGCCAACGTCCTGGTCCACTACCTGTACGGCGGCATCCGGCTGCAGCAGGCCGGCGACCGGGTCTCCCGGCCGGCCCAGGTCCAGCTGTCGGTGCTGCTGGCCGTGTTCGTGCTCGCCAAGGCGGTCGACTACTGGCTCGACCGCTTCGACGTGGTCTACAACGACTCCCCGCTGATCACCGGCCCGGGCTACACCGCCGACCACGCCATCTTGCCCGCGAAGGTCATCCTGGCCGGCATCGCGGTCATCTGCGCGGTGCTCTTCCTGGTCAACATCTGGCGTCGTACCTGGCTGCTTCCCGGCGTCGGGGCCGCGCTGCTGATGGTCTCGGCCATCCTGCTCGGACTGATCTGGCCCGCCATCGTCGAGGGCTTCCAGGTGCGTCCCTCACCCGCCGAGAAGGAGGCGCCCTATGTCGCGAAGAATATCGCCGCGACCCGGGCCGCCTACGGCATCGACGACGACACCGTCACCGTCGAGAACTACACCCAGGACGCGCAGATCACCGATGACCTGGCCACCCAGCTCGACAACGAGGTCAAGTCGGCGCCGCTGGTCGACCCCCAGCTTGTCCACGCGATGTTCGAGGAGAACCAGCAGGTCAAGGGCTACTACACGGTGCCCGAGGTGCTCGACGTCGACCACTACCAGATCGAGGGCCAGGACCGGGCCTTGGTGCTCGGCGTGCGTGAGCTTAACCAGTCCGGGATCGCGGACCGCGACCAGACCTGGACCAACCTGCACACCGTCTACACCCACGGCAGCGGCGTGATCGCCGCCTATGCCAACCAGCGCAATCTCGCCGACGACACCGAGAGCACCGCCATCCAGTGGGCGCAGGGCAGCGGCACCACCCAGGACGACATGGTGGACTACGGCCCCGGCGACTTCGAGCAGCGGGTCTACTTCGGCGAGCAGTCGCCGTCCTACTCCGTCGTCGGTCGCCCCGAGGGCGCCGCGCCGGTGGAGCTCGACCTGGCCGGCTCGGGGGAGAACGAGGGGCGCACGACGTACGACGGCAAGGGCGGCGTCGCCATCGGGTCCACCTGGCGCCAGCTGCTCTACGCGATCAAGTTCGGCTCCTCCAGCTTCCTGCTCTCCGAGCGGGTCAACGAGAACTCGCAGATCCTCTACAACCGCACCCCGCGCGAGCGGGTGGAGAAGGTCGCGCCCTGGCTGACCCTCGACGACGACGCCTACCCGGTGGTGGTCGACGGCCGGATCCTGTGGGTGCTCGACGGCTACACCACGACCGACCGCTATCCCGGCTCCGAGAAGGAGTCGTTCAAGACCATGACCGACGACGTGCAGCAGCAGTCCACCGGGCTGCAGACGCTGCCGACCGACGAGATCAATTACATGCGCAACGCGGTCAAGGCCACCGTGGACGCCTACGACGGCACGGTGACGCTCTACGCCTGGGACGAGGACGACCCGATCCTCAAGGCCTGGTCGAGCGCCTTCCCCGGCACGGTGAAGCCGAAGGCCGACATCCCCGAGGACCTGCTGCCGCACCTGCGCTACCCCGAGGACCTGTTCAAGGTGCAGCGCTACCAGCTGGCGAAGTACCACGTCACCGACCCGCAGGCGTTCATCCAGGGCTCCGACTGGTGGTCTGTGCCGGAGGACCCCAACTCGCCCGACCACCTGCTGCCGCCCTACCGGCTCTTCGTCGACGACCGGGCGAGCAGCGCCGAGGTGTGGTCGATGTCGACCACCTTCGTGCCCCGTCGCCGCAACAACCTCTCGGCGGTGATGACGGTCAACTCTGACCCGACCACGACCGACTACGGCAAGATCACCGTGCTGGAGCGGCCCGACCAGCAGACCCAGGGGCCCGGCCAGGTGGTGACGGTCTTCAAGAGCGACCAGGACATCGCCGCGGCGCTGCTTCCCTATCGCGGGACCAACGCCGGGATCAGGTACGGCAACCTGCTCACCATCCCGACCAGCGACTACGGGCTGATCAACGTCGAGCCGGTCTACGCCCAGCAGGTGGCCGGCTCCTCCTATCCGGTGCTGGCCCTGGTCCTGGTGGCCTACGACGGCCACCTGGGCTACGGCGGCACCCTGTCGGAGGCCCTCTCGGTGGCGGTCGAGAACGCCGAGCAGGGCAGCGGCACCGAGGAGCCGCCGAGCACGGAGCCGCCGACCACCACTCCGCCGACGACGACCCCGCCCACCACCGAGCCGCCCACGACGACCCCGCCGACCGGCACCCTCGACGAGCAGGCGAAGGCGCTGCTGGCCGACGCCGACAGGCTGTTCGCGGCGGCGACCCAGGCCGCCGAGCAGGGCGACTTCGTCAAGCGCGAGCGGCTGCTCAAGAGGGCGCAGCAGAAGATCGAGCAGGCGCTGGCGCTGCTGGGCTAGTGCAGCCGGGCCAGGAAGTCGCGGGTCGCCTGCTGCTGGGGCGCGTCGAAGATCTGCTCCGGTGGCCCGGACTCGACGATGCGGCCCCCGGCCAGGAAGACGATGCGGTCGGCGACCCGGCGGGCGAAGCCCATCTCGTGGGTCGCCATCAGGATCGTCGATTCCGCCTGCTTCAGCTCGCCGACCAGGTCGAGCACCTCGCCGACCAGCACCGGGTCCAGGGCGCTGGTGATCTCGTCGAGGAGCAGCAGCTCCGGTTCCGTCGCCATCGCCCGGACGATGGCGACCCGCTGCTGCTGGCCGCCGGAGAGCCGGTCGGGATAGGCGCGGGCCTTGTCGGCCAGCCCGATCCGGTCCAGCAGCCGCATCCCGTGCTCCTCGGCCTCGCGGCGCGGTGTCCGGCGTACCTTCCGCGCGGCCAGGGTGACATTGTCGAGCACGCTCATGTGCGGGAACAGGTTGTAGTGCTGGAAGACCACCCCGATCCGCGCCCGGACGCCGTCGGCGTCCACCCGTGGGTCGGTGATGTCGTCGCCGGCCAGCAGGATCTGGCCGTCGTCCACCGGCTCGATGAGGTTGATGGTCTTCAGCAGCGTCGACTTGCCCGAGCCGGAGGCGCCGATCAGCACGACCACCTCGTGGTCGGCGACGTCGAGGCTGATGCCGCGCAGGATCGGGGTCGAGCCGAACGACTTCTCGACGTCCCGAACGCTCAGTCGAGGCGTCATACGACGCCCCCGATCTGTTCGCGGCGCTGGGCGCGAGCGGTGAGCCAGTCGGTGAGGCGGATCATCGGCCACGCCAGCAGCACGAAGAGCAGCCCGGCGACGACGTACGGGGTGAAGTTGAAGGTCTTGGAGACCTCGATCTGTGCCGCCCGAATGGCGTCGACCGCACCGAGCACCGAGATCAGGCCGACGTCCTTCTGCATCGAGACGAAGTCGTTCATCAGGGCGGGGGTCACCTTGCGGATCGCCTGCGGCGCGATGACCAGCCGCAGCGTCTTGGTGTGGGAGAGGCCCAGCGAGCGGGCGGCGAGTCGTTGCGAGGGGTGGACCGCCTCGATGCCCGCCCGCAGCACCTCGGCGACATAGGCCGAGTAGGTGATCACCAGCGCGATGGTGCCCCAGATCGCCGGGTTGACCCGGTGGTCGATGAGGTTGAGGCCGGGCACGCCCAGCCCGATGAGGTAGAGCACGATCAGCAGCGGCATCCCACGGAAGATGTCGGTATAGCCGGCCGCCAGATAGCGCACCGGCGCGAAGACCGCACCGCGCAGGGTGCGGGCCACCGCCAGCAGGCTGCCGAAGACGGCGACGCCCAGCGAGGCCACGACCAGCACCCGGACGTTGAGCCAGAGCCCCTCGAGAACGGCCGGCAGCACGTCCCAGCCGTAGCCGACGTCGAAGAACGAGGCCCGGACGTCGTCCCAGCCCGGGCTGTTGACCAGCACCAGCCAGACGACGACCGCGAAGAGGAGCGTGCTGACCAGGCTGACCAGCACGGAGCGGCGCCGCTGCCCGGCTCGGTAGCGGCGCCGCTCGAGCTCCAGCTCGGAGGGCATCGAGGATGACTACTTCAGGACCGGAGCGCCGGCGGCGTCGGTCAGCCAGGTCGCGACCAGCTCGTCGAGGGTCCCGTCGGCCTGCAGCGCGTCGACTGCGGCGCTGACCGGCGCGGTCAGCGCGGAGTCCTTGGGCAGCAGCAGGCCGAACTGGTCGCCGCCCTGGTCCGAGGCCAGCTGGCCGACCACGACGCCGTTGTCGAGTTCGGCGGCGGCCAGGTAGAGCGCCGTCGGCAGGTCGACCGCGAGGACGTCGATCTGGCCGGCGTTGAGCGCCTGGACGGCGTCCTCGGTGCTGTTGAAGACCGCCACCTGTTCGGTGGGCTGGATCAGCTCCTCGGCGGCGTCGAGCGAGGAGGTGCCGACGGAGCCGCCGATGAGCGCGTCCTTCAGGCCGGCCAGGTCGGTGGCGTCGGCACCGGTGTTGCCCTTGATCGAGACCAGCCCGGGAGCGGTCGTGTAATAGGGGGAGGAGAAGTCGACGGCGTTCTTGCGCTCCTCGGTGATGGTGAACTGCTGGATGTTGAAGTCGAAGTCCTTGGGACCCGGCGCCACCGCCGACTCGAAGCTGGTGCGCACCCACTCCACGTCGTCCTTGGCGAAGCCAAGCTTGTCGGCGACGGCATAGGCGACGGCGGCCTCGAAGCCCTCACCGGAGGCCGGGTCGTCGTTCTCCACCCAGGGGGAGTAGGAGGGCTCGCCGGTGGCGATGGTGAGCTTGCCGGGCGTGAGGGTCTCCAGCGTCGTCGACTCACCGGTCGTCGGGGTGCTGCCGCTCTCGGTCGCCTCGGAGCCCGCGTCCGAGCCGCCGCAGGCAGCCAGGGCGAGCAGGGCGACGGTGCTGAGGGTCGCGGCGAGCATACGTGGTGCGCGCATTGGGGTCACTCCTTTGGAAGTACGTAGGGCGACATGGTGGCATTTCCCGCGCGGGGAGATCCGCCCGGTCTCACTCCTCTACGCTCCGCTGTGTGGCGAACTTCTCCGACTGGCAGCTCGGCGTCTACCTCAACGGCCTGATGGGGGAGGTGCCCACGCTCCCGTTCGGCTTCGCCGAGCTCGAGCGACGCGCGGCCGAGACGATGGAGCCGAGGCTCTTCGACTATGTCGCCGGCGGTGCCGGCGACGAGCAGACGCAGAGCGCCAATGTGGCCGAGTTCGCGGCCTACGGGCTGCTGCCCCGGATGCTCTCGGGAGCGGCCCAGCGCGACCTGTCGGTGTCCTTGCTCGGCCTCTCCCTGCCGACGCCGATCCTGATGGCGCCGGTCGGGGTCATCGGGGTGTGCGCTCCCGACGGCCACGGCGACCTGGCCGCCGCTCGGGCAGCGGCCGAGACCGGCGTACCCCTCATCGGGTCGACGCTGATGCAGGACCCGCTCGAGGACGTCGCCGCCGCGCTGGGGGAGACCCCGGGCCTCTTCCAGCTCTACACGCCCGCCGAGCGCGACGTCGCGGAGAGCCTGGTCCATCGCGCCGAGGCCGCCGGCTACCGCGGCATCGTGGTCACCCTCGACACCTGGACCCTCGGCTACCGACCGCGGGACCTGCGGCACGGCATCTTCCCGCAGCTCACCGGCGCCTGCCTGGCCAACTACGCCAGCGACCCGGTGTTCCGCTCGAAGCTCGCCGTGTCGCCGGAGGAGGACCCCAACGCATTCGTCGGTTACTGGGCGCTGACCTTCGGCAACCCCGGCCTGACCTGGGACGACGTCGCCTGGCTGCGCTCGCTGACCCCCCTGCCGCTGGTGCTCAAGGGGATCTGCGCGCCCGACGACGTACGTCGCGCCCGCGATGCCGGCGTCGACGGCATCTACTGCTCCAACCACGGTGGTCGCCAGGCCGCCTCGGCCCCGGCCCTGTCGTTCCTGCCCGGCGTGGTGGAGGCCGCCGGGGACCTACCGGTCATCTTCGACTCCGGCGTTCGCTCCGGCGCCGACATCGTCAAGGCGCTCGCGCTCGGCGCCACCGCGGTCGGCATCGGGCGCCCCTACGCCTACGCCGCCACCCTCGGCGGCACCGACTCGATCGTCCACCTGCTCCGCTGCCTGCTCGCCGAGGTCGACCTGACCATGGGCCTCAACGGCTACGCCGACCTCGCCGCGCTGCGCGACGGCGGGGCCGTCTTCCGGCGCTAGCCCGAGAGCACCTGTCCGGTCGTCACGGAGGGTGCGTTCTCACCTGCCCGGGCGAGGTGTCGCCGTCCCCTGGCCGACAACGCGATCACGACCGATGCGTCGATCGAGTACGACCGGGTGCTGCTCCAGATCGACTTCATCCACGGCGACTACATCCCCGGCATCAGCCCGGTCCCGGTCACCGACCGCGACGTCCTCTTCGAGGTCGCCGAATCCGCCATCGAGGACCTCGTCCGGCACGGCATCGACTCACTGATCGTCGAACTCGTCCTGGACATGCTCTGGGCAGCCCGAGAACTGGATGCGCCTGATGTACGGCGAGACCAGCGGGATGCTCCGCGACGCCCTCGGCGAGCTGCTGCGCCAGCACCGCATCCAGCAACGCATCGGCGGCGCCGGTCTCCACACCGTCCCGCGACTTTGCCGACGACGGAGGAACTCGTCTCGGCCCAACGGTTCGAGATGGTCGACCTCTGGCGCCAAGCCGCCCGAGCCGGTGCCCTCGCAGAACACGACTTCGACGCCGGAGTCGGCTACGGACGCTTGTCCGAAGCCGAATCCATGACCGTGATCCACGACGCCGCCGAGATCACTCGCGCCCTCGTCGGCCTGGACCGGCGCTACTCCAACATCCCGGGCTGGAAGGCGCGGCCGAGGTCTGCGCGGCGTACTCCGGCTACGGAAACCCCGACTACTCCGTCGACCGACGCGGCTGGAAACCACCCGCACGGCTGATTGACGGACCGGGCCTGCCGGGCATCACCGGCGTGCTCCAGGCCCGACACAACCTGCTGCTCCACCTGATCAAGTTCCCCGACGCCCAAAGCCTCCGCGTCGTCCTGGACTCCCAAGGCATCGTCTCCCTCGAAGCCGCGTGCCGCTTCACCGACAGCAACCCCGAGCTTTCAGCCCGGTGGTAGCGGCGTGCCGAGACCTACGGACGTCTCGTCCGTACGACTCGTGATGTCGGCGGGCTCTACGGCAAAGGCGGACTCGCCGCCGGCCAAGGCTCAGTCGCAGCCGCACGGATGCAGAGGCTCTCGGCCGACGGCCTCAGCAGCGCCGGGCAACTTCGACGGCTGGAACGCATCAGCGCCGGTATCGACGAGCGCGTCGCACTTTCGGATCGCCAGTACCTCGCCGATGCGGGCAGAGGTTCCGAGCATGACCTCGATGAGTTGCTCCAACTGTCCGTCCGGCGGTGGGCCGGCGAACCCGGCGCCACGTCGCCAACCTCGTGCGGCCTCGCGGATAACCCCGATCTCCTCCACCGTCAGAGCCTTGGCCTGGGACGGTGGCTTGTGGAGTTTCGCAGTCTCCCGCACGGGGTTCTCGCGAAGTGCGTCGTAGCGGACGGCCAAACCGAACGCGAGACTCAGCACAGTCTTGGCCTGCTTGGCGGTGCTGTAGCTCTTCGACGCTGCCAGTGCTTTCAGGAACCGGTCGACGCGGCCAACGGTGATCTCGCGCAGGGCATAGTGCTCGAACACCGGCAGCACGAGTTGGCGCATGTTGCGCTCGTACAGCGCCCGAGTGCTCTCGGCCAGTTTGTTCGTCAGGTCCATGTCGTCGAGCCACAGGTCGACGAGCTGCTTGAACGAACTGTCCGGGGTGACCTCGTTGTAGTTGGTCCTGCTCGTGCGGTTGCGCTCGGCTGTCCTCTGCGTAGAGCCGACCGCCGAGACCCGGCGGACCTGGCCGTCGTCGTCGCGGTAGCGCGCACGTGCACGGACTTGGCCCGACGGAGTCTTCTCGAAGTGGATCTCACCGAAGGTTCCGATGGGGGTGCGTGGCCGTCCCATGTCAGCTCACCGCCCCTCTGGCGCGCGACCGGTGACGTCCTCCCGCTGCTCCTGGAGCCACTCGTTGACATCGGCGATGAAGTAGCGAAGTTGCCGGCCGACGTGGACCGCACGGGGACCACGACCGGCCAGGCGCCAGTCGTGCAAGGTCCGAGTGGGGACGTTGAGGTACTCGGAGAGTTCCTCGATCGAGATCAGCGGTGCGATACCGCTCAAGGTGGGTGTCATGCCAAGCAGGTGTGCTGGCCGGACCGCGCGAGTCCGCACCGCTCGGGGTGACTCGGTAGCCGATTCGTAGATCAGCCCTCTGAGGGGCTTCTGGACAGGGTTTCTGGACCCTAAGCGGACATGTGATCAAGTCCCACAAACCTTTCAGGCGCGGAACCCGTAGGTTCCGCGCCTGAAATTCGTAGCGGGGACAGGATTTGAACCTGTGACCTCTGGGACCGAACAGATGTTCGACCGTTGCTACTGATCGTCTTCGGTCGGCTTGGGTTGCCACGATCTACACGGAGATCGGCTGGCAGCCGATGAAGCCACTCTACCGGTCGATGGTGGTCGTCTCGGATTGGATCGGGGTCAACTTGCTGGGTTTCCGATGGCCTCAGCGGGTCGCGCCAAGGATCTCCAGTCGCAGGGCTTGCAGGTCATGCACGACAACCGCCTTGCCCAGGCTGACGAAGGTGTCCTCGAACCGGTCAAGCAGCCCGAGAAGGTCACCGATCTCGTCGTCACTCGGCAGGGTGTCATGGGCTGACCGGACCGCGTTGGGGATCGCTGCGGCGGACTGGCCACTGACCTTGACGATCGCGCTTCCCCAAGCGTCGTAGGCCGTGGCGTCGGAGAACACTCCGGAGTCGAGGATCGCCTCGACCGAGGCGGGCAAGCTGTCATACGAAGCATCGTGGGCGGCAGGCAGCGTGTAGCGACCCTTGCCGTTAGCGCGTAGCTGGTCGTAGTAGCGGCCGAAGATCCGGGTGCGGCTGACGAACTTGTGAACCGCCAGCACATGCACGTGTGCCTCGAAGCTCGAGTCCGTGAAGTTCTTGGCACTCTCGATGGTGACCCCGGGTCGCCGGAAGGTGCCTTCGAGGATGACGTGCGGCCGGTGCTCGATCGCCCAGGCGATGGCTTGCTCGACCCAGCGGCCGGAGTCGAGGTCGGTGTAGAACGCGGCAGCTTCGTCATCCTCGGCGAGTAGTCGGTTGTACGCCGGATGGTGGGGCCGGAAGTCGTCACCGATGATGCTGGCCACGGCACCGATGCCATCGGCGGCGATGATCGCGGTCGTGACCGCGCCCTGCGCAACGGACTTGCCGGCTCCGGGTTGGCCACCGAAGAAGTGAACGACCGGACGATCGACACCGGCGACGCCCGCAAACTCGGTCGGCACGATCCGATCAAGGAAGATACGCAGACTCTCGTCGTCGCTCAGCAGGTGAAGCTCGCGGTCGAGACCGCTCTCGCTCACGCGGCGGTGGCGCCAGCTCGCTCGGCGCGGGAGTTGTCCAGCAGGAGCCCAGCGATCTCGATGGCGGCGGCGTTGTTCGGGGCGAGCAGGCGGCGCACGCCGGCGAGGCGGGTGATCGCCTCTAGGTGCGCGCGGCCCTCGGCGGTGTCTTCTCCGAGGTGATCAACGAGTTCAGTGTGGTGGGCGATCTCGATGTTGATGGACTCACGCAGGCCTTCGTACTCGATGCCGCGCATCAGCACGTCTGCGAATGATTCCGCCATGACCGACCTCCAATCTCGTTGCTCCAAGTCTGCCACGGCCGAGGCGGACGTCGTGGGAGCCGCGCGTCGTCCTCTCCGTCGCCGCTGCTCTCGGTCACATCGCGAGACGCCAGCGGGATGACTTCACTGCTGGTTGTCGCTTGTCATTGCCGGTTGTCTTCCACTGTCACCGGTCGTTGCTGGACGCTCGACGCTGCCTGCAACAGGGTGGTTGACATCGCTATCAGTGAGGCGCACCGTCGTTGCATGGGCACCTCCGTCGCCACCGGCTCCCCGGCTCTCGCCAGGGTGAACGGTGCCGCCGAGTCGGCGGAACCGTTGACGGTGGTGAGGACTCCTCACCACCGGGCGGAAGCGGTGCGTTCGGGAACCCGAACGGTGGTGAGGACTCACCACCACCGCGCAAACCCGAAAACCGCGTTTCAGCAAGTCGCGCCGGTGGTGCCGCAGGATCCGGATGTCGGTGCGCTCCTTGAACCAGAGCAGGACCATGACCGCCTGAGCGTGGACACCGGCGGCACGCTGCCAGGGACGCCGGTCGTGGACCCTGCGGTGTTCGCGAAGCCACCGACACACGGTGACCAGGGTCTGGGTGGGGACGTCGAGGCTGGCACGATAGGTGATCACGCGGGGTCCTTGCTGGGGAAGTTGATCTGTCGCAAGAACGACCATTTCCGGTCAGGACCCCGCGGCTCCCGACCGACACGCGCTCGTCACACACGTCACACCAGCAACCCTGGTGAGAAAACCTCAATGTATGTGGGCTGCTCACTGCTCAACTTCCCGCAGGAGGGTCAGAATCTTCACGACCTGGGCTTCGAGGTCGGCGTCGATCTCAGCGAGGGGACGCGGTGGGACGTACTTGTAGAAGTGACGGGTGAACGGGATCTCGTAGCCGACCTTGGTCTTCTTCTCGTCGATCCAGGCGTCGGGGACGTGCGGCAGTACCTCGGTCTTGACGTAGGCGTCGATGCCACCGGCGTAGGTGAAGGGGACGTTCTCGGTGTCGCGCAACTTCGTGTCCGGCTTCGGGCGGCCCTTCGCATCGGTGACCGGCTTGCCGTACTCATCGACCAGGGGGCGCTCGACGGTGATGGTCCAGTAGCCGAAGTCGGCGGCGTCGAAGGTCTTGGAGTGTTCGGTCTCGGCGAGGTCGTCGTACAACTTCAGGACGCGCTCGCGGTCGGCCGCGCCGACCTCTCGACCCTTGGCTCCGAGGTTCTTGCGGAGTTTGGTCCAGAACGACGTAGCGTCGATGAGCTGGACCTTGCCCTTGCGCTCGGGCGCCTTGGTATTGTCGAGAATCCAGATGTAGGTCGCGATGCCGGTGTTGAAGAACATGTTGGTCGGCAGCGCGACGATCGCGTCGACCAGGTCGGACTCCAACAACCAGCGGCGGATCTCGCTCGGGCCTGACCCGGCCGCGCCGTTGAACAGAGGCGAGCCGTTCAGGACGATGCCAGCGCGTCCGCCGCCCTCGTGAGCGGGGCGCATCTTGTTGGCGAGGTGGGTCAGGAACAGCATCTGGCCGTCGGAGACCGGCGGGAGCCCGTGCCCGAACCGGCCGTTCGGCATCGCGGCGGCCTCGGCCTTGACCGACTCTTGTGCGGCCTTCCAGTCCACGCCGTAGGGCGGGTTGGACATGCAGAAGTCGAAGGTGCGTCCGGCGAACTTGTCGTCGATCAGAGTGTCGCCGAGCTGAATGTTGGAGGCGTCCTGGCCCTTGGCGAGCATGTCGGACTTGCAGATGGCGTAGGACTCGTCGTTCAGTTCCTGGCCGTAGAGCGCGAGCCGTGCCTTCGGGTTGCGCTCCAGCAGCCGTTCCTCGGCGACCGAGAGCATGCCGCCGGTTCCTGCGGTGGGGTCATAGATGGAGCGCACCACGCCAGGCTCCAGCAGAGCCGCGTTGTCCTCGGCGAAGAGCAGGTCAACCATGAGCCGGATGGCATCACGCGGCGTGAAGTGATGGGCAGACTCCTCGTTGGAGGTCTCGGCAAACTTGCGGATCAACTCCTCGAACAGGTCACCCATCGCGGCGTTGGGCACGGTGTCGGGGTGGAGGTCGACCTCGGCGAACTTGGAGACGACGATGTAGAGGCGGCCCTTCTCATCAAGGGTGGCGATCTCGTTCTCGAACTTGAACCGCTCGAACACGTCGATGTTGGCGCTGAACCGGCTGATGTAGTCGATCAGGTTCGAGCGCAAGCCCTCGGGATCGGCCAGCAACTTGGCGAAGTCGAACTCGGAGGTGTTGTAGAACTTGCGGCCGGTCTGCTGGCGCACATGCACGTCGAGCGCGCCACCCGTGAACGCCTTGGCCAAGTCACGCACGGTGTCGCGGTCGGGTTCGAGGATGCAGTCGAGGCGGCGCAGGATCGTGAAGGGCAGGATGACGCCGCCGTACTGGTGCGGCTTGTAGACGCCACGGAGTTGGTCGGCGATCGACCACACGAAGTTGCCCAGACTGCTCACGCGGCGCTCACCCCGGCGGCGGCGGACTCGACCTTCATCACAGGCGAAACCCTATCGACGCCTGCCGTCGGAATCGTCTGATACTGCGCCAGTGGCTTCGTGGTCACATGCTGAGACGACTGCACCTCGGGTCTGACTATTGGTTGTCGTTGGCTGTCCACGGTTGTCTCGGACTGTCACCGGACGTCGCGGAATCCCTTGCAGGGCAAGCGATTTGGCGGTTGACGACGGCTCCGATACGACGCACCGTCGATGTATGGGCATCTCCATGACCACTGCTTCCTCGGCTCAGGCCGGGGTGAACGGGTCCGCCGAATCGGCGGCCCCGTTGACGGTGAAGGGTGGTGCCGATTCGGCACCACCGGCGGCGCCCATTTCGGGAATCTCACGGCGGTGCGGACTCCGCACCACCGCGTTCGGGATGAGTCAACGGCGGTGAGGGCTCCTCCCCACCGTGCCGAGAGCTTCGCTCCGGCATCAACGGTGGTGGTGAGTCACCACCACCGCGACTGCTGAGATAGCGAAGCTGCTGGTCAGAACGGTCCCGCCGAATCGGCGGAACCGTTGGTAGTGTCGACCTCGGCTCTCACAAACTTCGGCCGTGGTCGCGCTCTGGGCTGGGCGCCGACGGAGTCAACGGCTCCACGACAGGGCGTGACGACTTGGCCCGGTCCCGCCGCTCACGGATGAGGTGTGCCGCCTCGACCGGCGGCCGAGACTCGATCTCAGCGATGTAGTCCCGGGCCTGGGTTGTCTGCTTCTGCAGCCGTGCGACGCGGGCGGTGACCTGACGCGGCTGGGCGTTACCGAGCACCAGGCCGGACAAGTCGGCGTGATCGGTCAGGTGCTCCTGGTCGAGGTCACGCAGTCGCTGGCGGGCTTGCTCGGCCTGTTGATGTGCCTCGATGACGCGGGCATCACGGTCGGCCATGTCGTTGACGACCGTTTGCGCCCAGGCGACGAGTCCGTTCTCGGTCTGTGGCACGTTGCCCCAACGGTCTTGGACGAGCTGCGCGGCGGCGTCATGTGCAGTGGCAGCTTCGGTCGTGGCGCGCTCGGCTGCGCGTTTGACGAACCGGCCGGGTCGAGTTCGGTTCGCTTCCCACAACCGCGCGCGAGCCGCCAAGAATGTCTCACCGTCGATGGTGGCTTGGGCGACCAACGGGGCGGCGACTTCGTTGCGGATCTCGACCAGTCGGGCATCGGCGGCAGCGACGATCTGCTGCTGGTCTTCGCGTTCGGCCTGGTGCTCGACAGACTGCTGTCGCAGTGCTGCAAGGGCGTCGTCCCATCGGGCTTTCTCCCGTTCGGCCTTCTCTATGAACTTGCGGACGCGGGCGCGCTCGGCGTTGACCAGTTCAACCGGGCCGTGAGCCACGAGTCCGGCGACGGCCTCGCGGGCATCGACGGTTGCGGCGAGCAAGCCTCGGTCGGCGCGGTCACGGGCTATCGCCTCGACGAACTGCTCCCGCGCGTCGCCCACGTCGGTGGCGACGATGTGGAGGGTGTTCTGCGCGCGGCCTCGGGTCATGCCGACGTAGACACCGGCAGCGTCGAGCGCATCGGAGAGCACCGTGTGCGACGCGTCCACAGTGGCTCCTTGTACGCCGTAGGCGGTGACCGCGTAGGCCAGATGCGCGTGCTCGGCCACATACGCGGCGGGCAGCCACACGGTGTGCTCGCGCTTCCGACCACTGTTCGCTTCGATGACGTACAGGTCGCCCATCTTGCTGACGTGTTGGACGGTCCAGGTCTGCCGGTTCGCCACCCCAACCTCGGAGTCGTTGCGGCGGGTCTGGATCACGTCCCCGACGCCGATGGGCAGCCCGTCACTCCCGAACGTCGTGCAGGCGTCATCGACCTCGCCGTGCTGGACGCGGGTCTGGCGGATGAGTTCGTTCAAGCTCCGGGCTTCGTCATTGGTCGCTGCGGTCACCGCATCCCCATCGCGAGCGGTCTCCGCGATCGCGTCGTAGACGTCCTCGTCGCTGTCATACAACCGGATTAGCCCGAACGAGTGGAGCTGGTCGAACAATCCGGCCGGGTTCTCGCCCTGCCGCAGCCGGATAGTGAGGTCGGCGTATGCGGGGTCGGTGAAGCGATGGACTGTTGCCATGTCGAACACCTGCGGGACCAGCGTCGCCGCGATGTCGAGCACGCCACCACGACCTACCGCCGGGAGCTGCGCCCGGTCACCGACCAGCGTAAGGGTCACGCCTGCCCGGTCGGCAACGTCGAGGAGTGCGAGGGCGGTGTCTTGGTCGAGCATCCCCGCCTCATCCACCACGATCCGCTCACCGGCAACGAGCCGAGCCTCTGGTGGTGGGCCCTCGTAGGCCCTGCCCGTGTCGGGGTCAGTCTCGCCGACCGCGAGCCGCGTCCACACGCCGTCGTCATTCCACCGCCAGCCGTGCGCATAGACCAGCGCCGCCACCGAGTCGGCTGGGACGCCGAGCTCGTGGGCGGCGACGTCGGCGGCCTTCTTCGTCGGCGTCACCACCCGTGCTGCGCGGCCCTGTTGCGCTCCTGCCTCGATGGCAACACCCAGCATCGTCGTCTTGCCAGCACCCGCAGCACCCTCCACCACAACCAACGGAGCGGTCGAGGCGACAGCAGCGGCCGCGCGCTCTTGGTCGCCGTCCAGACCACGCACAGCAGCGAGAGCACTCACGTCCAGCACATCCTGCGACGGCATCTCGGCGCGGGCCGTGAGCAAGTCTCGTAGTTCCGTTTCGGCCGCGACCACACGCAACGACGTCAGGTGCGCGACATGCTCAGGCGATGGCGCTCCGGGCGGAAGAACAGACAAGCAATCCTCGACCGCGAGGCGTGTCGTGATCGCCACAAGGTCACGCAACTCCTCGCCAGTGGCGGTGACGCCGTGCTCGGTGATGATCCGGGTGACGTGCTCCTGCACCGTATGCACCGCCCACGCTGATGCACCGGCGGCGCAGCGGTCCAGCGCCCGTGCCGCGAGGTGTTGCGCCGGCAACTCATCGAGCCTCACCGGGTTGCGCCGTGGCGCTCGCGGGTGGTTCGGGGTGTAGCCGGCGTCGGACAGTTCGCGTCGCCAACCGTCCTCACTGCCCAGCGTCGTGGGCTTCTTGTTCGGCCGTTGGTGGTCCCATGCCTTGGCGTGCAACCGGGCACGCACAACAGGACCCTGCTCCTGGCCGGGGCGGGCTTCCTCCCACTCGGCTGTGAACCGCCCTGGGGCTGTCGGAGGGGTGTGTCAGGCGACAGCGGGGTCACTGTAGCCCGGGGATGAGTGGTGTGTCTGCTGGCGGTAGAGGTCCTCGTACTCGGCCGGCGGGATGTCGCCAATCGAGGTGTGAAGACGGTCGT